>CAZIQY010000009.1:0-56790 GCA_964541605.1 uncultured Syntrophaceae bacterium | reverse complement strand
AATATGTTAAGCTTTTACAAATTTTATGTACTAACTATTCCGGACAGTAGTGATTATATATACTAAATCAAGATTAATTGTCAATTCTTATGATTAATTGTCTCAAAGGCATATGATTACTATGGACATTAAATGATTTCGAAAAAGCAGATATTGTTAGTATTCTTGAAAAAGTTGTAGATATGCCTACATTGGTCTTGTGGTATCACAGTAAGTCTGGTAGAAATCACAGTTAAGAAAATCTCTAATTTTCAGGATATAATCGGGTATATATTCAGATGGAGGTTCCTATGAGGCTGATTTATGAAAAGGAAGGACATGTTGCAAAAGTGGGATTGGATCGCCCGAAGGAAAGGAATGCACTTGATCCTGAAACACTGATGGGGCTGTACAAGACATGGTTGGACATCAATCAGGATGAAATGATTCGCGTAGTAATTTTGTATTCCTGTCTGCCGGATATTTTCTGTTCCGGCATGGATTTGAAAACGGCCATTCCTGTGCTCACGGGAGTCAGGGCTCCGGAAACAGATGCGGAACGGTGGTTAATAGAGGTAGGGCCTCATGTCGGCCAAGCCATGCTGAAACCAAATATTGTAAAAAAACCAGTGATTGCGGCTGTAAACGGATACTGTCTGACGGGCGGTTTCGAAATGATTATGGGTGCTGATCTCCGGATTGCCTCGGATGATGCAGTTTTTCAAATGAGGGAAGCAAGTCTGGGAATCATGCCTGTCGGCGGCTCGAACATTTATCTCCCTCGCATATTGACGCCCTGCAGGGCTCTCGAAATTCTTCTGACCGCCAATAATTTTCCGGCGAAGACCTTATATGACTGGGGTTTCATTAATCGTGTCGTGTCGCGGGGTGAATTGATGGACGCGGCGCAGGTATTGGCAAATAGAATTGCCGGCAACGGCCCTCTCGCTGTTCAGGGAATAATTCGATGCTTCCGGGAAACACAGGATATGACCTATGAGGATGCTTTCAAAAGGGAAATTAAAATCGGAATGCCCATATTCGGCAGTCTTGATGCCCGGGAAGGAATTCTTGCCCAGAGGGAGAAGCGTCCACCGAATTTCCCCGGCAAATATGCGTGATTGCAAAAGATAAATGCCGGAATGATGGAATCGTATATAAAAATGTTTGAAAAATGGGTTTTGCGAGGCGAATCGAAGATTTTTCGTGAAAAAGATTCTGAGCATAGCGAAACTCATTTTCCAAGTTTTTCAAATCTTTCATAAAAGAAAGGAGATATCAGAACATGTCGAAATCAGAAGATGCGTTAAGAGAAGCTTTTGCGGGTGAGTCGCAGGCAAACCGAACGTATCTGGCCTTCGCCGCAAAAGCGGAACAGGAAGGTTATCCTCAAGCGGCAAAGCTCTTTCGAGCAGCGGCAGAGGCTGAAACCGTTCACGCCCACAATCACCTGCGCGCTCTCAACAAGATCATGGGTACAAAGGAAAATCTACAGGAAGCGATCGACGGTGAAACCCATGAATTCAAGTCCATGTATCCCGCGATGATTGAAACGGCAAAGGCGGAAGGCAATAAGGCGGCGGAACGATCGTTCCATTATGCAAATGAGGTTGAGAAAACCCATGCGAAATTGTATCAGGAGATACTGGATCATTTAGGGGCATCTCAGGAAACATATCCCTATTTTGTATGCCCTGTTTGCGGTTACACGGTTGGAAAAGAAGCTCCCGATGCCTGCCCCGTGTGTGGTGCGAAGGGCAAGGTGTTCAAAAAAGTAGAGTAGCACGACAAATCGGATGATATGTATCTGAACAATCCCCCTGCGCCTCCATAAAGGCGAAAGGGGGATTTGATTGTTACAACCTTTCCTGTAATTCCTATGAAAGAAGTCCTGATTCTGCTGACCGGTATCACGTTTTTTCTGTTCGGCATGATGAAATTGAGTGCTGAGGTTCAGCAACTCTTCACGGTCCGGATACGGGATTACATCAAATATGCCGTGAAGAAACCGGTGTACGGATTGTTCGTCGGCGCTGTATCGACCGTTTTTTTTCAAAGCAGTTCCGCAACGTCCGTTCTGATCATCGGAATGGTGAATGCCGGACTGATCACCTTCTACCAGTCTCTCGGAATCATTCTCGGTTCGGATATCGGGACGACATTAACGGTTCAGCTGGTTGTCTGGAGATTTACAGATCTTTCGCCATTTTTCATTATTGCGGGCGCCATGCTCTGGTTTATGGGAAAGGCGAAGTGGAAAACCGGCGGGGAACTTGTTTTTTATTTTGGCCTGATATTTTTCGGACTGAGCCTGACCTCTTATGCCACAGCGCCACTGAAGAATCATCCGGCTGTCATCCTTTTCTTTCAGGAAACAAAGCATCCTTTAATCGGTATAGGGATCGGCGCACTCTTTGCCGGAATGGTTCATGCTTCCGCAATACCCATCAGTGTTCTCGTGATACTGGCTCAGTACAATCTCGTCACAATAGAAAATGCCTTGCCTATTGTTTTCGGCGCCAATGTCGGCACTACCGTAACGGCATTGATGGCAAGCATGGTGACAAGCATCAGCGGCAAGAGAAGCGCCGTTTCTCACTTCATTTTCAAGTGTGCCGGTGTCCTCATCTCTATGGCGATCCTGCCTTTTTTCATCTATGTTTTGAATATTTTTACGGTCAATACGGCGCAGCAGATTGCTCTCGGCCACCTGTTTTTTAATATAATTATCGTTGTAATCTTTATACTTATTCTTACACCCTATTCCCGATTAATCGAAAAGATGATTCCCGGGAAGGAAGAGGTGCTGCCGCTCTGGCCTGAATTCCTCGATGAAAAACATTTGGTGAATCCTGAAGATGCCTTGGCCTGTGTGAAGAAGGAGATGCACAGGGAAATCGTTCTCGCGGAAAAGATATTTATGGAGAACCTGACTTTAAGAGAGGATTATAAGGAGTGGAGGAGACAAAATATCGGGTACATAGAACCTGTCATTGATAATTTGCGAATGGAAATCATGGACTTTTTATGCAGGATTTCTCAGGATCGGCTGTCACCGGAGCAATCCCGAAAACTGTTTACCTACACGGCTATGGTGGATGATATTGAAAGAATAGGCGATCATGCCGTCCGGTTGGCCGAACTGTCGAAAAGTAAATATCAGACACAGTCTGATTTTACAAAAATGGCAAAAGAGGAACTGGTGGAAATTGAAATGTTGGTGGCTGAAAATCTTCATGATGCCGTATCTCTGATCGATTGCCGGGATGAAAAAATGATCAATAGTATTTTTACCCGTGAGGGGGTAATTGACGGAATGGTCAAGGTGGCGAGAGAAAGCCACCTGATCAGATATTACTGCGGAATATGCCATGCAGACGCCGGTCCATTTTTTGTGGAAATGTTACTTCATCTGGAAAGAATATCCGATCTCTGCCAGAATGTGGCGGAATATGTTGACGAACTCAATGAGAATTGACTGGTTCATGCCATGATTATGCCTCCTTTTTTGCCTTGACAAGGCGGCCGCGAATTCATATTTTAATGTCAAATATTTCTCGATAAACCTAATGACAAAAACCATTTGAACTTCAACAAAAGGAGGCTCATCATGAAAGAAAGATTAAACGCCCTGCAGGTTGCCCTCAACAACGAGAAGAAGGAACACGATTTCTATCTGAAAAATGCGGAGAGAACGAAGAATGCCGTCGGCAAGGCCATGTTTAAACAGATAGCCGGGGAGGAACTGGAACATTATGAAAGGTTGAAGCAGATAAGCGAAAACTGGGAAAAACAGAAAAAGTGGCCTGAAACCGTCCCCCTCAAAGTAAAAGAGACGGTTGTTAAAAAAGTCCTCAAAGAGGCAGCTCAGAAGGCGCCAAAGACGGCCAAAGGAGATGCAGACGATCTGAAGGCAATTCAGTTAGCCATAGAGTTTGAGGCCAAAGGTGCAGAATATTATGCTAATCTTCGCGATAAAGTCTCCGATCCGAAAGAGAAAGCCTTCTTTAATCTCCTTGCCGATATTGAGCATGAACATTACGTATCTCTTAAAGATACAGAAGAATATCTGACGGACCCGGCTTCGTGGTTCAGAAAGAAGGAAAGTGCAGGTCTGGACGGCGCCTGATTGGAAAACGTAAAAATAACCCGGGGGATATTTCCCCTGACAAAAGCGATAAAAGGGTTTTTATGAACGCCATGTCCATAAAAACCCTTTTTTTATCGAAAGATTTTTTTACGGCCGACATGACAATCATATGGGGGGGGGGAATATCCCTTATCTGTTTTTCTTCCTGAAGACAATCTTGAGAGGCACCTGGTCGAAACCGCATGCCTCCCTGATACGGTTGGTCAGAAAGCGCCGATATGAGAAATGAATGGCCTTCGGCTCACGGACGAAAAAAACAAACGTTGGCGGGGCGGTGGATGCCTGGGTCATGTAACTGAAAGGATTCGGCTTGCCCTGATGGCGGGAAGGCGGCTTCGATGCAACGATTTCTCTCACGACCCTGTTCAGGTCGGACGTGGATATCCGCTTGGTGTACTGGATATAAACCGATTCAATGATATCAAATATCCTGGATACCCGCTGTCCGGTCCGGGCTGATATAAAAACGATGGGGGCGTAATCCATAAACTTGACTTTGTCTTTGATATCCTTCACGTAAATTCCAATGGTGGCGTTATCTTTCTCAATCACGTCCCATTTGTTGACAACGATGATACAGGCTGTTCCTCTTTCAACAGCAAGACCGGCAATCTTGGCGTCCTGTTCCGTAATGCCTTCTTCAGCATCAATAAGGAGCAGGGCGATATCACAGCGGTCGATGGCCTTCAGGGCCTGAACAATACTGTATTTTTCAAGAATATGGGTAATCCTGCTCTTTCGCCGGATGCCGGCTGTATCGATTAACAGATACTTCCTGTCATTGAGTTCAAAAGGGGTGTCTATTGCGTCTCTCGTGGTGCCCGGAATGGGATTCACAATGGTTCTTTCATGACCCAAAATTTTGTTCACCAGGGAGGATTTGCCGACGTTCGGTTTTCCGATCACAGCGATCCGGATCGGTTCTTCTGTGGCAGAAACTGTTTCGTCTGTGTATGGAAGACATTTAGCCACGTCGTCCATCAATTCATGAATGCCAACCCCATGCTGGGCGGAGATAGAATAGAGTGTCTCGATTCCAAGCTGATAGAAGTCGTAAGCCAGATTTTCATGCTTCATCCCGTCGATCTTGTTGATGACAAAGAAAACCGGCTTTTCAATCCGTCTGAGAATCTGGGAAATTTCTGTGTCCGATGGGACCAAGCCCTCCCTGCCGTCCATCAAGAAGATGATGACATCGGACTCCTCCATGGCGAGCGCAGTCTGTTCGCGCATCTGGACAAGGATTTTTTCTGTGGACACAGGTTCAAATCCGCCGGTATCGATAAGGGTGAAATCCTTGCCGTACCGGGTGCAATCGGCATAGTTCCGGTCTCTCGTCGCTCCCGGCTCATCGATTACGATTGCCTTGCTTTTCTGAGACAGGCGATTGAACAGTGTCGATTTTCCCACATTGGGTCTGCCGATAATGGCAATAACCGGTTTTATCTGATGCAAGATTCCCCCCTAACAAACGTCCTTATGACTTTACGGTATAGCCGAATTCCCGCAGCATTCTCGGATCATGTGTCCAGTCTTTACTTACCCTGACAAACAGTTCTAAATAGATTCTGGCGGCAAAGAATTTTTCCATGTCCAGCCTTGCCCGTCTGCCGATTTCTTTCAGCATGGAAGCCTTTTTCCCGATGAGGATTCCTTTTTGTGAATCTTTCGCTACGTTGATCGTTGCCTGAATGCGGATCAGATTTTTTTCTTCATCCTCTTTGAATGAATCTACAACAACGGCCGTTGCATATGGGATTTCCTGATGGGTCAATAGTGTGATCTTTTCACGTATGATCTCAGCCGCGATGAACCGTTCGGTTCGGTCAGTCATCATATCTTCAGGGAAATAATGGGGGCCTTCAGGAAGAAGTTTCCGTATTTGTTCGATAAGAACAGACACCCCATCCCCGGTCAAGGCAGAAATAGGGATGATGTCAACAAAAGAAAAGAGCCGTTGAAACTCATCTATGACAGGAAGAACAGCTCTTTTCTGCACAAGGTCTGTCTTGTTGATCGTGAGAATGACGGGTAGCCTGACGTTGTCAAGAGAATTGATGATCATCCGATCGTCGTGATGAACGCCTGCCTCCGCTTCCACAATCAGGAGAAGGATGTCGGCACTTCTGAAGGTATCCATGGCCGTGGTGACCATATATTGATTCAAAGGGGTGGATGCCTTGTGAATACCCGGTGTGTCAAGGAAGATTAATTGTCCGTCGCTGAGATTTTTAATACCCATAATTTTGTTTCTCGTCGTCTGCGGTTTATGGGTGGCGATGGCAATCTTTTCGCCGATGATGCTGTTGAGAAGGGTCGATTTTCCCACATTCGGCCTGCCGATGATACCTATGAATCCGGATTTAAACACGTAATACTCCTTCTGATACTTTTCCCTCAATTGCTATCTTCAGAGATCCTCTTGCCTGATTGGGATCAGGCGAAACTTGAATTTCCGCAAGTTCGAAACGCTCTTTGATCCCTTTCAGGTTCCTGTTCCGCTGGCCGCGAAAGGTTGAGACATCTTTAGGTGACAGTATAAAGGTGACCGCTTTATTTTTAACATGTTCCATGGAGAGCGCGGATGATACCATGTCAAGATAGAGGGATTCTTCAACAAGAGAACGGAACGCCGGATGATAAGGCCCGGCAATGATACTGCCCGGCGCTTCCATTTCCCGGGTCGTCTGGAGGCCGAGTCGTATAATGGGGATACCAGCCTTTTTAAATTGTTTCAAGGCACTTTTGCAGATATCAATGGCCTCGGTCAGAGTCAGTGGGCTATAAGTTCCACTGAGATATTTCCTTTCCAAGGCAGTATCAGCGAAGACAATAGTGGGGTGGATCCTTACCGTATCCGGCTGAAGGGCAATGACCTGTCCGACAGTGCAATCGAAGGATGCGGGTGTGTCTCCGGGAAGACCGGCCATGAGATGAATCCCCGTTTCAAATCCCCACTCTTTGAGCATTTTAACGGCGTTTGTGACATCGGCCGATGTATGACCTCTGCTGGCAAGAGCGAGGACGTTATCTGCCATGGACTGAGCACCGAGTTCAACGGTCGTTACATGGAGCGCCTTAAGGGCATCCAGGCACTCAGGATCGATACAATCGGGCCGTGTTGAGATTCTGATACTCTCAACCAGCCCTTTATCAATGAACGGCCTTGCATATTCCAGGAATCTGATCTGTTCACCTTGTTCCATGCCTGTAAAATTTCCACCATAAAAGGCAATCTGAACGCGATCCGGCTTTGCCTTTGAAGTTCCCAAATGTCTGTGTACTGTATCGCAGAATGCTTCTTCGGAAAGGCTCTCCGGGTAGTTGCCGGCGGTCTTGCGGACATTGCAGAATATGCATCGATGGGGACAGCCCCTGTGCATAATAAAGATGGGAATAATCATCTGCACGGTCAATCTCCGCCACTACCGATGCCGGTTTCGTTTTGTCGCAGCGCTTCCAACGCTTTTTTAGCAGCCTGCTGTTCTGCTTCCTTCTTACTTTTTCCTGTGCCTGTCGTCGTGATAATACCGGCTACGGAGAGTCTGACGTCAAAGATTTTTTCATGGTCAGGTCCCGATTCCGCGGTGAGCGTATATTTGGGTGTATCCCTGAATCTGTCCTGGCAGATTTCCTGCACGGCAGTTTTATAGTCTCTGTATATTGATGTTCCGGTATCCTCGACAATCAGAGGTGCGAAAACCCTCTTAATGAAACCGCAAGCCTCTTCAAACCCCGAATCGAGGTATATGGCGGCAATCACGGCTTCAAAGGCGTTTGAGAGAATGGATATCTTCATTCTCCCCCCGGAACTTTCTTCTCCTCTGCCCAACAGAAGAAAATCCCCGATCGCATGTTTCTTGGCCAGATCTGCAAGGGAGTGCTCGTTCACAATGGAAGCTCTCATCTTGGAAAGCTGACCCTCCATGTAGTCGGGATATTGCTTCATCAAAATATCGCTTGTACACAGTCCGATGACCGTGTCTCCAAGAAACTCAAGCCTTTCATTGTCTTGCAGACAGAGTGCCGGATTTTCATTGACAAAGGATCGATGTATGAGGGCATTATCCAGCAGTCTCGGGTCCCTGAAATAATAATCAAGTTTCTCCTGCAGTTGATTCAGTGCCGCGAGTCTTTCATCCGTCATGATTCGTTGTCCTTCCAAATAATCTGCCGTCCCGGGCTTCCTCAATCATCACATGCAGAATTTTATGGGGGAGATCAGGAACCCCACCGGTGATCAAAACGGGGATGTAATTGTCGGAAAATCCCTTCATAAGTCCGGTAGCTCTATCATTTTTATCTTCAACAAGAACGGAAAGCATTTTACCTTCAAATATCCCGGCGAAGCTGTTTCTTTTCTTTTGCCCGAGGTCCCTCAATATTTTTACCCGTCTTTTCTTTTCATCTTCCCCGATCGGTCCCTCCAATTTTGAAGCCGCTGTGCCGGGACGGTCTGAATAAGGGAATACGTGAAGATAAGCGACAGGGAGCGCTTCAATCAGGCGGAGGGTATTTTCAAATGCGTCCTCTTTCTCTCCGGGAAATCCAGCCATCACATCGAGGCCGATGGCAATATCCGGAATGGTGCAACAGATTTTTTGCACATGATCCCTGAAGAAGGTGGAGTCGTAGTTTCTTTTCATGGCGGAGAGAATTCCGTCATCGCCGCTCTGGAGAGGAATATGAAGATGCCGGCAGAGGATGCGGGAATCTGCCATTAAGCGGAGCATTTCATCGGAAATTTCCGTTATTTCAATAGAACTCAGGCGCAATCTTTCCACTGTTCCGTTCGTGTCTACATTTCTCAGGACGTTGAGAAGATTCGTTGGCGGCAGGATATCCTGACCATACATTCCAAGGTGAATTCCTGTTAGAACGACTTCATGATAGCCTGCCCGGGCGAGGATTTCGATCTGGTTTATCACATCTTGCTCCGGGAGGCTCCGGCTGCGGCCGCGCGCATAGGGGATGATACAGTAACTGCAATAGCTGTTGCATCCGTCCTGAATCTTCAGGAAAGCCCGGGTGCGACCAGGGAATGTTCTGGTAACAAGTCCTGAATATGGATGAATTTTAGCGATGTTACCCACAAAAATTTGAGGCTTGCCCATCGCGTGCTTCTGTAATAAAGAGGGAATAGCTTCTTTTTCTGCCGTTCCCGCAATCAGGAAGACTCCGGGTATGCGGGCTATTTCTTCGGAGGCGATCTGCGCATAGCAACCCGTAACGATGACGGAAGCTTCCGGATTCTTCCTGATGGCCCTTCTGATGAGCTGCCTTGATTGATAATCCGTTCTTTTTGTCACAGTGCACGTGTTGATGATGTACCAGTCAGCCATCTCGTTGAAAGGGACGACGGTATATATCCTCTTGTCAAGAGCTTCAAGAATTCCCGCTGATTCGTACTGGTTGACCTTGCAGCCCAGCGTAGATATTGCCACCTTAATCAAAATAAAGACCTCTTCTGATAACCTTAATCAATGGGTTCTACGAGGCGAATCGAAGATCCGTCGCATTGCTTCTGAGAAGTATAGAAGCCTGTATTTCTGCTTGATGAACTCTAAACGCCGGCATCAATGTTTGTCAAGGTGAAAGAAATACTGGATTTTGTGTAAAAGTTGCAATAAAATGGAACCCTATTTTCCATGGAGGGTATGACAATGGACAGCATAATTCAGTATGTGATGACTCACCAGCTTACCGTTGGGGTGGCGGTGTTTGTCGCATTAATGGTTGTATACGTCATTTTTAAGCAGCTCTTTAAGCTGGCTTTGTTGCTTATCCTTCTATTGATGGCTATGGGGGGATATATGTATTTTAAGGATCCCGGGAAAATGCCTGAAAAAATACAGGATGCTCTGCAGAAGACCAGGGAAAAAACCAGCAAGGTTGTTGAAAAAGGGAAAAGTGTGTACGGCAAGGGGAAGTCTGTCGCTGAGAAAGGCGTGATATATTCAAAAGAGCTGAGAGAGTTTATGAAAGACGGTAAAGAAACCACGAAGGAGAGGTGACGTTCCCATCGGGATTATATCGTACCGCTACCGGGAAATCTTTTCAAATACCCCGTTTGGTGTCACAGGGACTTATAACGTCCGAGGTCAGCTAAAACAGATTGACTTCCATGGCTCTTACAGGGCAGGCCGAGACACAGAGTTCACATCCGTTGCACTTTTCCGGATCAAAAAGAACCTTCGCAGATTGGCGTTCAAGATAAAGAGCATCTGTCGGGCAAAAAGCAGTGCAGGCGCCGCAATGCACACACCGATCGGTATTTTGGCTTACACTCTTTGAAAGGGGTTCAACCTTAAGGCCTTTTTCTTTCAGGAAACGGATTCCGTTTTCGAAATTTTCCTTCAAACCACTGAGTTCCAGGACAATAACCCCTTCTCTCCGCGGGAAAATCTGAGCCTTTAAAATATTGAACGCGAGATCGTGCTTTTTTACAAGCTGACAGATAATGGGTTGATCGACGTTGTCTGCCGTATAACGAATGACCACTTTTTTTGAATACATATCTTCTCTATGAATCTCCAAGTGTTTCGCGGATGTTAAGGGAACACCGGAATCTTGTCAAGAAATTAGTTTCCTATGGGGGCAGGCATTTATATCAAAGCTTTAGAAGCCTGTCCCAGTTCATATCTTTAAATGTGTCATGAAGAGAATGATCGTCTTCGACCATGTCGTGCTGAAGGTCGGTGAAAACTTTGCGCGCAATATCATGGACGGATTCGGGCGGCACCACGTCATCGTGCCTGCCATGAAAGATTGTTACGGGAATATTCGATTTCTTGTTCAAATACGGTTTGAATTCTTCAAGATTCAGCGCCGGTGCGAGGAGGATTAGCTTTCTGACTTTCGTTGCATTGTTAAAGGTATAAACGGCTGCCATCAGTCCTCCGTAGCTCGATCCGACTAGGATGAGCTCTTTTTTTTTGAGCAGAAGATGATTTAATGTGTCCATTCTTTTTTCAAACGGGCCGGAAAAGTCCTCAATGATCATGTCCGGGAATTTTTCTTTGAAAAACAATCCCTTTGTTCCCTGGCTTGAACTTTCGAGACCATGGATAAACGCTTTTGTTGGATTCATGTTCGTTTCCTTTTTTATCAGAATGTGTCGCAATGGAACCTGGTAGAGATATCAGGACTGAAGATAACTGTGAAGACCGGGGAGATAATTAACCCCCAAATAGGTGAATAACACCGCGGCAAAACCAACAATAGCCAGTATTGCCATCATTTTCCCCTGCCATCCCTTCATATTTCGCGAATGCAGCATGACTGCATAAATCAACCAGGTGATCAGAGACCAGGTTTCCTTTGGGTCCCAACTCCAGTAAGGACCCCATGCATGGTGTGCCCAGATGGATCCCGTTACAATCCCAAGTGTCAGAAGAATAAAACCTAAGACAATGTTGTGGTAGATCAACTCATCCAGATAACTCGTCTCCGGCAGGAATCGAAAAAAAGGCCGTGTGCTTTCCTGATTGCCCGTGTCCAACCTTTTTACAAGGTACATGATGCCGAGGCAGAAAGTGATGGCAAAAGCCGCATACGCCAAAAAACAACTGATGACATGACTGATCAGCCAGTTGCTCTGCAGTGCCGGAATGAGCGGCTGGATCCTGTTGTTTACGTTTGGTGCAAAAGACGCATAGGCCATGGAAAGAAAGGCGAGGGGGGCAACGAAGATACCGGCGCTTCGCCACTTGGTTCGCCACTCAACGATCAAATACAGCAGGATAATGGCCCATGCGAAGAAAATGAGAGATTCATAAAAATTGGAAAGGGGCGCATGGCCGATATCCAGCTTATATGAAGTGATCCACCTTAGAATCAGAGCGATTGTCTGGGCAAGAAATCCCGCGACCGTTGTCCATGAAGCGATGCCTCCCCAGAACTCTTTCCCCGTTATCATCCTGAGGAGATAGAGGATGGAAGATCCGAAATAGACATAGGTAACCCAGTTCAAAATAACGGTATCACTCATACCCCATCTCCGGAATTTTTATATAAATCCATCAGGAGTTCCAATTCTCTTTGCATGCGGCGTGGGTCTCGACTTGTCTTACCGGCCAACCTGATCCTGGTATGGTCTCCATGTGTATCTACTTCTATCCATATCTGCCGGTGCGAAGAAAAGAAGACCACCATAAAACCGGCAAACAACAGAAATGCTCCTGTTGCAACGATGGGAATGCCCGGATCGTAAGCAATCTGCAATCCGGTGTAATACTTCCTGTCTATGTGATCAAGAGAAAAGATGTCACGCTGTTCCTTTCCACCCTCCTTTCTGATGGTGAGACCAATCCTGCCGCCGGACATGGTTCCGTGGCTTGCCTGATAAAAGCGGATCCCTTCAAATGTAATGGGGTGGTTGACACGCAAAGATCCATGATAGGCGACATGGTCGTTCTTTAAAAACGTCAAATCCGAACGATATTCCCTGGGGAGACCGTCTTCATAATAATTCACACTGAAACGGTCACAGCGGATGGAAAAATTCAACTTTTTTTCACCCCTGTTGTCCTTTAGGTGAATGGTATCAATGGAGTCACCTTCTGCCATCTTAATGAAGCTGTTAAATCCGAAGATTGATCCCACAACGGCTCCTGCAATGATGATCAGGATACTCAGGTGTACGATGTAGATGCCAAAAAGAGAGAAACGGCCCTTCTCCGCATGTAAAAAGGTGCCTTGTCCTGTTTCTCTCTTTTCCGTCTTGCGGTATTCCCTGGCAAGCAGGGCTTCCATCCGTTGCAGCGCCCTCTCACGCCGTTCCTCAGTCATGAGTGTTAGCGGTGCCGGCAGGTTTTCAAGCGATGTGAAAGCCTCGGGAAATGCCTTTGCCTGATAAGCTTTCCACGTAACGGGGAAACGATTCAGAGAACAGACCACCAGATTCAAAGAAAGGAGCCCAAGGAGGAGAAAAAACCAGATGGAGTGATACAGGTCGAAGAATTGCATCTTCTGCAGGGCGGCAGCCCACCCTGCAGGAAGATGGCGGATGAACTCGATGAAGGCTTCCTGCTGGGGAATGATGGAGCCTGCAATGGACAGAAGGACAATGAAGAACAAAAGGGCAATCGTGAGCTTTAAGGAAGAGAAATAAGACAAAAACACATTTGTCTTCTTAACATTCGGGAGATGATCCTTGCGCTTCATTGCTGCCTTGATGAGAGGTGGATGTGTTTAATAATACTTGAATCGAACCGGATGTCAACGGCTTAATCGCTTTAAAGTCAATCATAATAGTTGCACACAAAATGTCAGTATGTTAAAAATCCAGACAGGAGATATTGATTATGTCGGTTGTTCTTCCATTCAGAGCACTCAGGCCGCAGAGAGAGTTTGTCCAGGCGGTTGCATCATGCCCGTATGATGTGGTCAACGCGGAGGAGGCAAAAAATATTGTCAGCAATAATCCCCTCAGTTTCCTGCGCATAGAGAAATCGGAAACCGATATATTGCCTCTTTTGGACGTTCACAATGACCATGTCTATGAAATTGCAAAATTCAATATGGAACGTCTTGTTCAAAGAGGTATTTTGTTTCGGGACCGGAGCCCCTGCTTCTATATCTACCGACAGAAGATGGGCGCACACGAGCAGTACGGAATTGTCGCAAGGGTGAGTTTGGCGGAATATGAGTCCGGGCGGATAAAGAAACATGAACTGACAAGAAAAGATAAGGAAATCGATCGAATCAAGCATGTCGCCGCGGTCAACGCCCAAACGGGGCTGGTGTTTTTAACGTACATGGCCAGAAGTCCCATCGATTCCATTGTAGAGAAGACCGCCATGAATCAACCTGAATATGATTTTATGGCGGATGACGGGATTTCTCACTCCGTCTGGATTGTCAATGATGAAAAAGACATGAAGGCACTGACAGAAGCCTTTGCGGATGTTGACAACCTTTACATAGCAGATGGTCACCACCGGGCGGCGGCGGCAGCAGCGGTTGGAAAGATGAGAAAAGAACAGAACTCCGGTAGCTCGGCTGATGAAGCGTATAACTTTATGATGGCTGCCTTGTTCCCCCATAATCAGATCAAGATTATGGATTATAACCGTGTCGTGAGAGATCTCCATGGGTTGGATATTCCTCCGTTTTTTCAAAAAGTCAGCGAAAAATTCATCGTATCGGACGATTTCAAGGAAAAATCACCCCGGCAATGTCATGACTTTGGAATGTATTTACAGGGAAGATGGTATAAATTGACCGCGCGGGTCAACAGCTTCGATGAACTTGATCCTGTACAGTACCTGGATGTCTCGATTCTCCAGAACAATCTGCTGGGACCCATCCTCGGGATTGATGATCCCAGGGAAGACAATCGCATTGAGTTTGTGGGTGGTATCAGGGGTATGAAAGAGCTGGAAATCCTGGTCGATTCCGGTAGTTTTGCCGTTGCGTTTTCTCTGTATCCGACAACACTGGAAAACCTGATGGTCGTTGCCGACAACGGCAGGGTCATGCCGCCAAAATCCACATGGTTTGAGCCGAAACTTAGGAGCGGTATATTCGTCCACCCTTTGACGTAAAGGGTTATATGGAGACAAACAACATTGAGATCATGTTCTCTTTAAAATGTGGAAGAAAAGGGCATGTTGGCCGTACACGGAGAAAGCGACACATTAAAGACGGAATGCCGGGATGATTCCTCCCCGATACGGGAGGGGGAAACCATTGACGCACTTCCCGGAGGACGTTTTAAAATTATCCAGAAAGCAAAGGGATACAGGTTTTCTGTCGATGCCTACCTCCTCGCACATTTTGTCAATCCGAAACAGCATGAATGTGTACTGGACATGGGAACGGGCAGCGGCGTGATTTCCATCATCTTGGCGACCAGCCGGCCATGCGCCAAAGTAGTTGCCCTGGATGTTCAGGAAGAAATGGTCGAAATGGCCAGGCGCAGCGTCGTGCTGAATGGTCTCGAAAATAAGGTGGCTGTTTGCCATGGGGATATAAGGTCAATAGAAACCCTCTTCGACCGGCAGTCTTTTGATATCACCGTTATTAATCCTCCCTATCGAAAGTTAAAAACGGGTAGAATGAATCCGGATTATCAGAAGTCTGTGGCAAAACACGAAATCAAAGGTACGCTCAGCGATTTTTTAAAGGCATCTGTGTATGTTCTGAAAACCTCGGGGCGTGTTTACATGATTTATCCCGCGTCTCGCATGGTGGAGATGATATTCAGGATGCGGGCTGCGTCGATTGAGCCTAAAAGGATGCAACCGGTTTATTCTCATGATCGTTCCCGGGGGGAGTTTATTCTCATGGAAGGGATAAAAGGCGGTAGAGAGGAAATGGATGTTTTGCCCCCGCTGTTCATCTATACGGGAAATGGGACTTATTCGGAAGCAATGAACAGACTTTTCAGAGGGATTTCCGGGTCCCTCTGAGTCTTCTGCGAATCAAGTCTTTGGTCATGACCCTCTTAAGAATTTCCTTCAATTCCTGATCGGAAACAGAGGCAATGCATTGCTCGATCTTTTTTTTATCTCTTCCCTTAAGAGGAAACGATTCAGGATAGAAGATTGCCGGGTCCTGATCTGTACGGGCAGAGGGTAAGACCTCCCCAATCGAAAAAAAGATGTTCTTGACGGTTTGATTACCCATCTGCCGGTTGATTTTTTCAATCATTTCCTCTTTCAGGAAATGAAGCTGTTGCATCCAGACGGAGCTGGAAACCTTCACAAAAAGGGACCCTTTCTGGAGTCTGTCGGGAGATGTCTGGGTTGCAATCCGGGATCCAACGGCTTTCAACCAGACTTCCTGGAGTCGCCTTTTTTCTGAAGTTAAAAGGATATTCCGTTCTTTAAGGACATGTTGGAGGACATCTCCCAGTTTCTGGAGCTTTGGTTGGCGGGGTCTTTTTTTCATAATTTTTTATCTCATAGTTAAGTGACCAGGTCAAGCGTCGGAGGAGGATGACATGAATATATCGGACATGATTGAAATGGTTAAATCCCATCCTGAATATCACAATGCGGGAATGATTCTTTGTCATAATGGTGTTGTGAGATCGACATCAAGGGATGGAAAGCCTGTTACGGAACTGGACGTTAGAGTTGACAGAAATCGTTTGGCGGAAATTATCTCAGAAATGAAACAAAGACCGGGAATAGTAGAAATTATTGCCGAAGTCAGGGAAGGTAAATTGATGGTCGGTGAAGATGTGATGATGGTCGTCGTGGCGGGCGATTTCCGTGAAAATGTTTTTTCCACACTCATGGACACAGTTAACACCATCAAGAAAGACGTGACGAGTAAAACAGAAAGATAAAAAAATCAGGACGCACCTCTTTGCCGAAATGCAGGATGCGTCCTGATCATAATGTTGTATTTATTAAGGGTTTTTTGTTTCGCCGATACCTTTCAAGTTATTTTGATAGAGGAAACGGGCCTTATCATGACTTTCGGAAGCTTCATACAATCTTAATATGATAAAATATTTCATCCCTATAAAAGCTTTCTAAGTTCTTCGGTGAAAATATCGTAGGTTGTACGGCCGAACAGGACAAAACGAACAAGTTCAATATCGCTATGTTCATTGAGGTAATCAATCGCCGTTTTTAAAGCAATGTGAGCCGCTTCATTCAGGGGGTATCCGTAAACTCCCGTACTGATGGCGGGGAAGGCAATGCTTTTCAGTTTCTTTGTCGATGCGAGTTTGAGGCTTTCCAGATGGGAGCTTTTCAGGAGATTGGCTTCCCCTTTAACCCCTCCCTGGTAAACAGGGCCTACAGTATGGATAACGTATTTCGCCTTTAAGTTGCCTCCGGTGGTAATCACTGCCTGTCCTGTCGGGCAACCCCCTATTTTTCGACATTCTTCCATGATGGAGGGACCGCCGGCACGGTGTATGGCGCCGTCTACCCCAGCCCCTCCCGCAAGTCTTGAATTGGCTGCGTTCACGATGGCATCCGTCTCTTCGCCGGTGATATCTCCTTCAACAAGAGACAATGTGGATTTGTTTATCCTGACTTCCATGATTCAACCCCTTTCTGCAGCAGGAACTCCTCTGCGGAAGACTGCGCTCTGAGCGGGCAACTTCACCGCAAAGTCCTTTCATGTGAGCCAATATAGGGAAGAAGCCGTCGCATGTCAATCAGAAAGGCGAGAAAAGTTTGATTGATAGCCCTAAGAGAGCAGGTCTTTGATATTGAAAATTAAGCTGTTAAGTGATAAGAAAAGTAAATGAATATTAAGATTATGCCGGATTTTCATGATGTTGAAGATAAATAGAGAAAAAAACCTCGAGGATATCCTGAGGGAGGAATTTTTGCAGGAGAGGGCAGCGGTTCTCGGTCGGGCCGGGGACAAGCTTTCCCATGCCCTTGAAAAATTGTTCGGGATCGAAAAGAGCATAGAAGAACGCTTTGTGTATTTCCATCAGATTATCGAAAGGTGTCGGGCACAACACAATGACAGCAGCCTGATTTCTCTCAGGCGACAGGTTTTAAAAGATATCAATGTCGAGATTGGCCGATTCAATCGTGCGAGAGAATATGCCAAACTGAGATATTATTATCTGATTGTGACCAGGGAAGCCATGGGGATACGCAGGCATCACTGGATCGAGGACGTGTACAGGATACCTCCAAGGAAAAAACACCTTCAGGACGAGTGATGGACAGATATGTAAAACAGAGAACAAGAATGGTGGATTCCCAGATCAGATCCAGAGGCATCGGGGATCAGCGGGTTTTGAAGGTTATGGAAACAATACCCAGACACCTTTTTGTGGATGAGGCGTTGAGAGACCAGGCCTACAATGATAACCCACTCCCGATTGACGAAAGACAGACTATATCCCAACCCTATATTGTGGCACTCATGACAGAGGCGTTAAACCTAAAGGGGAACGAGAAAGTCCTTGAGCTTGGTACGGGTTCCGGGTACCAGACCGCCATATTGGCGGAGTTGGCCGAGAGGGTTTTCTCTATCGAACGTATCGCCCCACTCGCCAGCGGGGCGAGAAAGATTCTCGATTCTCTGAATTACTATAATGTGGCTATCCGGGTTGGGGATGGTACGTATGGATGGAAAGAAGAGTCTCCGTTCGATGCCATCATTGTGACAGCGGGTGCACCGGATATCCCCAGAACACTGGTTGAACAGCTTGTCGTTGGAGGAAGATTGGTTATACCCATCGGTGGCCGTCACTCTCAGGCACTGATCAAGCTGACCCGCCTGTCCGAAGATATAAACAATTTGAAGAAAGAAGACCTTGGCGGGTGCCGTTTTGTTGATCTTATTGGTGATCACGGATGGGAATATTGAGACGGCATCAATGAGATGGTCTGATTTGAATATGTCCCGGCGTTTGACGTTTGTCCTGTTATTTTTTATCGGTCTGTCTTTCTATTCCTGCACAGGACATCATATTAAAACCACACAGCCAAAGGGAGTATATCATCGCGTAAAAAGTGGTGATACCCTCTGGAATATTGCCAGGGCCTACAAGATCAATATTCAGGAACTGGCGGAAGTCAACAATATCACCGATCCAAATCTGATAGAGATAGACAGCGTTATCTTCATTCCCGCCGCAAATCACATTGTTGAGGATGTGATGAGTTCAGCTCAAATGGCAGAGACAACGGAAGATCAAGCACAAAGGGAAAAGCCCCCCCCCTCTGAGAGACCTCTGAAAGAAGAACCCAAGGTCATAAAAGTACCGCGGAGGGTTGAACAATTGCCGGCTAAGGATACTGCCAAAGGTCGGCAAGAATTGTCATCAAATGCACCTGTATCAGGAGGGGGAAAGCCCGCGCCTGTTTATACGAAAAGTGAATCACGGAAAGCTTTCGGAAAGAGAGACAGGGAGGAAGGGTCCATAGTGACCAGCAAAGTGTCACCCAGGCAGGAACTTGAACATAAGGTCGAAAAGATTAAGCACAGAAATGGAGGAGGCGAGACTGAAAGAATAAAGTTTGACAGAGATCGCTTTATCTGGCCGCTAAAGGGCAAAGTTCGTTCGAAATTTGGCATTCAGCCGAACGGAATGTATTACAATGGTATCAGAATATCGGCAAAAGAAGGGACACCCGTCCTTGCTGCCGCCGGCGGCACAATCATTTTTTCTGCGCCTCTTAAAGACTATGGAGAGACAGTTATTATTAAACATGAAGAACATTATGCGACCGTTTATACACACCTCAGCAGCAGGGTGGTAAAGGTGGATGATCAGGTTAAAAGAGGCAACCGGATTGCCATAATAGGGCAATTGGATGGGAAGTCCGATGCATACATAAACTTCGAAATTCGGTACAAGAATAAAGCGCGAAATCCCCTCTTTTTTCTTCCGTAATCACTGGCGCATGCTGAGTCTAAGTGCCATGTATATGATATTCCTTTCCCGTGAGCCTTTCTGCCGGCAGAGGACTTCATTGTGCCTTTTCCTGATGAGGTGAAAAGATGACGACGGATTTTCTATTTGAACAGGGACCCATAAGACCGCCAAGCGAGGCGAAAAGTCTTCTTGTTCGGACCACGAGAAATTGTCCGTGGAACAAATGTGCCTTTTGCCATACGTATCGTGGGACGAAATTCGAGCTCAGATCGGTTGAAGAAATAAAGGGAGATATCAGGAAGGTAAGAGAGATAGCCGGCCGTATCAGCGACATGTCGTATAAGTGCGGGGCAGGCGGGCGTGTGAGTGAAGCCATCCTTAATCTTTTATACAGTCAACCACAATATTATAACGACACTTTCCGGTCCGTTGCCGCATGGCTTTACTTTGGCGGTCAATCCGTCTTTCTCCAGGACGCAAATTCAATTATTATGAAAACAGACGATCTTGTTGAGGTCCTGACTTTTATCAAAGAAAACTTTTCATCTGTGGAAAGCATCACGTCATACTGCCGTTCAAAAACAGCAGCCAGGAAATCCGTGGAAGAGCTCAGGATGATGAAAGAAGCCGGCCTGACAAGAATTCACATAGGTATGGAAAGCGGCTATGACCCTCTTTTGAGGTTTATTCGAAAGGGTGTTACAGCCGCTGATCATGTTGAGGGAGGCAGGAGAATTGTTGAAGCCGGTATTTCTCTGTGTGAATATGTGATGCCTGGTCTTGGCGGCGTTCGCTGGTCGAAGGAGCATGCCGAGGCATCGGCAAGGGTTATCAACGAGATTAATCCTCACTTTGTCAGATTAAGAACGCTTCATGTCGTACATGGAACGGAGCTGTTTGATATGATGCAGACGGGAGAGTTCGAGCCCATCAGCGATGAAGACATTTTAAAAGAAATACGCATTTTCATTGAAAAACTTGAAGGGATAGAAACAACAAGCATTGTCAGTGACCACATACTGAATCTGCTAGAGGAGCTGGAAGGAAAACTTCCTCAGGATAAAGAACGTTTGTTGACCACCATAGACAGGTATTTTTCAATGTCCGAAGAGGCAAGACTTATATACAGAATGGGGAGACGAAGAGGGATATACAGAAACATGGATGATCTCTCTGACAGTGCGGTTTATATGAGATTAAAAAACATTTTGGACCAGTATAGCGCACGGAACGTGAAACAGCTCGATGAAGATTTGTATGAAATCATGGATCATTTCATTTAATTGGGAACGCATCCGGCTCAAAGCTTATCAAGGCGAGGCGATACGTATTGACTGTTTTAACAATATATGATAGCATCCCCAATTCTAAAATAAACATGCAGGTGTATGAGATGTTCAAGGTAGGTGATCTTGCCGTTTATCCGGCTCAGGGAGTTGGGGTAATCGAGGCAATAGAAAACAGGGAATTCATGGGCAGTCAACAACTGTTTTATATCATTAAAATTATGGGCAATGGCATCAAGATCATGATCCCTATGAACAGTGCGGAATCGGTTGGCCTCAGAGAAGTCATTCCGGCAACAGACATTCCGAAAGTATATGAGATCCTTAAGAAAAAAGATGTTACTATCGACAAGCAAACCTGGAATAAACGATACAAGGGATACCTCGATAAGATAAAAACGGGATCGGTATATGAAATTGCGAGGGTCCTGAGAGATCTGTTTATCTTGAAATCCGATAAGAATCTTTCATTCGGCGAGAAGAAAATGATGGATACGGCAAAGAGCTTACTGATTAAGGAAATATCCATCGCGAGCCATTCTGAAGAAACAAAAATTGAAAAAGATCTTGCTACTATACTGACATTACAATAAGAGTCTGAGAAAATTTGATATTTGACGATGATAAATAGATGGTTTTGTCAATGGGCATCATAAGACAGTAGATTTTTTAAGTTTCAAGAAGTATAAAATTAAAAAAGAAAGGAGGTGAAGACAATGATTTTAAGGATGCTTCTTATCGCGGCATGTTCTACAAGTGGTTACTTTATTATTTTTAATTATTACGGGTTTCCGATCGCACTGATAGGATTATTTTTAGGGCTGTTGATAGCCCTGTTTGTAATACGGACGGAACAGGCCATCAGAAAGGTATCCCTCAGAATTATCTTCGGGGGCGTCTTGGGTATGCTCATAGGACTTTTTATAGCTTTTTTCCTGGCCTATGGTCTGAATTTTCTCGGTGTAACCTGGGAAAAGCAACAGGTTGCTCCGTGGATATACGCGCTGTTGACGGGAATTATGGGCTATCTTGGTCTTGTTCTTGGTTCGAAAAAGATTGAGGAGTTTAATGTTTTCAGTTTCATCCCGGTGAAGGAAAACAGTGATTATAGAATACTGGATACAAGTGTGATTATTGATGGCAGGATAGCGGATATCTGTGACACCGGCTTTGTTGACGGTAATTTAGTGGTGCCTCGATTTGTATTGGATGAGTTACAATATATTGCGGATTCTTCAGATTCCATGAAGCGTTCTCGCGGCAGAAGAGGTCTCGATATATTAAACAGAATGCAAAAGGGCGGCGGTATCAATATTGAGATTGTTGATCATGATTTTCCCAAAATTAAGGGTGTCGATTCAAAACTGATTGCCCTGGCAAAGAAAATGAACGGAAAAATCGTTACCAATGATTTCAATTTAAACAAGATCGCAGAGCTGCAGGGAATTAAAATTCTGAATGTCAATGAGCTTGCAAATGCTCTGAAGCCTGTTATTTTACCTGGCGAGACAATGACAGTAAAGATCATAAAGGATGGCAAAGAACCCGGTCAGGGTGTCGCCTACCTTGATGATGGAACGATGATCATCGTTGATAATGCACAGAAGTACATTGGTTCAAGTGTTGATGTGATGGTGACAAGCGTACTCCAGACGACGGCAGGAAGAATGATATTTTCGGAATTGAAGGAGATCATCGCGGAAAGGAAATCCTACGGTTTAAGTGCAAAGCAATAAAAGACCGTATTAAGCCCGGTACGCTTGAAAAACCGGGCTTTTTTCATTCGTGTAACCCCAATGATATGAGAACGATAGCCATTATTCCTGCAGGCGGCTCGGGAAAGCGAATGAAGGGCAGCCTGTCGAAACAATACCTTCTACTGAACGGAATTCCAGTTCTGGCTCACACGTTGATGGTGTTTCAATGTACACCGATGATTCATGATGTTCTGCTTGTCGTTCCCGCCGGTGATATTGAGTTTGCAACCAAGACAATCGTCGAAAAATATGGAGCTTCAAAGGTAACTCAGGTGTTGCCCGGCGGAAAGGAGAGGCAGGATTCTGTAAAGAAAGGCCTTGATGCTGCGGGAGACGATTATGATGTCGTAGTGATTCACGACGGTGTCCGGCCATTTATTTCCGAGGAGTTAATTCATCTTTCGGTTCTTGAAGCCTGCAAGGAAGAGGCGGTGACCACAGGTGTGCCTGTTAAGGACACGGTCAAGATGCTAGACCAAGGTGACTGGATCATGGAAACACTCAGCCGTAATCGTTTATGGTTGACACAGACCCCACAAGCGTTCAAGCGTGAAGTCATAAAAGAAGCTTACAGGTCAGCCTATAATGATAACTTTTACGGGACGGATGACGCCAGCCTCGTGGAACGGATAGGGGTGCGTGTGAAAATGCTTCCCGGTTCCTATGAAAATATCAAGATTACAACCAAAGAGGATCTTTGGTTTGCAGAAGGCTTTATGAGGGGCCGTATGACAAAGGATCAATAATATTCTTCGTCAGACGGCAGCGAAAAAAAGGTGACAGATATGAGAATCGGTTTCGGATATGACAGTCACCGGCTGGTTGAAGGGAGAAGCCTGATCTTGGGGGGTATGGAAATTCCCCATGAAAGGGGGCTTCTCGGCCACTCCGATGCCGATGTTCTGATTCATGCCATTTGTGATGCTGTCCTGGGTGCTGTGGGCGGTGGTGACATAGGCAGGCGTTTCCCTGATACGGACCCTGAATACAAGGACATATCCAGCATGAGATTACTCCGTCAGGTAAGCCTTATGGCGGAAGAAAAGGGTTTCTTGATAAACAATGTGGATTCGACCATCGTTATTGAAAAGCCAAAATTAGCAGGCTACCTGCATGAAATGATCATGAACATTTCAGATGTGTTATGTATTTCGCAAAGCCGGGTCAACGTCAAGGCCAAGACCAACGAGGGCATGGGTTTCGTAGGGCGAAGCGAGGGTGTGGTTGCCTTTGCGGTCGTCACGGTTATGGAAAAAAGCAGGATGTGATACCGATGGGACCAAGGGTCAGATTTGCTCCGTCGCCTACGGGGCACCTTCATGTGGGGAATGCCAGAACAGCCCTTTTTAATTGGCTCTTCGCCAGGCGCTGCGGGGGGCAGTTTATCCTCCGGATTGAAGATACAGACCAGGAAAGGGTAACGAAGATTTATGAAAAATCCCTCATGGAAGATCTGAGATGGCTTTCAATGGACTGGGATGAAGGCCCTGAAAAAGGGGGGGGATGTGGTCCATACCATCAGATCGAGAGAATCCATATCTATGAATCCTATCTGAATAAGCTGATCACTGACGGCAGGGCCTATCCCTGTTACTGCTCTGAGGAAGAACTGGAAGCGGAGCGAACCGGCCTTCTGGCCATGAGAATGCCGCCAAGGTATACGGGAAAATGCCGAAATTTATCAGATCAGGAGAAGAAAAAGCTTGAAAGGGAGGGAAGGAAACCGGCCGTTCGTTTCAAAGTAGATAAAGGCGCCATCGATTTTAATGATCTGATTCGAGGCGCCATGAAATTTGAGGGGGAAGCGCTTGGAGACTTCATCATTATGCGTTCCAACGGTGTTCCTGCCTATAACTTTGCGGTCGTCATCGATGATCACCTCATGAAAATAACACATGTCATTCGTGGAGAGGATCATCTTTCCAACACAGCCATACAGTTACTTCTCTATAGAGCCCTCGGTTTTTATTCCCCCGAATTTGCCCATCATTCACTCATCCTTGGCAAGGATCGAACAAAACTGAGCAAGCGTCACGGTTCCGTATCTGTGAAGGAATTCCGGGAGAAGGGCTTCCTGCCGGACGCTCTCTTGAACTATCTTGCACTATTAGGGAGCTCTCTCGAAGACGGAAAGGAAATTGCTTCCATTCAAGAAATCATCGAGATGTTTTCCCTCAACAAAGCCGGAAAGAGTGGCGCCATCTTTGACGAGAACAAGCTCAGCTGGCTCAATGCAGTCTATATCAGAAATGATAGTGTTGAAAAACTGACTGAACGGTTAATCCCGTTTATCAAGAAGGCGGGCTATGATGTTGAGGTGTTTGATCATTCGTTGCTGCGCCAGATTGTCGAAGCTGTCAAAGATAATCTTGTGACGTTATCTGATATTGGCAATTATCTGGATATATTTTTAGATGAAAAGTTTCACATTTCGGATGAAGCAGTGGACCTTCTCAAGGGAAAAACGGCCCCTGGCGTCATCAGAGCCCTTTATGACGCATTGAATCATCATGATATTAGTGATGAAAAGCTCTATGACGATTTGATTAAAAGAGTACGGGAAAAGACCGGCCTGAAAGCCAGAGATCTTTTCATGCCTGTCAGAGCAGCTATTACCGGCAGGGTCTCGGGACCGGAGCTGAGGAAAATATTTTCCATCCTGGGGAGAAAATCCATTTTCGTCAGACTCAAACATGCCAGTCAAACAGCAGGGATTGATATTACGGGAAGGATCTGATCATTGTTTAGATAGAATCTCTCTCTGGATCGCAAGAATTTTACCATTCAACAGACGGCTGCACTTTTTATCCATATTCAGGAACTGAAGCCTCACATGTTCCAAATCAGGCTGTCTCCCCGCATTGGAAGGGAGCCAGCTGCTCACTACTCTGGTATCAAGAGGAAACCTGTGCCCATCTATAAACAGGAACACTTTTATGATATTCCCGGGTTCAACAGGGCAGTCTTTTTTGTGGCAGAAACGCACCCCGCCGATGGAGATGTCCATGAGAGTTACTTTTTCATTGCCGAGATAAATGGCTATGGAAGCATCATTCGACTTTGGTTTTACCCGGTAGTGCATTCTTAAGTCATATGTTATAGAACCGGTGTCCCTCTCTACGAGAATAGCCGAGACCGTTTTTGACGAAGACACGTTGTAATCTTTGATGATGTTAACTACTTTTCCTTTGAAGCCATAGCGGGATGCGTCATTTTTTCCTTTGATCAAATACGTTACCGAGATATCTTTTCCGATGTGCTTTTCCATAACGGGTGGATTCGTTTGAGACAAGGTGACATCTTTACCGTTAATATCGTAAATAATTGCGCCCCTGACATCAGCTGTTTCCTTTTCGATATCAAGTGTAAAAATGATATTTACATTTAATCCAGGTTTTGCAACTGCCGTATTTTCCATTATAAATCCTTTTCGATATTGTGAGAGCAACTTGTCCTGTTGCTTTTGTACCATATTTTAAATGAGAGTTCTGCCATTTTTTATGTTTTTTTAAGTAAGAAAATCCTCCGACGAAGTGGAAATCCTTAGGCATTTATGAATCCTAAAAAGAAGCGGAACCACATGAAAACAGGATGACGGGGGAGAGAATATGTGCCGGGGTTAATTTCATTATCGGAATTTCTGTCTTGACCTGAACATTTCGAATAAGCTATAAAATATTTAAAGCACTCATCAACGCTCCTGATCGGGGAAGCTTTTTTTAAAAAGCGTATAGGTCGAAATTTTCCAGTCCAGCAAACAAACAATGATGCCCGTGTGATTTGACAAGAAATGGCAGGAAGGGAGGATCAATGAAATATGTAGACGAGATGGACCTCAAGGGCAAGAAGGTTTTATTCAGATTTGATTTCAATGTTCCTTTGGACAATTCCCTGAACATAACCGATGATATCCGGATCAGGGCCGTGCTTCCCACAATCAACTATGCTCTTGACGAAGGGGCAAAAGTGATCATCATGTCGCATCTTGGACGACCCAAGGGAAAAGTTGTACCTGAGATGAGTCTTGCCCCTGTGGCGCGAAGGTTGACGCGATTCCTGAAAAAAGATGTCGTCCTGGCTAAGGATTGTATCGGCGATGACGTTAAAAAGCTGATCGACGGCATGAAGCCGGGATGTATTGTTCTCCTGGAGAACCTGAGGTTTCACCCGGAAGAGGAGAAGAATGCAGACGAGTTTGCCAGGGAACTGGCTGGTCTTGGAGATGTATATATTGATGACGCCTTTGGAAATGCCCATAGAAAGCATGCATCAAATGTGGGCATTGTTAAATATATGAAGGAATATGGCGCCGGCTTCCTGATAAAACAGGAACTGAATTATTTTCAGAAGGCGGTGGAAAAGCCTGCCAGACCCTTTGTGGCAATCATAGGCGGTTCAAAGGTTTCCGGCAAACTCGAAGCCCTCCTTCACCTCATCGAAAAAGTCGACAAGATGATTATCGGGGGGGGGATGGCCTTTACCTTCCTGAAGGAACTCGGACATGAAGTCGGTCAATCCATCGTGGAAAACGACCTGTTGCCCAAAGCCAGAGAAGTCATCGAAACGGCAAAGAAACTGGGTGTGAAGTTTTATTTGCCGGTGGACTGCGTCATTGCTGAAGAGATAAGTGCTGAAGCAGAAACCAAGATCGTGCCGATACAGGAAATAAATGCAAAATGGAGGGGTCTCGACATCGGCCCGGCTACGATTACTCTTTTTACGGAGGCGTTGAATAATGCCAAGACCATAGTATGGAATGGTCCAATGGGCGTATTTGAAATTGATGCCTTCGGCAGGGGCACATCGGCGCTGGCTCATAGTGTCGCAAATTCCTATGCCCTGACCATTGTGGGAGGAGGAGATACGGACGTAGCGATTCACAGAGCGGGCGAGAGTGATAAAATCACTTACATATCCACGGGGGGAGGGGCTTCGCTCGAACTTCTTGCCGGCAAGGATATGCCCGGCATTGAAGTCCTGGACAGTGGCGACAACCCCGATTAATCGGGATAAATCAGGGAAAAAAGAAGGGGGACAGGTTTCCCCCTTTCCTTTTTCAGGGCGTTTCTCCCGAAAGTTAAAGGACATGAAAAGACTTATCATGCGCAACCTGAAGATGGTTATAGAATATGACGGAAGCGGATACCATGGATGGCAACGCCAACTTGGTCGAATAACCATCCAGCAGGTGCTTGAAGAAAGCATCAGCAGTATCACACAGGAAGACGTCAGGGTCGTAGGTTCGGGAAGAACAGACGCCGGCGTCCATGCCATGAATCAGGTAGCCAATTTCATGACGAATTCAACCATCGGGGAAAGAAACCTTCTTGCCGGAATCAACAGTCTTCTGCCGCCGGACATTGTGATCAAAAGGATGATGGAGGTTGATGCGGATTTTCACGCAAGATATCATGCCAGAAGTAAGGTGTATGTATACCAGATATACAATGGAACGGTACGTTCCGCTTTATACAGGCAATATGTCTGGTTTGTCCGTAGTCCCCTTAATATGGATTGGATGAAGGAGGGGGCAATGCTTCTTACCGGGACGCACGATTTTTCATCTTTCTGTGCATCCGGTTGCGGGTTGATAAATCATGTCAGAACGATTGAGAGACTTGAAATAGATCGAGATAACAATGGTTTATTGAAAGTTAATGTGGAGGCTGATGGTTTTTTGAGATATATGGTGA
Organism: uncultured Syntrophaceae bacterium; assembly: GCA_964541605.1. Taxonomy (GTDB): domain Bacteria; phylum Desulfobacterota; class Syntrophia; order Syntrophales; family UBA2185; genus CAZIQY01. The sequence continues at coordinate 28,615 of CAZIQY010000009.1, read as the reverse complement.
GAAATATGGTTGGCATGTTGGTTGACATCGGGAAGGGGAACCGGCGTCCGAATGACATAACGGATGTCATCGGAGCGAAGGACAGGAGAAGGGCAGGTGTAACGGCGCCGGCACAGGGACTGTTTTTAAAGGAAGTGAGATACTGATGGATATACTGGTACTGGGACATAAAGGAATGTTGGGCAACGATCTTGCCGTCAGAATGATGGTCTCCCATCATGTAACGGGAAGAGATATTGATGGTGTTGATATCACGTCGGAAGCAGCCTGTCGGGAGGTCATTTCGGAAACGAAACCCGATGTAGTCATTAATGCAGCCGCATACACGGACGTCGACGGTTGTGAATCAGATAAGGACACGTGCTTCTGCGTTAATGCGGAAGGTGTGAAAAATATTGCACTTGCCTGTCAGAAAAGCGGCATAAAAATGGTTCACTTCAGTACGGACTATGTCTTTGATGGAAAGAAAAAAACGCCGTATGTGGAGGATGATCCCTGCCACCCTGTCAATCTCTATGGTCAGTCAAAGCTTATGGGAGAACGGTATTTGCGGGAGCTGTCGAAGGACTTTATTCTTATCCGGTCAGCCTGGCTTTATGGGAGGAACGGCAAAAATTTTGTAAAGACCATCGTGGAAAAGGCGAGAACGGAAAAATGTATTGAGGTTGTGGATGATCAGATTGGATCACCGACTTTTACATGGGACCTGGCTGCCGCCGTACAAATTCTCATCGAAGGCCACCATACCGGTGTTTTTCATATCACAAACAGGGGGAGTTGCAGTTGGTATGAATTTACCCTGAGGATAATGAAATGTGCCGGTATGACAGATGTTCAAGTCAAGCCAATCTGTTCGGATAAGCTGGCAAGGCCTGCGCCGCGCCCTCCTTATAGTGTTCTGAGTTGCCGAAAATTCATTGAGACAACAAGGAAAACCATGAGATATTGGCAGGTGGCTTTAGATGATTTTATTGGCAAGATGGGGTATTAATCATCTTTGTAAAAAGCCCCTTTCATTCCAGCTATACCATGATTCCATTAATAATAAGATGCCGGGAAATCATCTTGACACGGGATGGCAATTTAAGTATATTTCATGGCGTTTCCCCTTATTATCCGGGACCTGTGTTTTAAGGTCGATCAATTTTGAAGTTACCAAATGACGGCCGGACAGCTTCCGGCAAGGGAAATTTTACTTTGAGCCCCTTATTTATGACTGCAAAGACAGGGTAGGGGGATGCACTTCCGATCACTATTCAAAATAATTGGTCAGATACATGGTATGTCCATGTCGGTCTTCAATGAAGAAACAAGACAAAATGATGGATGAATGATATGAAGCGACTTGTTTTTGGGATCTTTGTATTAGGTTTGAGTTTGGTATTCTCTTTCTGCACCGTTTATGCCCAGGATAAAGTACGGGCCGTGGGTATGGCAACTATTCACAAAAGCGCTGTGGACATAGCCAGAGATAAGGCGATTGAAAACGCGCAGCGCAATGCCGTTGAGGAAAAAGTGGGTGTCATGATCACGAGTTTTTCGGAAGTCGAAAATTTCCAGGTAAAGATGGATCAAATCCTTTCGGAATCCAAGGGTTTTATTAATACATACACCATTATTTCGGAAGGAAGAGATGGAGATACCTACAAGGTGACCATTGAAGCAGACGTCGGCACCGGCAGGCTGAAAGACCGCATGGAGGCCATTGCCCTCATTATGGCCAGAAAGTCTAAGCCCCGTCTGATGCTGCTTTTCAGTGAGCAAACCCAAAAAGACGCCATTGCCGAGGCAGCAATGGCAAAATATCTTATGTCGCAGGGATTCAAATTTGTAGATGCCGGCGCCTTGAAAAAAACGAAGGGATTTGAGCGCCTCCAGTCATTGAACGCTGACCGCAAGGAGATTTCCGAGACGGCCCGCCGTTATGGCGCGGAAGTGATCATTCTGGCTAAGGTGGAAGTAACGACAAAGTCATTTAAAATGGGGGATATCGAGGTTTCCGCAAACGAGGTCATTGTTTCGGGAAAGGTTGTCAATGGAGATACGGGAGAAATTATCGCAACGGACAGCAAGACAAGAAAAGGTGATATAAAAGTTACGGTGGAAGATGCGGCCAGGGATTTGGCGAAAGAAATGAAAGAGCAAATTCTTGAGCGATGGTCTTCAGAATTGACCAATATGGCCACGGTAAAACTGGTTGTTTTCGGACTGAAGTCATACCGGGATCTGTCACGATTTAAAGATCTTTTAACATCAGAAATAAAGGGATTAAAGCAGATGCATCAGAGGTCCTTTGCCAAGGGAGAGGTTGAACTGGATATTGAGGTTAAGGGGAATGCCCAGAGCCTCGCGGATGATGTGGCAACTATCACTCTGGATAAGAGGAGGGTTACGATTCTGGAAATAACCCCAAACAGAATTGAAGCCAAAATAGTGCCCTGATGCAGCCATTGGAATGTTTGAATTGCCCTGAATGTAAGCTTCTACGAATAAAAAAACATGATTGAATTAAAAAAATGTATGAGGGAGGTCGTGATGAATCAGAGAAAATGTCGGATATTTCTTACCGGTTTAATCGTCCTGATTCTTATGGCTGGTTGTGCAGTCTCTGAGAGCTACAAAACCGGCCAGGATCTAAGCAAAGAAAACCGATGGGACGAAGCCATCGGCTGGTTTGATAAGGCAGTAAAGGAGAGTCCGGATAATCAGGAATACAAGGATGCCCTGCTGAAGGCCAAAGGGGAAGCGGCGAAGCTCCACTATGAAAAAGCAAAATCATCTCTGGCACAGGCGCCTGATAACGTACCCGCCCTGGAGCAGATTTCGAAAGAGAGTGGGCAGGCAGTCAATCTTGATCCCGGGAATAAGAATATAAAAGCTTTCCACGATAATCTCAGAACGAAAATCAACACCCTTATCAGTACGGTTAAATCGCTGTATAGCCAGGCGGATTCAGATATGCAGAAAGAAGACTGGATTGCGGCCATGGGAAAGTTAAAGCAGGTTAATAAAATATTTCCCAATTATGAGGACACGGGGGCGAAGCTGGCAAAGATTGAGCAGGAAGGCGCCAAGTTGTTTTATCAGCAGGGCCTCACATTGGGCAAACAGGAAGATTGGAAAATGGCAGCCCAGGCCTACAAAGCGGCTTTAGATCTCAATCCGAATTATTACGATGTCCAGAAGCTGTATCAGGATGCGCTATCCAAAGATAATGCCGCCTACTTCATCGCCGGGGCGGAAAAGGCGGGAAAGGCTAAAAACTGGGAAAAGGCCATATTCATGTATGATAAAGCATTCGAGTATCAACCTGACAATCAGCAGCTGTCAAGGAAACTGGATGACCTGAAGGCGAAGGTCGGGAAAGTTTACTTTGACGAAGCCGTCAAGTTGGCGGATCAGGGCAGGATGTACGCAGCCATGAAGAAGATGGAGCTTGTGAAGGCGTATATCCCTTCCATGCAGGCGGATGCGGCCTACAAGGAATTCGTGAATAAATTCTGCCGAAAGCTGATGGAGAGGGCAGAGAAGTATTTTGAACGTGAAATGTGGGGCAATGCTTTGATCTGGTACCAGAAGGTTGAATCTCTGAACCCGAGTTATCCCGACCTGTTCCAAAAGATGTTGGAATTGAGGGATCACATCAACAAGCGAATAAAAAAATCCATTGCCGTTTTTGATTTCGGCAGCCCTAGTAACAACAAGGATGCGGGGAAAATTGCCGCCAACAAGCTCATCACGTACCTCCACAAGAATGCCAGCGGCGACGTTCGCATCATTGAACGTGAAAACCTGCAATCGATTCTGCGAGAGATGCAACTGGGGCAGACCGGTATTGTGGATGTGAAAGCGGCCCAGACCGTGGGCAAGATGAGAGGCATTGACACATTCATCATGGGTGACGTTCTCCAGTTCACAGCCAAGATGTCGGACAATCCGAGCACCAGTCAAGTGAAAGTCCTCGTGGATGAAGAAGACATCCGTAATCCCGAGTTTTCCGATTGGTTAATGATGAATCCAAAACCAACAGCGGAAGATATGAAAACGGCGCCTCCCCGGACGGTTAAGAAAAGAAATTATCAATTCATTTCATACAGGCAGGGGGTTTCCAAGATCAGCGCCTTAATCGAAATTTCTTATAAGCTTGTGGATACCTCCACGGGAGAGAATATTTATGCCAATACCATACCGGGAAGATTGATCAAGGAAGACAAGTATCAGGATGCTGTGGCGGCGGCAAACATTCCCCATGATCCGCTGGAACTTCCATCCGAGACCGAGGTCCTCGATGAATTGACGAACGAAAAGATTACCGAAATGGGACAGAGCGTTCTCAAGCAGTTTCAGAGCCTCGAGGTTGAATATTTTAACCAGGGCGAGCAACAGAGGCTTAAACGACGGAATGTGGATCTCGCGATTGAAAAATATACGGATGCCATGTTTGACGAGAAATTGAAGGGTATTTCCACCCCCATCTCCCAGAAGTCCCTGGAGCTCATCGATAAGTTGATTCAAAACAGATAGGGTGTCGTTAAATATCCTGATATATGTCCGGGTATCACATGCGGAGGGAAGCAATGAGAAAAAAGATATTGTGCTGTCTGTTCATCTGTCTTCTTGTAATGACAGTGCTCTACTCAACGAAAGTCGTTGCCGAGGCAATCCCCCAGGTCAAAGTTTCTGTTTTTAACTTTGGTACGGTGAATCTGGAAGCCTCAGGTTATGGTACCACAGTGACCAATATGCTGATGAATTCCCTCGGTTCTGAACATTCCCTATACCTGCTTGACCGCAAGGAGCTGGAATCGTTTTTGAACATGAATGACCTCCAACAGAATGACAATCTGGACAACGTCGTCAATATCGGAACAAGATTAGGTCTTAATGTCATTGTTGTCGGCAGCGTTGAGAAGAAAGGTTCCATCATCGCCATTAACTGTAAAGTGATCCACGTCGAGCAGAAAAGACCTATCATGAACACTCAGGTGAGATCTCTCGGTGACGCTGGATTGGTAAATGAAATCCGAAAGCTCACATCCTTGATTACGACAACCATATCAGGGATGGTCTCGAAACAGAAAGACAGTGAAGAAAAGGCGGGTATTAAGGGACCTGTGAATGTGCAGAAGCGGGCAGGAAACAAGCGGGTCTTTCTGAGCTGGGATGATCCCCCCGGCATGGCTGCAGCGGGTTACGAAATATTCCGAAGCAATGCGGAATCCGGGCCGTTCGCGAGAATTACCCAGGTCACGCAACCAGAATACCTTGATCAGGAACTGGAGAGAAATACGACGTATTACTATAAGATCAGAGCATTCGATAACAGGGGGCTGAAAAGTGATTTTTCGCAGGTGATATCTGCCGAATCGGCATTGACCCCCAATCCCCCCGTGATTCTGAAGGCGGAGGGTCATATAAAGAGTATTCAACTCACCTGGTCTCCAAGTCCCACGGCAAGCGATGATCACCTGAAGTTAAAGGGTTATAAACTTTATCGGTCCAAAGTTCAGCAAGGGCCCTACAGGGAGGTGGCCAATGTGCTCGGTACGGATCTCGGTATCGGTGCGGATGCCTCAACGACCCTCGATAAATTGTTTAAGGTAAGTTATCTGGGCAAGGGGCTCGCGGACGGGGAAGATTATTTTTATAAATTGACCGCCTATAATGAAAAAAATCTCGAAAGCGATTTTTCTTCGTTCATTAAAGGTACGACGATACCTGTCGTCAACGGCCTGACTGTGCAGGGAGACATGATCAGGGAAATCAAATTAAGTTGGAATTCCACGGATTCACCATTTATTAAAGGGTATTACATCTATCGAAGCACATCGGGAAACGAGGGCTTCACAAAAATTAAGAAGATTGACGCCTTTACGACGGAAAAGAAGATCAATTATACAAACAAAGAGGGTTTGGGAGATAAAACCCGGTACTATTATCGAATAACCGCCCTTGAAGAATCGGATCTGGAGACATCACCTTCCGTAATCGTATCTGCCATTACAAAAGGCAAGCCGCCAAAACCTCAGGGTTTGAAAGCCCGAAGCGGACAGGTTAAAAAGGTTGACCTGACATGGACGGCAAGTCAGCAGGAAGAGATTGAAGGTTACAACCTGTACTGGTCTAAGGAAAAGACGGGGAAATACGTCCTGCTTAAGAGAATTGACAGCCGGTCCGTAAACAGTTTCGCTCACGGTGAGGGTTATGAAAAACTCGAGGATAACAAGACCTATTACTACACCATGACGTCATTTAATAAGGTGGATGTAGAAAGTGAACTTACCGAGACGGCATCCGCGACGACAAAGCCGAGACCCGTGAAACCGTCCGGGCTGAAGGGAGAGGCGCTTAAGGTAAAGGAAGTTCCTCTATCCTGGGTGGCCAATCCGGAAAAGGACATTGCTTTTTATCACGTCTATCGAAGCAGCGGATCCAAAGATGAATTCTCCAGGATTTCAAAAGTGCAGGGAAAGAACAGCTATATCGATAAGGAACTGAAGGATGGATCTGCCTACCATTACAGAATCCAGGCTGAGGACAAGGATGAGCTGCTCAGCGACTTTTCCGCTTCGATCAGTGTTCAGACAAAACCAAAGCCCAAAAAGATATCAGGTCTCACCGGTTATTTCCGTGAAGGGAAGGTCGAGCTTTCCTGGAAGGCGGCGAGTGAACCGGATGTCACCCATTATGTCGTTTATGAGAAGAGATTTTTCGGTCTTGAGAAGCTTGACATAGCAAAGAAGACAACCTTCAGCGAGACAGGTCTGGCGAAGGGGAAGAATAAGACGTACGCCGTTACATCGGTTGACAAGGATGGTCTGGAAAGCGAACCCGGCGAAGAGGTAACGGTAGTCGGCAGATAGGAATGTGCAGGAACGTTAAAAAAGCTATCCGGCACATCCGGCATGTAAAAAATGGAGGTAATAATCATGGCCTTTTTTAAAACAACCAGCTTGCGGCGCGGCTTACGTACACGAACAGTTAGAGTTATTCACAGGAGCATCTTGATCCTTCTGATTGCAGTATCGCTTATTTTTATTGGTCATGTATCATTTGCCGCGGATCTTACCGGAAAATATCAGGTTGTTGCAGGTAGTGATGACAAGGCCTATCTTGTGGATACATCGACAGGCGCCGTATGGGTTCTGACTTATCGTACAATGGCTACGGGACGGGAACCTATCGCAATTCCGTATAAATTCATCAAAATATCCCCCAAAAACCAGAAAGAGTTCCTGGTTGAAAGCTTGACGGGCGCCACCATCCCGGTGGGTGAAACCAAATAATGCTGCATTAAAAGAAGCAAGCCTTTTTGGGAGGCCTCATATGAGAAAAGGATTCAAAAGACCATATCTCTTCCTGTTATTGCCCTTACTGATGTTAGCTCAGAGCTGCGTGGTGGCTACCAAGGGAACAGTGATTTCGCCTGAGATCCGGGACATGTTTAAAGGGACGTACAAGGTCGATCCGTATATGGAAAATCACATACCCAAGACAGTTGCCGTACTTCCCTTTTTAAATCAGGCGGAGAGCAAAAAAGGTTCTGATGAGGTTCGCAAGGGATTTTACAACCATTTCAGTTCCATGCCCTTCAAGGATATGGAACTCTACCGTGTGGACAATCTGCTGAGAAAGGCGGATCTTACGGATCCGGCGGTTATATTCAAGAAATCCCCGAAGGAACTGGGCAATATCCTGGGTGTGGACGCCGTCGTTTATGGTGAGATTTCCAATTTCGATAAACTGTTTGCCGTCGTCTATTCTCAGGTATCCGTCGGCGCCGAGATCAGGATGTACGACGCGAAGACGGGAAATTTCCTCTGGAGCGGCAAGCACACGGTTCGGATTCACGAAGGGGGCATTTCCGCTTCTCCCATAGGGCTCATAGCCACCGTTGTCGCAACGGCCATGAATGTCAGAGATATACAGCTTCTCCGGGCCTGTGACGACCTGTTCCGGGATATGGTAAAGACAATACCCGCACCCGCCATTGCAGAGGCGTTGAGACCCCCGGTCATTACCCTGCTGACACAGGACACAAAGAATCTGCCGAAAAAAGCGGGAGACGAAATCAGAGTCGTGATCCAGGGTACGCCGAAGATGCAGGCCTATTTCAATATCGGTGATTACAAGAAGAATATCGATATGCAGGAAGTCGAACCGGGCGGGTATCTGGGCACCTACAAGGTTATTCCGGGAGACAATGTGACAAAGGCAATGATTACGGGTTATCTCCGGGACGATTCAGGAAATACGACCGAGTGGGTTGACGCCATCGGAACGGTAACCCTCGATACCATCCCGCCGGACAAGGTGAAGAATATAAAAAGTGTCGGAAGGAATACCGTTACCCTCCTGGGCTGGGGGAAATCATCCGCTTCCGATCTGGCCGGGTATCGAATCTATCGCAGCAATACCCCGTTAAGCGGCTTCCAGATGATTTCCAAAACGGAGTTTAATGAATACAGGGACGAAAAGCTGATCAACAGCCAAAAGTATTATTACCAGGTAACGGCATTTGACTTGGCTGGAAATGAAAGCGAACCGTCGGACACCATTGTCGGGATGCCCGTGGCTCCGGGGCCGACACCGGTATCCGGCGCCATCGAATCCGACACAACCTGGTATGCCGGTGCAAGTCCTTATATCATTGAGAGCACCGTTATCATCAAGGACAAAGCATCACTCGTCATCGAGCCGGGAACGGAGATTCGTTCGAAAGGAGGGGCGATTGTCGTTGAAGGTCGCCTGAATGCCCAGGGGGATGAGGAACATATCACCGCATTTGACGCGGCAGAGGCGGGAAAATCCTGGGAAGGTCTTCTGTTTAACAATGTGAAAGATAAGGAAAACCTGCTCAAGTATTGCCGCATAAAGGGGGCTGTAACAGGGATCACCTGCCGGGCCTCTTCGCCCCGCATAGAATCCTGTGAACTGACGGACAACGGAACGGCCGTCAAGATTCTTGGCGCATTTTCCAAGGGTCAGGTGGTCAGGAATACGGTCCGCAAGAACAAAGAAACCGCCATTTTGATTGCTGACGGAGCGCAGCCCACTCTTTCAGATAATAAAATTCATGACAATATGAAGGGAGGAATTCTTGTCCAATCCGCCGCCCCTGTGATTCTTCACAGTGACATTGCTCGGAATCAGGGTTCAGGCATCGTGGTACAGAAAAGTCAGGCCTCAATCGGTGAAAACAACATCACGGACAACAAACCGTTTAATATGGTGGGTGAAATGTCCGGCGAAGCGGTCAATGCCCTGAACAACTGGTGGGGCAGCGTCAAAGGCCTGGAAATCCTCTCCGGAATTCAGGGGAAGATCAATATCAAATCGGTGTTGAATGCGCCCTATCCCGAAGGGAAACCACTTGAAATTCCAATACTTTCCCAAATACTGGCTGGTACGATCAAATCAGATGGATTCCTCATTATGTCCAACAGCCCGTACAGGGTATCCAGGGATATTGTGATTGACGGCGGAGCAACTCTCTATATTGAACCGGGGGTTACCATCCTGTATGACCAGAATACGTCCATCGTCACGGAGGACGGCGGCATTGTGGCCAAAGGAACGAAAGATCATCCCATCGTCTTTACGGCATCGGGCACTTCACCTTCGCCGGGCTTTTATACCAATGCCGTGAAGTTTAAAGGGAAGGGAACGAAAGTAAACAGCTCCATCACTTACGGTGTCGTTAAATATGCCGACACGGCCTTCGATATTCATTACGGCACACCGGAGATTTCCTATTGTCATATTGCCAGGAACGCCCAGAGTGGTGTATTCTGTCGCAACGATTCGGCTCCAAAAATCTCCTTCTGCACCTTTATGGAGAATCTTGGGGAGGGTGGGATTAAGGCTGTAGGTATGTCCAGGCCGAAGATCAATTACAACAATTTCATAAAAAATGACATCACGGATATTCAGGCCTTTTCAACCATACGGATAGACGCGACAAACAACTGGTGGGGGAAGGCGCCGCCGGATGAGAGAAATATCTTCAAAAACAATGATGACAGCATCAATGTGACACCCTGGCTGGCGGCACCGGAAGAAAAGGCTTTTATGGAGAAGAAGTAAATACACGCGCTGATTTACCGGTTGAAACCTTCCGGGTATTTTGTTATTTTTAACAATAAGGAATTTCACAAAGAAGCGTTGTAAATGGAAGTTTAGAGGATAAATGTCCTGAACCTTTATGAGGAGGAGATTATGAAGTCAAAAGTGATCGTTGCAGTCTGTATGATGGTATCCGTGATTTTTCTATGTGCCGGGTTGGGTTTCTGCCAGGAAAAAGTCAGCGGGTCTGAATGGGCTCAGATTATCGAACAGATGGGAGATAAGGGGAAAATTAACTGGTCGGAAGGCTATATCGAAGCTTTGGGTATCGGTGCACCTCCGGAAAGATATATCGGCAAACCCCAGGCGCGGCCCATGGCTTTGAGAGCAGCCAGGGTTGATGCTTATCGTAATTTGTTAGAGGTGACAAGAGGAGTCCGTGTCGATTCGACGACGGTGGTTAAAGATTTTACCGTAGAGAGTGATGTCATCAAAGCCCAGGTTGAAGGTCTTGTCAAAGGGGCCAAGGTTGTCAATCAGGAATACATGTCTGATGGAACAGTGGAAGTGACGGTCAGAATGCCCATAGCCGGCGGTTTTTCTCAGATTATTGTTCCCAGGGCTCTTGATAAGAAACCGGAAACGGCTCTCCCTCCTGTTGCCCCTCCAACTCCACCTGCGGTCACAGGAGTCGTTTATACCGGTATGGTTATTGACGCCCGCGGTATTCAGGCGCGTCCGGCCATGTCTCCCCGGATTCTTGATGAGAACGGGAAGGAAGTTTATGGTTCCATGAACGTAGATCGTGAATATGCCGTTCAACAGGGCATGAGCGGTTATGCACGGGATCTTACTGCGGCACAGAGTAATCCGAGGGTTACGAACAATCCGGTCAGCCTTAAGGGAGTTAAGACGGAGGGACCGGGTCGATCGGACATCATTATCAGCACTGCGGATGCGGAAAAGATCAGATCGGCTTCGGATAACTTGAGCTTCCTGAAGAAATGCCGGGTTATGATCGTTTTGGATTGATGTTATATCCGCGGGAGTGAAGCATCACTGACGTAGACCGACCGCAGCCACCTGTGAACAGGGTGCTGCGGTCTTTTCGTATGGATGAACGTTCATGTCTTAGGGGGAGTTCATTTTGTCGGGGAAAATTGTTGTCCTTCCGGAAGAGTTAACCCGTAAAATAGCGGCGGGAGAGGTTGTTGAACGGCCCGCTTCCATTGTTAAGGAACTTCTGGAAAATGCGCTCGATGCCGGGGCAACGGATATTACCGTTAATCTGGAAAAAGGAGGATGCGGATCCATCCGGATTATCGACAATGGCGAGGGGATGGAAGCCACGGATGCCTCTCTCGCTTTCGAGCGTTATGCGACGAGTAAAATCTATCAGTTCGATGACATCTACAAGGTGGCCTCTTATGGCTTCAGGGGGGAAGCTCTTCCCAGTATCGCATCCATTTCCCGTGTCGAGATGACCACTAAGAAGCGGTCATCTCTTTCAGGGACGAAGATAGTCGTTGAAGCGGGGCAGGTAAAAACCATTTCCGAAACAGGATGTCCCGTCGGCACATCTGTTTTTGTGAGCCGGATCTTTGATTCCGTTCCCGTCCGCAAGAAATTTTTAAAATCGGATACAACGGAACAGGGACATTGTGTGGATGTGATTACTAAAATCGTCCTGGCCCATCCCGGTGTCAGAATAAGACTTACAGGCAATGGAAAAGATATATTGAACGCAGCCGCCACGGCGGATGAATCGGAACGGCTGACTCTTGTTCTTGGAACGGGTTTCATGGGCGCCATGTTGCCGGTGAAACTCATAAAAGGGGACATAACCTGCCACGGCTATATTTCCAGACCTGAACAGACCCGGTCCAGCACAAAACATATTTATTTCTATGTGAACAGGAGATACGTCAGAGATCACCTTTTGAACCATGCCGTCATGACGGCTTACAGGCGCCTGGTTGAGGCGAAAAGGTATCCTTTCGCAGTTCTGTTTATTGATCTTCCCCCGGATGACGTCGATGTCAATATTCATCCTGCAAAGATGGAAGTCCGTTTCAGAAACCCAAGAAGCATTTATGACATGACGGTTGAGACCCTGGTCACCGCCCTGGCATGCATTTCACCCCCTTCCGGGAGATATGCTGCATCCGGTTTAACGGAGGATGCTTCGTTCAAACATTCCGGGGAATACAGGACGAGGGTAGAGGAAGCACTCAGACGGTATACCGTTTCTTCCGGTCACGGAAAACTCTTTTTCAGTCACGGTGATGTCCATTTCAAAAAACCTCAACCGGAAGAAGGGAATCTTTTCGATCGGAATAAACAGGTGACGGAACAGCCGGAAGCGGCGGCGGGGAAAATCGTCTTTTCAGAACTTGAATATCTGGGCCAGCTTGCAGGGACGTATCTGATTTTTACTTCCCCGAAAGGCTTGACCATTCTTGATCAACACGCAGCCCACGAGAGGGTTCTTTTTGAAGAACTTAAGCGCGGGTTTTCCTCAGAGGGAGATAAAATGCCCGGTCAGAGGTTGCTGCTTCCGGAAGTGGTGAGTCTTGCTCCGGGCGATTTTGTTTTCCTGATGGAGTGTATCGATATTCTTGAGGATGCGGGAATGGAAGTAGAACCGTTCGGGGGGACGTCGATTATCGTGAAATCCATCCCCGCTATGTTAACGCATGTGCAGCCCGGGGAGATGATTGCGGACCTCCTGGACGCATTTTCGACGGAAGACCGTCGGATGAAGATACAGGAAAGAAAAGAGATAATGCTTACGTTTCTGGCGTGTAGAGGAGCCGTCAAGGCAAACCGCAACATGTCGTCGCAGGAGGTGGCAAAGCTGTGTCATGACCTTGACAACACGTCATTTTCCTCCACATGTCCCCATGGAAGGCCGGTCTACATCTCATTCGGGATCACGGAAATAGAGAAGATGTTCAAGCGAAGGTGAAACGGTGCTGTTTTGAATGACAAACCCGGAATGTAAACCACGACTGATTGCCGTCCTCGGCCCGACAGGGGTGGGAAAAACGGAAACGGCGATCATGCTGGCTTCAGAGTGGGGTGGCGAGATCATCAGCGCAGACTCGATGCAGGTCTATCGCATGATGGATATCGGGACGGCAAAACCGTCCGTAGAGGAAAGAACCCGGGTCAGGCACCATCTGATCGACGTTGTTGATCCGGATGAATCGTTCAGTGCAGCCATGTTTAACCGCATGGCTGGAGAAATCATTGGGACACTGCATTCCGAAGAGAAACCCGTTTTTGTTGTGGGCGGAACGGGATTGTATATCAAAGCCTTACTGGGGGGTCTTTTCAGGGGCCCCGGCGCCGATGAGACTCTGAGGGATTTTTACCGGCAGGAGTTGCAATGTCATGGGAAGGCCTATCTGTATGACAAGCTGAAGGAAAAAGACGAAGAGGCTGCTGTTAGAATCGATGCAAATGATACGGTCAGAATCATCCGGGCTCTTGAAGTCCTGGAACTGACCGGTGAGTCCATCACAAGCAAGCAAAGAAAACACGGTTTTGGCGATATCAGCTATGAGTGTCTCAAAATCGGACTATTGATGGATCGTAATCTTCTATACGACAGAATCGATCAGAGAACGGATAAAATGATCCGGGAGGGATTCATTGAGGAAGTAATGATGCTCCTTGAGAGAGGGTATCACGAGAACCTGAAATCGATGCGCTCACTGGGTTATAAACACATGGTCGGTTTTATAAAAGGAACACATCGGCTGGACGAAGCGATCGGGATGATGAAGCGCGATACAAAACACTATGCGAAACGTCAAATGACCTGGTTCGGATCGGACAGGGAAATTGAATGGCATTCTCCTTACGATATCGCCGTTGCCATACAGCGAATCAAGTCGTTCCTCTCCCGATGAACGATTCTGATGACCGGATTTCTTCCGGGTTGGAGCTTCTCGTCTTCACGTTGCAGGATCGGCCCGTTTGTGAAATTTCTTGACTTAGAGATAGTATGAATATACCTTGCCAAAGTAGTTTTATGTCAGCAAGCGCGGGTGTCGAAAGCTCGTCCCGCTTATTTGTTTAAACGTTTTTCAAGAAAGGAGAGAATTATGATTCGCCGATTAAAATGCCGAAATCTATTGATGCTGCTTGTTGTGATCAGTGTGGGGATTCTGATTATATCCTGTGGGCCTAAAGCAAGACCGCCGGTAAGCCAGTTGGACACACCCGAGCATCACTTCAGTACGGGTATGAAATTGTTGGATCAGGAGAAATACTCGGATGCTCAGAGGGAATTTGAACTCGCTATTCAACTGAGCCCAAAATATTCAAAGGCCTACGCGGGAACAGGCCTCGTCAAAGCCTATCAGAAAGATTACAAAGGCGCCATCGACGCCATGGATAAGGCTTGGAAATATGCGGACGCAAACGATGAGAAGGTATTTGTCCATGTCGGATACATTCGGGTCAACACCATGAGCCATGCCGAATGTATGAAAGTGGGCGTCGTGTGCAAGAACGTGGACAAGGATTGGCTGGATATATCCAAAGGGGAATTTGATAAGGCCATCTTTATAGATCCGAAAGCCGCTTCCGCTTATTATTTCATGGGATTGTGTTACATGACGGCGCTGGATCTCTCTCAGGCGGGGCAGATGTTTTCAAAAGTTCTCGATCTGAAAGGCGACTATGTCAATGAAGCGGACAATCAATGGAAACTGGTCCAGAAGATTCAGAGGGCCATGCCCGGGACGATAACGGGAAAGCAAATAGCTTTTGTGGAGCGCATCACAAGAGCGGACGCAGCCGCCCTGTTTATGGAAGAGATGAAAATAGATGTTCTTTATAAGAAAAGAACTCCTAAAACATTTGATACAGGTTTTAAAGATCCCGAGAAAGCCAAAGCAGCGGGGGGAAAAACGGCAGCGTCGGCAACGGATATTGCCACCCACCCTTTAAAGGCGGACATCGAAGCTATTATGCAGATAGGGGTCCGCGGGCTGGAGAAATATTCTGATGGAACCTTCCGTCCGAACGACTATGTGGATCGGGCAACGTATGCGATGATGATTGAAGACATCCTCATCAAGGTCTCGGGCGACAACGCCCTGGCGACAAAATTTATCGGAAGCACATCGCCTTTCCCCGATTTAAGGTCCGATTTACCTTACTTCAACGCCGTTATGGTGGTGACGTCGCGGGGTATCATGCAGGCGAAGGACCTGACCTCCGGTGAGTTCGGCGCCATGGGACCTGTCCCCGGCGTGGATGCCCTCCTGATTATCAGGAAGATAAAGGAAGAGCTGAAGTTTTTCTAATGGAGTCATGTAATGGCTGAAATGTCATTGAGCAAGGTTTATGAGCCTCACGAATCGGAGGCGAAGTGGTACCGGTACTGGCTTGATAACGGTTTTTTCAGAGCGGAAGATACGAGTTCCAAGAAACCGTTTTCCATCGTGATTCCACCCCCCAATGTTACGGGGATGCTCCATATGGGTCATGCCCTGAACAATACCCTGCAGGACGTGATCATCAGATACAAAAGGATGCAGGGCTTTAACGCTCTCTGGATGCCCGGAACCGACCATGCGGGAATTGCGACACAAAATGTCGTGGAGCAGGAACTGGCAAAGGAAGGGGTTACCCGGCATGACCTTGGACGGGAACGGTTCATCGAACGGGTGTGGGAATGGAAAGAAAAGTACGGCGGGGTGATCACAAACCAGCTCAAGCGTCTCGGGTGTTCCTGCGACTGGTCCAGGGAATGCTTCACCATGGACGAAAATCTGTCCAGGGCTGTCCGGGAGGTATTTGTACGCCTGTATAACGGGGGACTGGTCTATCAGGGCGATTACATCGTTAACTGGTGCCCCCGCTGCCATACGGCTATATCGGATCTGGAGGTGGAATATAAGGAAGAACAGGGCTTCCTGTGGCATATCCGGTATCCCTTTGCTGAAGGGAACGGAGAAATGGTAGTGGCCACCACTCGTCCGGAAACCATGCTGGGCGATACGGCGGTAGCCGTCAACCCGGATGACGCACGTTATAAAGACAAGGTAGGAAGATCGGTCATCCTTCCTCTTATGAATCGCAGGATACCCGTCATTGCCGATCATTATGTAAGTATAGAATTCGGTTCCGGGGCGGTAAAAATCACACCCGCTCATGATCCCAATGATTTTACCGTGGCCGAGAGACATGATCTCGAAATCATCAGGATCCTGGACGGCAGCGCCGTTATTAATGAAAACGGCGGCGTCTACCAGGGACAGGATCGCTATGCCGGCCGGGAAAATGTAGTCAGGGATCTGGAAGCCGGCGGCTACCTGGTTGGCAGAGAACCCTATGTCCATAATGTCGGGCAATGTTATCGGTGCAAGACCCATATCGAACCTGCGGTGTCACGGCAATGGTTTGTAAAGATAAAGCCTTTGGCAAAAACGGCAATAGCTGCAGTTGTCAAAGGCAAAACAAAAATTCTGCCGTCCACATGGGAAGGCACCTATTTTGACTGGATGAATAATATCAGGGACTGGTGCATTTCAAGGCAGATCTGGTGGGGCCATCGAATCCCTGTCTGGTATTGTGACAGTTGCGGGAAAATGATCGTTTCCACAAAAGATCCGGATTCATGCCCTGAGTGCGGCAACTCCATACTCAGACAGGAAGAAGACGTTCTGGATACATGGTTCAGTTCCGCTCTCTGGCCTTTTTCAACCCTTGGCTGGCCGGAACGGACGAAAGCCCTGAAGACGTTTTATCCCACGTCTCTTCTCGTTACAGGATTCGATATTCTATTCTTCTGGGTTGCCAGAATGATGATGATGGGTCTTTATGCGATGAAGGAAGTCCCCTTCAAGGATGTGTACCTCCATGCTCTCGTTCGTGATGAGAAGGGGGAGAAGATGAGTAAATCCAAGGGGAACATCATCGATCCGATTGAAATGATTGATAAATATGGAACAGATGCCTTCAGGTTTACCCTCGCGGCATTCACCGCCCAGGGCAGGGATGTGAAGATGTCCGAAGAGCGGATTGAGGGTTATAAGTATTTTGTCAACAAGATATGGAATGCAACCCGGTTTTCGCTGATGAACCTCCAGGATTATTCGAGAGATGTTCCTTTTGAAAAAAACGGGGCGTCTCTGCCTGACCGCTGGATCAAACATCAGCTCAACAGGACCGTTGCAGAAGTGGCAGCAGCCCTTGATGAGTACCGGTTTAACGAGGCCGCGGCTCACATTTATCAATTCATCTGGCATGAGTTCTGCGACTGGTACCTTGAATTGATCAAACCCACCCTCTATGGGAAAGGAGACGCGGCACAGAGGCGCGCCACCCAGCAAACACTTTTTGCGGTTTTAAAAACGTCGCTTCAATTGCTTCATCCCTTCATGCCATTTGTTACGGAAGAAATATGGCAGACACTGATTAACGATGGAAGCTCCATCATGGTCAGCGAATTCCCTGCGGAGGATGATTCTCTTCAGGACATCCAGGCGGAGAAACAAATGCGTGTCATCATGGATGTTGTGACCAGCGTGAGGAATATTCGGGGAGAAATGAACATCGCGCCATCGAAAAAGTTACGGGTCCTGATTTCGGCTCCGGAAGAAGATGCCAACACAACCATAACGGCAGGGAGAGACCATATTGTCAATCTGGCCAATCTTGAGACATTGAACATCAAAGGCAGTACGGAAGAACCAAAGAATGCGGCCACGGGCGTTAACGGGTCGATAAAAGTGTTTGTACTGCTGGAAGGGATGATGGATATTGCCGGAGAAAGATCCAGACTTGATAAAGAGATGGCCAGAGTGATGAAGGATTTGACGTTTGTTTCAAGAAAACTGGCGAATCGTGATTTCATGGCCAAAGCTTCAAAGCCGGTTATTGAAAAAGAGGAGGAAAAATTCAGGGCCATAAAAGAAAAACATGTCGTTCTGGAGACGGCCCTGAAAAGACTCCAGGAAACGGATTTGTAAGATCATGCTCGATAGACGTATCGTGCGTAAACTCCTGCGATCTGCCTTTAAGGAAGATATCGGTTTCGGGGATATTACAACAACCGCTGTCCTGACAGGCGAAGAGACCGGTGCTGCCAGCGCCCTGGCAAAATCTGAGATCGTGGTGGCGGGAATCGATGTGTTCAGAGAGGCCTTTTTTTATATAGACAGACAGATTCAATTTACCGGCGGTTCCGTGGACGGTCAGAGTGCCGTAAAAGGGGAAATTCTTGCCGCGGTATCCGGACCTCTTCACAGCATCCTGATCGCTGAAAGGGTGGCCCTCAATTTTTTTCAGAGAATGTGCGGAATTGCGACGCTGACAAGGCAGTATGTGGATCAGGTCAGAGGAACGCATGCAAAGATCCTTGACACGCGAAAGACCGTTCCCGGACTCAGATATCTGGACAAGTATGCTGTGAGAATCGGAGGAGGGGCAAACCATCGTTTCGGTCTCTGCGACGGCGTTCTCATTAAAGACAACCATATTGCGGCGGCGGGCGGTATCTCACGGGCGCTGGCCAGAGTTCATGACAGGATTCCCCATACCCTGAAGGTTGAAATAGAGGTTAAAAATCTGCATGAACTTGAGGAGGCGCTATCCGCCGGAGCGGACGTGATCATGCTGGACAACATGACCATCGAAGAGATGCAGAAGGCGGTCTCCCTCGTTAATGGCAGGGTTCCCCTTGAAGCCTCCGGCAATGTCAATTTAACCAATGTGAAACAGATTGCAGAAACAGGGGTGGATTTCATATCTGTGGGAAGGCTGACCCATTCTGCGCCGGCAGCGGATATCTCTCTGAAGATTGAATGATGCTGCAGGCGTCCGGGTTCATGCAAATATTCAACCCGCACGCTATTGATGGGATTCATCGTTTTTAACGTTTATTGCTGGGGTCTGTAGCGCTGTATGGATTTCAATAAGGAGGCAATAGCCGATCGTCTTGTAGGAAGGTACATAGGGAACGTAATACGTTTTTTCAACGAAGCGGGATCGACCAATGATATTGCCTTCAATTTAGCCCTTCATGGCGCTCCCGAAGGAACGATCGTGATAGCCGACCTCCAGACAAAGGGAAAAGGCCGCATGAAGAGGGTATGGCAGTCACCCCCGCGATGCAATCTGTATACATCCATCATTCTGAGACCCCTGACAGACCCTGCTTCTACTGCTCAGATCCCTTTGATGACCGGTGTTGCCGCAGCCGAGACTTTGTCCCGATATTGCCCTTCCGATGTGACGCTTAAATGGCCGAATGATGTCCAGATCAGGGGAAGGAAAGTCTGCGGTATTCTTACGGAAATGAAGGCCGCTAAAGGGCCGTGGGTTAATTTTGTCATTGTCGGGATCGGAATCAATATCAATATTAGGAAAGAAAATTTTGACGAATCATTTCGGGAAATTGCCACATCGCTGAAAGAGGAGACAGGCAAAGATATTTCCCGCCTTGATTTCGCGGTCGAATTTTACGATTATTTTGAAAAATGGTACCGTACTTGGGTCAAGATGGGTTTTGAACCCATCAGGGAAGCGTGGCTTGCATACTCATCCATGGTCGGCCGGCAGGTTCAGGTGGTTTTTCAGGGAGATATCAGGAAGGGAGAAGTGCACGGTATCGATGACTCCGGCGCCATGATTCTGGAGGATGAGTACGGAATCATAAAAAAAATCATGGCAGGCGATGCCACTCTCATCAGGCAATGACGGTGCGTCGTCATCTGAGATATGTTATTACTCCGGCAATAATATATCTCAAAGCCGTCGTTCCCGCGAAAGCGGGAATCCAGAATTGACCTGGATGCCGGATCCGCATGAAAATTGATATGTTTAATTGCCGTGGTAATAATAAAACTATAATACAATTTCCCGGGTTGAAAGATGCTTTTAGCCATTGATGTGGGGAACACCAATACGGTGCTCGGTTTATACGACGGCGATGATCTTGTCCACGACTGGAGGCTCCGGACCGTCGTAGACCACACCGTCGATGAATACGGCATGCTGATATATAACCTCTATAAAAACAGCAAGGTGAGCCCAAAAGCCATCAAGGCCATTATCATTTCCTGCGTCGTTCCTCCCATGCTCCATATTCTCGAACCGCTCTGCAAAAAGTACTTCAACATAAAGCCTATGATTGTCGGTCCCGGAATCAAGACGGGCATGCCGATTCATTACGACAACCCGAGGGAAGTGGGTGCCGACAGGATCGTCAATGCCGTAGCCGCTTTTGAAAGATACAAGGGGGACATCATCATTGTCGATTTCGGTACGGCCACGACCTTCGATTATGTATCGGCCAAGGGAGAATACATGGGGGGCTGCATTTGCCCGGGGATCATGATATCCAGCGAGGCCCTTTTTCAGAAGGCGGCAAAGCTTCCGCGGATAGAAATCATCAGGCCGAAAACGGTCGTCGGCAAGGATACGGTAAGCAGTATGCAAGCGGGCATTCTGTATGGGTATGCAGGTCTTGTGGACGGCCTTGTTGAGCGGATAAAGGGGGAAGTCAAATCGGATCCGAAGGTCATCGCGACGGGCGGGCTTGCGAAGATCATTGCATCAGAGACGAAGAGCATCCACGTTGTCGATGACATGCTCACATTGGAAGGCCTTCGAATCATCTATAAGAGAAACAGTTGATCCCATGCTGCGTGCAGGCTTGACAGGAGGTATTGCCAGCGGGAAATCAACCGTCGCCCGGATGTTTCAGGAGGAAGGTGCCTGCCTGATTGATCTGGACGAGTTGGCGCATTTTGTGGAAGAACCGGAACGCCCCGGCTGGAAGGCCGTTGTTGCGTATTTCGGGTCGGATATCCTGAACGACGACGGGACGATCGACCGGGAGAAATTGGGGGCGATTGTCTTTCGCGACAGGGAAAAACTGGCGGAACTCAACCGGATCGTGCATCCAGCTGTTTTCGAAGAGTGGAATCGAAGGCTGGCGGATATTGATAAAATAAACCCTCAGGCCATCGTCGTATCAGACATTCCGCTTTTGTTCGAAGTGGGAATGAAGCATTTGCTCGATTGCGTGATACTCGTGTATGTTCCTCCCGAGGACCAAATCCAGAGGCTGATGCAAAGAAACGGGTGCAGTCGGGAAAATGCGAACGCCAGACTGGCTTCCCAGATGCCCATAGCCGACAAGATTCCTCATGCCGATTATGTGATTGATAACAGAGGCCCCATAGAAAAGACCAGGGCCGCCGTTCATGAGGTATGGGAAGAACTGAAAGAAAAAAAGGGAACAGGGTGCTTTTCCTGAAGGTCTTCTCTGATTAAAAGCAGCCTGTCCCTTTTTTGTGTTTATTTCGATGGAATTGGAGGAAACGGTATGATTGAAAAAAATGTGGTGACGGATTTTTCCGCAAAGGTGTCTGAACCGGTTATCGATTCGACGACGTATGTCCATCCTCTTGCCGCCGTGATCGGGAATGTCATTCTGGGGAAGCAGATCATGGTCTCTCCCATGGCATCCGTCCGTGGCGATGAGGGGCAGCCCCTGTATGTCGGGGACCAGTCCAACGTTCAGGACGGAGTCGTGATCCATGCCCTCGAGACGGAGATGAACGGGAAACCCGTTGAAAAGAATCTCTTCGAGGTCAACGGTGCAAAATATGCCGTGTATGTTGGTAACCGGGTATCTCTGGCCCATCAGGTGCAGATCCACGGGCCCGCGGTTGTAATGGATGATACCTTTGTGGGAATGAAGTCCCTGGTATTCAAATCCTTTGTGGGAAAAAAATGTGTGATTGAACCGGGCGTCATTTTGATGGGCATCAAGGTGCCTGATGGCCGTTATGTTCCTGCCGGTTCCGTTGTCAAGACGCAGGAACAGGCCGATCAGCTTCCGGTAATTACGGAAAATTACCCGTTTAAGATATTGAACAAGGGAGTTGTTCATGTCAATACGGCGCTTGCCAGGGAGTATCTGAAGGTAAACAAATAAGCGATCGAATATCCGTTTGCATAACCAACCCCTGACAGACTGAAAACACTGTCAGGGGTTGTATTTTCTGCCTTTAATTTCCCCTTGATTTATCCTGTCGATACCGATAGTGTTTTTCAGAGGAGTTGTGCATCCATGCTCGCGGAACTGTTGACCATATTTTTTTCATCATTCATCATTGCCTTTTCAGGCGCGATGATGCCGGGGCCGTTGCTGACGGCGACCGTCAGTGAAAGTTCAAAACGGGGTTTCCGTGCGGGGCCCATGCTCATTGCCGGCCACGGCATCCTGGAGATTGGCCTGGTGGTCCTGCTGGTTCTGGGAGTGGCTCCCTTTCTTCAGCGAGAGGGAGTTTTTGCCGTTATTGCTATCGCCGGCGGCGCAATTCTGCTGTGGATGGCTTTCGGTATGTTTCGCACCCTTCCAACGCTGAGTCTTTCATTGCAGGCTGAAAAAACAGACAATAACTCTCTGATTGTCAGCGGCATACTCCTTAGTCTGGCGAACCCGTACTGGATCATCTGGTGGGCGACCATCGGTTTTGGTTACATCCTGCACAGCTGGCAGTTTGCGATATGGGGCATTATTTTCTTCTTTACAGGGCACATTCTGGCCGATCTGGTCTGGTATTCGGCGGTCGCTGCAGCGGTGGGCAAGGGCAGGCATCTTTTTACCGATGGCATCTACAGGGGAATCGTGGGGACATGCGCCGCGTTCCTGGTTGTTTTTGCCTGCTATTTTTTCTACGCCGGTCTGCAAAAGGTTGTCTTATGAAACGACAGGAGTCTATATGACGAAGATGACGAAAAAATCCGATCTCGACGGCTTGACCTTGCTCGGCAGGGACTCCAGACCACTGAAAAAACTGGAGGTATTCCCCAATCACCACCCAGACAGGGACTATATCGTGACCCTCGAAACGGAGGAATTTACCTGTGTCTGTCCCTCTACCGGACAGCCCGACTTTGCCCGGTTGACCATTCGGTATATCCCGGATGCATCCATTCTCGAATCGAAATCCCTCAAGTTTTACCTCTGGTCTTTTCGAGAGGAGGGCGTTTTTCATGAGCACGTGACGAACGTCATTCTGGACGATCTGGTGGCGATTCTGAAGCCCCGGTGGTGCAAGGTCACGGCGGAATTTTCCGTCCGCGGGGGGGTTTCGATTAAAGTCGATGCCGAATTTAAAAAATAGCGGCTGCGTAAAAAGCCTATGAACTCCTATTTTGTCATTCCGGACTTGATCCGGAATCCATTTCTTTCGAGTAGTTACGTGTTCTCTGGATTCCCGCCTGCGCGGGAATGACAGGTTGGGGGATTTTTTACGAAATCGTCAAAAATAACGAGGATGAAAATGTACAGGTATCGCTGGCTGCCCGCCATCACCGCAATCTTTGTAACCAGCCTGATCGTTTCGAACATCATCGCGGTCAAGTTGTTTTCCGCAGGCCCGGTATTTCTAACGGTCGCGATTATCATTTTTCCCGTTTCCTATATCTTTGGCGACGTCATTACGGAAGTGTACGGCTATGCCCGTGCCCGTCAGGTGATCTGGATCGGATTTTTCTGTAATCTGATGGCAGTTGTGGCGATCTGGATCAGTATTCAACTGCCCCCGGCCCCTTTCTGGAGTGCGGGCGTCTTCGGATCTCCCGAAGCCGCTCAACAGGCTTACGAAGCGATTTTAGGGTTTGCGCCCCGGCTCCTGGCAGCGTCTTTTATCGCTTACCTGTTCGGGGAGTTCCTCAACTCTTATGTCCTCGCCAGGATGAAAATAGCGACAAACGGGCGGTATCTGTGGATGAGGACAATAGGGTCAACCCTTGTCGGGCAGCTTGCCGATACGGGGATTTTTATCATTCTGGCGTTTATTGGGACGATTCCCCTTCATGAACTGTGGAAATTGATTGTTGCCCAGTGGCTGATAAAGTCCGCCTATGAAGCGGCGGCGACACCGTTAACCTATCTTGTGGTCGGCTATCTGAAGCGTGCGGAGGGTGAAGATCATTACGACCGCAGGACAAATTTCAATCCCCTCGCGTGGGAAGATGCGAGCAAATGAATGCCCTGCAGGAAGCTCGGCTTTCATGGTAATGCTTAAGTCTGATCTTGATCAAATTTAAATAATGCAGGCCTTTCGTTCTACAAGTCAAGGGTTTTTGATTTGGAATTGCGGTGAGGATTACCGCTTGAATTACAGGCCAAGATAATCTTTGATGACCGATAGAAAGGCGCGACCCTCGTCAATTTTCAATAAGGCGACGGGCTCAACGATTTCCTCATCGATGTCGTAATCGGCAATCTCCCTAATCTTACGGGCACTCATGAGCATCCGATGGAATTTGGTATCGATTTTCCCCGTCTTGGCAAAATGGTACCCAAAGGCGGATTCAACCGCCGAATGCTTGACGACATCTATTCCATCGGCGTTCAATAGCGCCTGAGCAGCGTAATACATGGCGTAATAGGTTTTGCTGGCCGCATCCGGGACGTGTCCATCCTTCAATAGGTCTTCGGCAACTTCGAGAGCGTGCTCGGCTTTTTGGATATATCTCCTGACCTCATCCGTCATATAGGAATGCCTTCTTTTTCGATATGCCTGTAAAATGACATCCCCTTTTCTGTGGAACTACGGAAGCGCGCTTCGGAGAAGACCTTTAACGAGATGACGGGCTTGAAATCATAATCCCACATGACGCCATAGGCGAGGTCATCGAGGGCGCTTTCGATTTCCGGCGTCTTTTCATCGACCAAAGCGACTAGGTCGAGGTCTGAATCTTCTACATCGACGCCTCTGGCGCGAGATCCATAGAGGATGAATTTTATCACGCGCTTCTGCAAATCGGAGGATAATCTTCTCTTCAATTCCAAGACGATCATTCTGTCTTGTTCTTTCATAGCCCCTGTCATGTTAACCATCTGATTATTTTAAAAAAGTCTAAGGAAAATAATTACGTCTGTCAAGAGAAATCACTTTATCGATGAATGCCGTTTGAAAGATTGGATATCCGACAAAATCCATAGATGCTTGACTTCAGGAAGCAAGCAAATGTCCCCGGCACCGATAAAGCGTTTACGTCCTCGCGCCAATATCCATATAACCCCATTTCCGATGCCAAATGCCAAGAATCCATACCTCGCGATCACTTTGAACACAACCCGGTAATCTCCCACGCGGAGCTTCCAGTATCCTTTCAGGGACTTTCGCAAAGGTTCTCCATAGTCATGAGGTGCGGTCTGCAACCGTTCTTACGAATTCTGTCTTTTGGTCGATAAGAGGCAAATCATCAACGCGAACGGCGGGATGATAGTGCAGAGTAAAAGGCAGGGATCATTCCCACACATCTTCATGCGAAGGCGCCACTTTCCTGTCGAATGTCTTCATTCGTGTGTCGGCAAAATCTGCAAGGGCGACATCTTCCCGTAAATCAATTGCCTCCCGGATCAGATCACGGGCAAGGGTGGGCATGACTCTTTCTCCTTTATAATTTCAAGATGTCCGCGATACGGATGGTCTTAATACCCTCGAAGGCAACAAGATCAAGGAGATGTTTATCGCCGGTCACAATTATCTCTGCAGCCCCTTGAGCGCATTCCAGAATCCGGTTGTCCGGTTCATCCGCCAGCATATTGATCTTTATCGAGGGTTTGATAACCTTCGCTGTATTAGCAATATGCTTGATAGCAGCCTTGATAAGCTCGTCCCGCCAATGAAACTTTTCGCGCAGCTTCCCGGCCATTTCCGTCAGAATGGCAACAGATGTCCAGACCTCGACCTTGCCTTCCAAAGCAAGCCCCCATGCCTGTTCCGCCCTTCCACCCCTGGTGATGAAAGCGGAAATATAGACATTCGTATCGAAGACAACCTTTTGCACCTTATCGCCCCGCAAAGATGAGGCGTTCGATTTCCTCTTCCGAGATTTTCAGCTCTTTTGCCTTTTCAACGCCATAATTCTGAAGGGCGAGAAACTCCTTTTTTAACTTCTCCTGCTTGTAGAAAAAAAACATTTCGCGAAACAGGCCGCTGATTGTCTTCCCTTCCGTCTTGGCGATTTCTTTATATTCCTTAGCCGTATCAGGGGGAAGAGAGAGACTCATAACTGCTCGCTGACGTGAACCCATAAGAACCTCCTTTGTATGACATGGTATGACCATAGCAGAATGAAACGGCAAAGGCAATACAGAAAGAGAAAATAGCGGGGATAAATACATCATCCCCCTTTCAATCCCCTCGCGTGGGAAGATGCGAGCAAATGAATGCCTTCCCGGCAATGGGCATGATCATCAGGAAGTCACGGGACTGTAGGGGTGATCAGGTTTTTGAGAGGGTCATAGCAGCGTAAAAATTTCATGCCGATCTCGATGCCGCGGTCGATAAAATCCGGGCCGTAAATTTTTCCGGTTTGAGTGCGAAACGTCTCACGAATGCGCTTTATCCCCTCCATGCCTTTCGGAAACCGCTCCAGAACCGCATCAAGCGGGGCCTTCCTGTATTCCACCATGTCCCAGATCATTTCCGTGAAGTTGTCCGGCCCCCAGCGGAATTTGTCGGCATCGTAAAGAGCGTCGGACAGAAACAGGGACAGGGGATCTTCGAGATGGTCGGCGGACCGGAAAGCCTCGTGATTCCCGATGGCGCCCACGATAGCCGCAATTTCCCGTTCCGACAGATCGAAGCGGGCGAGGAGTTTCCCCGCTTCCCCGGCGCTTGCACGGGCGTGATCCCTTTCCAGCCTTCGAATGTCATGAAGAATGCCGGCCAGGTGCGCGAGAAGAACAATGCGCCGGACTTCCGGCCTCGGACGAATGAAGCTGTTCTCTATGAGAGCAATGGCTCCCGCGTCGATGGCGACCTTCCGGACATGGACAAACCCGTGGCCGATGCCGTCTTCCCGCTCCCTGACAAGACCGAGGCACTCCCTGACGACAGAAGAAGACCTGAACAGCCGTCGAGATCCCTCAACCTCTTTTCTCTTTTCCCTGTACAGTATTGGAGAATCTGTGGAGCGCGCGATCCTTCGAGCGAGCTTTCTCGCTTCCTGCAGTTCCCTGTTCAAACCTTATCCTTCTTTCCTCCTATGTCATTCCGTGCTTGACATGGAATCTATCATTATCAAACATCCTCAATTAACACGAAGCAGATATTCCACCACTTTCTCAAGGTGACGAAGGGTGTTGCATTCACGGGCTATCGTACAGTAAGGGAGATATGTTTCCATTTCCGAATCCCCCGCTCCCCAGAGAGACGGCATCTCGGGATTGAGCCATATCAACCGCTTGCACCTCTCGGAAATAAACCGGAGGGCTTCCGTCTTTGGGTTCCAATAGTTGTTGCGGGCGTCACCCATGATGATCACCGTCGATCTCTTCGTGAGGCAATGGGAATGCTGATCCTTGAAATCAAGAAAAGACCCTCCGTAATCGGTCCGGTTCATGAGAATCGGGAGGTCGGTCCCCGACCAGAGCCTGGCCAGAGCCTCCTGCAACGGGTATTTTTCAAAGAGAGGGCTTACCTCAACGAGGTTCGAACAGAAGATGAAGGATCGGATCTTGGGAATAACCTCGTTTAAACTGTATAAAACAAGAAGAAAAAAACGGGCGACATTCGCAACGGAACGGCTCACGTCACAGATGGCGACAACTTCCGCCCGGTCGATCTTCTTCGACTTCCAGCAGGTATTGAATGGGATACCGCCATAGGTAATGTTCTTGCGAAACGTCTTCTTGAAGTCCAGGTGTCCCCTTCGGGCGGCCTTTTGCCTCCTTGAATTCCGGTCCTTAAGCTGCTTGACCATCTTCTGTACGATCTTGTGGATCCGGGCCAGATCCCGTTCCTCGATCGCTGTAAGGCGTGTGTTTCTTATATGTTCTGCTGACAGTTCATCGGCCCGTGCCGAGGCGTAAAGCTCGATCTGCCTCTCAATCAGGTTTCTCGTCCTTTCAACGAGATGATTCCGCATGGATTCCAGTGCTTTCGCCTGGGCGAGAGCTTCCGGGCTCCCTTCCTCCGTAAGCCTGCGGAGATCCCTGTCGAGGGCCTCCATGCCGAGCTCCTGAAAAAACCTCTGCATGTAAAGACCCTTCTGGGTAGGGTATTGAATGTCACGGATGCCGGCCAACCCCGCTGCCTCCCTGAAGGCAAGGGCAAGACCGCCGTCGTCGCCTGAAAGGAGAAATTGGGTCAGAAGGGACGTTCCCTGGACGGTGGGCGGGACGTCGCCTTTTTCAAAAAGGAAGTCCTCCCCGGACACGTCATCGACGGCAAAGAAGCGGCTGAAACAGACCTCAAAGATCTCTTTTTCCGGCAGGGACTTGGCCAGAGAGACGGACAGGAAATCCTTCAAAAGCCGCCGGTCCCCATAGCCGGACAACGCAGCCGCCTGAAGGGCATCCATCGTTTCCGCCACGGATACCCTCACGCCGGAGCGTCGAAGGGCGGTGATGAAATCCTCAAGCGTCCTGTCCAATCAGGTCGCCTCCTTTAAGGCATGTTCCATCAATGTGTGCAGTTTTTCTTCCGCTACCCGAATGTCTTCCCGGGCCTTGAGAAACGTGTTCAGGGTATCCCTGACCAGTTCCCTG
>CAZIQY010000008.1:0-58251 GCA_964541605.1 uncultured Syntrophaceae bacterium | reverse complement strand
TACAGAAATTACTTCGATACCGTCATCTCAAGGGCAACATTTAAACTTTCCGCCTTGATTCCGATAAGTTCCTTTTTCTTGAGACATAACGGAACCGTCATGGCCATGAAGGGAAAAAACGTCACAGATGAACTCAATGAGGCGATTGAAATATCTGAAATGTCATCAGGGTTGACCTTCCTTGCCTGTCACGAGATTCGGCTGCCCGTGACCGGCGACCTTCGAAAAATTGTGATTTTTAAAAAAACGGTAAATCATTAAAACCGTCCAAAATAATCCTTCTCAAAGAACATGTTTTATGCTACTTTTCGCCATCAATTCACCGTCACGAAAGAACCGGATCTGTTCTATTAAATCATGCGTAAAATCATATGCATAGCAAATCAGAAGGGGGGAGTAGGAAAAACCACAACGGCCATCAATCTGTCTGCATCACTGGCAGCGGCGGAAAGAAAGACGCTGCTTATCGATTGCGACTCCCAGGGCAATGCCACGAGCGGTATGGGAATCGACAGAGACATGATCAGCAAGCAGAATCTATATCATGCCTTGATCGGCAAGGTTTCCCTGAAAGAGGTGATTGTGGACACACAGCTCCCCCATCTCGATATGGCGCCTTCCAATCAAGATCTGATCGGGATTGAGGTTGAATTCATACATCTTGAAGAGAGAGAGAAGAAACTCAGAAGCCTCCTTCACCATCTCGATACGGACTACGATTTCATTATTATTGACTGCCCCCCGTCGCTCGGTTTCCTGACAGTCAATGCCCTCGTTGCCTCTGATTATCTGATCATCCCGCTCCAGTGCGAATATTTCGCCATGGAGGGTCTCGGATATTTACTCAATACAGTCAGGCTCATCAAGGCAAGATTAAACCCGGCCCTGACACTCGGGGGGATTCTTTTAACCATGTTTGATTCGAGAAACCTGTTGTCCCACCGGGTCAGTGAAGACGTGAGAAGCCATTTCGGTAAAAGTGTCTTTAAAACCGTCATTCCGAGAAACGTAAGATTGTCGGAAAGCCCGAGTCATGGTCTTCCCATTATTCTTTATGATATCAAATCACGCGGTGCCATTTCCTACATGGAACTTACGAGAGAAATTTTAACCAACGGGAGGATATAGATGCCACAAAAAGGATCTCTCGGCAAAGGACTCGGGGCCATCCTTCCCGATCTTCTTGATGATATCAGCACCAGGCCTTCGTTCATCCTGTGCGGGATTGAGGAGCTTTCACCAAACCGTTTTCAATCCCGGAAAAATTTCAATGACAATGAGCAAAAACGCCTTGTTGCATCGGTCAGGGAAAATGGTATCATTCAGCCCATTATTGTGAGAAAGTCCGGCCAGGGCTACGAAATTATTGCGGGAGAACGGCGCTGGAGGGCCGCTCAAGAAGCCGGCATCAGGGATGTGCCTATCGTTATCCGGGATGTGGAAGATTCGGACGCAGCGGAAATGTCCCTGATTGAAAATATTCAGAGAGAAGACCTCAATTCCCTCGAAGAGGCCGAAGCCTTCGCCATGCTCATTGAAAAGTTCAATATCTCGCAGGAGGAACTCTCAACCAGGGTCGGCAAGGACCGCTCAACCATCGCCAATACCATCCGGTTGCTAAAACTGCCCCAGGAAGTTAAACAGGCACTGCGCGACAAAACCCTTACCGCAGGCCACGCACGTTCCCTGCTCGCTCTCGACTCTCCCGCAGAGCAGATACAGGTCTTTCACGTCATCAAAAAGAAGTCGCTCAGCGTGAGAGATACGGAACGTCTGATACAGAACAGGAAAAGAACACCGTCGAAGATGAAATCAGCAAGACAAGATCCTTCCCTTCTTGATCTCGAAAATACCCTTTCCTCACGATTGATGACGGCGGTCCACGTTACCCGGGGGAAAAAATCAGGCAGGATAGAAATTAGATTTAATACAGTGGAAGAACTCCATCGTTTGGTCACATTGCTCACATCCATCTAACCTTTATCAACAGATGTTGATAAATTGTTTACAGGTATTCAGAATTGGAAATTCTCTGGGAAAAAAGTCTTCAAATCATTAAGGAAAAAGTTAGTCAGCAAAACTTTGAAACATGGATACGGCCCATTAAGATCATCTCCATGGAAGGGAGTCACATCAGTCTGTCGGTGCCGAACAAGTTTTTTAAGGACTGGCTTTTGGAAAACTATCACTCCATTATTAAGGATGCGATGGCCTTTCTAGCAGGTGGTGATATCAACGTTGATTTTCTTGTATCCCAGGATCATGAAAAAGGCCAGGCTTCCGTTCGCAAACGCGAACATCATCCGGAGACGCCCCGCGCAAAAAGTAAATCTCTACGATCAAAGACCAGCAATACCCTAAATCCGCATTACAGTTTTGAAAGATTCGTCGTCGGATCATGCAATCAATTTGCACATGCCGCATCGGTAGCAGTCGCGGAGCAACCGGCCAAAAATTACAATCCTCTCTTCATTTACGGGGGAGTCGGCCTTGGCAAAACCCATCTATTGAATGCGATCGGTCTCTTTACCCACTCTCTTTATACAGACATGAATGTTCTGTATGTGTCTGCCGAAGAGTTCATGAACGAGCTGATCAACTCCATCAGGTACGATAAAATGCCGCAATTTCGGGAGAAATACAGAAAGATTGACTGCCTTCTGATTGATGACATACAGTTTATCGCCGGGAAGGAGCGAACCCAGGAGGAATTTTTTCATACATTTAATACACTGCATGATTCCGGCAAACAAATCGTTGTCACAAGCGACCGGTTTCCAAAAGATATTCCTAATCTTGAGGGACGGCTTCGTTCGAGATTCGAGTGGGGTCTCATTGCCGATATTCAACCTCCTGAAATGGAAACGAAAATTGCCATTATCGAAAAAAAGGCCTATGAAAACAATCTGACTATTCCGTCCAACGTTGCTTTCTACGTTGCCTCAAATGCGGAATCCAACATCAGAGAATTGGAGGGATTTCTCATCAGAATCGGAGCCTATGCTTCACTGACCGGCAGGGAAATAGATATCAGCCTCGCAAAAGAAGTGTTGAAAAAAGTCCTTAAACAAAATGAAAAAGAGGATGTCACTATAGATGAAATCACCAAAGCCGTCGCCGGAAAATTAGGCGTGAAAATTTCAGACATAAAGTCTCAAAAGAAAAATAAGAATCTCGTCCATGCGAGACAGATTGCCATGTACCTCGCAAGGAAAATGACATCTTCCTCCTTTCCCGATATCGGTGAAAAAATAGGTGGGCGGGATCATTCAACTGTCATTTACGCCAACAATAAAATAAATAAAGCTATGGAGGAAGATGGAAAGCTCCAGAAGATCGTGAGTGAGATAGAAGACACTATTAAAAACAAAGTATGAGACTTTTTCTAAATAAGTTATCAACAGCTAAATGAGTATGGTGTATTGACAATGATTGAACAAATAGGGTTATGATACAGTATGAACATCTTCTATTACTAATTCTATTTTATATATAATAAGAGAAAATAATCTATCTATAGAACAATAATGTTCAAAACGAACAAGGATTTAAAAGGGGGATATGGTGATGGAATTTAAAATTAAAAGAGATACTTTTTTAGACGGAATTCAAAAAACGCTGGGTATTGTTGAGAAGAAAACCACCATGCCTATTCTGAATAATGTTTTAATCAGGACGGAAGAAAATAAGATAAAAATTGTTGCCACAGATAAGGAAATCGTTCTGATTGCCGATTATGAGGCGGATATTGTCACTCAGGGGAATATTACGATTTCTGCAAGAAAAATATATGAAATGATTAGAGAAATTCAGGGTGAAGAGATTCATTTTCATTCCAATGAAAATCATTGGGTCACCCTGACATCTCAGAAGGTCATCTATAGAATTCCTGGATTACCGGTAGATGACTTCCCCAGTGTGTTTGATGATTCGGATGAGGGAGAGCTCTATAAAATCAAGGGAAGTTTTCTTCAGGAATTAATTTCCAGGGCGTCTTTTGCCATGTCCATGGATGAGATGAGAAGAAATTTAAATGGTGTTTTTTTTGAGGCCGGGAAAGAGGGGGAATTCAGTAAAATAAAAATGGTTGCAACGGATGGACACCGATTGGCTATGGCGGATGTGGTCATGGAAGAAGCATTTTTAGTACTTGAAAAAGGGATTATTATTCCGCGCAAGGGGCTTGGTGAAATCAGAAAGCTTGTGGAGGGGAAACCGGATGATGTTTTCTTCGGGGTTCGTCGGGGAATGTGTATTATAAAAACGGATGGTACCGTGCTGAAGGTCAGTCTGATTGATGCGGATTATCCGGATTATAACAGGGTGATTCCCAAAGAAAAAGGGGTCGTGGTAAATTTTGACAGGGACACTGTATTGCATGCCTTAAAAAGAATGAATGTCATATCCAGTGAACGATACAGTGGCGTCGTCATGACATTGACCGAAAATAAACTGATGTTGAATTCAACCAACCCTGACGTGGGAGAAGCAAAAGATGAGATCGACGTGGCTTACAAGGATCAGGAAGTAGCGGTAGGGTATAATGTGAAATATCTTCTTGATGCCATAGATGTGATTGATGAAGAGAGGGTTGTCTTTGAAGTCGGTCAGGGAATGAAACCAGGTGTTATCAAACCGGAGGGAAATGATCACTTCATGTGTATTATCATGCCATTAAAGATATAGCGAAATTTTTTATATTTATTGTCCTTCCGGACTTGATCCGGAATCCAGTATTTATAAGTCTTCTGTGGATTTTCGTTTCCACAGGAACGACTCAGACAAGAAATTTACATCATTTTCAGGAAGTTGAAGGAGTAACATGACGGAACAGTACGGTGCGGACAGTATAAAAGTATTGGAAGGCCTTGAAGCCGTTCGGAAAAGGCCTGCCATGTATATAGGCAGTACGGGCAAAGAAGGGCTCCATCATCTGGTTTATGAGGTGGTAGATAACAGTATTGATGAAGCGGCTGCGGGGTTCTGTGATAACATAGACGTACGCATCAGGGCGGACAACAGCATCATGGTGGACGACAACGGTCGCGGGATTCCCGTGGACATGCACAAGGAAGAGGGTGTTTCGGCTGCCCAGGTTGTTCTTACCAAGCTTCACTCCGGTGCAAAGTTTTCCAACGAC
The DNA here is from genome assembly GCA_964541605.1 of uncultured Syntrophaceae bacterium. Taxonomy (GTDB): domain Bacteria; phylum Desulfobacterota; class Syntrophia; order Syntrophales; family UBA2185; genus CAZIQY01. The sequence goes on along the minus strand of CAZIQY010000008.1, from coordinate 53,111 downwards.
AGCTATAAGATATCCGGCGGCCTTCATGGCGTCGGCGTGTCCGTCGTCAACGCCCTTTCGTCATACCTTGAGCTTGAAGTGAGAAGGGACGGGAAAGTATACCGGCAGTTCTACAGCAGAGGCGTGCCCGCAAATGAACTGGAAGTTATCGGAAAAACGAGAGGCCGGGGCACGAAAATTACCTTTAAACCCGATCACGAAATATTCGAGGAGATCGATTTCAGTTTCGATGTCCTTTCCAACCGCCTCCGCGAACTCGCCTTTCTGAACAAAGGGGTGAAAATCACCCTGACGGATGAGCGCGACGGCGAGAAGAGCGAATTCTTCTACAAGGGCGGCATTGTCTCTTTCGTGGAATATATCAACCGGAACAAAGGGGTCCTCCATAAAAAGCCGATCTATTTCGACGGCGCCAAGGACGATTGCCAGGTGGAAGTCGCCCTGCAATACAACGACACCTACAGCGAGAGCATCTTCTCATTTGCAAACAGCATCAACACCACGGAAGGCGGATCGCACATGAGCGGTTTCAAGTCCGCCCTCACGCGGGTCATCAACACCTACGCCACAAACAACAACCTTATCAAGAACGGGAAAGACGCCATCCGGGGGGAAGACGTCCGGGAAGGTCTCTCCTGCGTCATCAGCATCAAGCTGAAGGAGCCCCAGTTTGAAGGACAGACGAAGACCAAGTTGGGAAACAGCGAGGTCAAAGGGCTGGTTGAGGGGATTGTGTATGAGAAAATGGGGAGCTATCTGGAAGAGAATCCCCCGGTGGCTAAGCAGATCATCAGCAAAACCCTCGATGCCGCAAGAGCGCGGGACGCGGCGCGGCGTGCCAAGGAACTAACGCGCAGAAAAAGTGCCCTGGAGGTCGGCGCCCTTCCCGGAAAACTTGCAGACTGCCAGGAGCGAGATCCCGCCCGGAGCGAGGTCTACCTTGTGGAAGGCGACAGCGCCGGCGGTAGCGCCAAACAGGGACGGGACCGGAAAAACCAGGCCATTCTGCCCCTGCGCGGCAAGATCCTCAACGTAGAGAAAGCCCGCTTTGACAAGATGCTGCAAAACGAAGAGATCAAGGTCATTGTTACTGCCCTTGGCGCCGGCATCGGACGGGAAGAAGGAGATTTCGATGTCAGCAATCTCCGTTATCACAAGGTCATCATCATGACCGACGCCGATGTGGACGGCCTTCACATCCGGACGTTGCTCCTCACTTTCTTTTTTCGGCAGATGAAAGAGTTAATCGAGAGGGGCTATCTGTACATCGCCCAGCCGCCTCTCTTTAAAGTAACGGAACGGAAGAAAGAACTCTATATCCATAACGAAGAGGAAATGAAAACGTACATCCTCGAAAACGGGGTGAACAAGCTCTCTCTCATCGCAGGCAACGGCAGCAGTATCACGGGAAACCGCCTCCTCGGTCTCGTCAAGAGGGTGATGCGGATCGAAACGGTTCTGGATCGCTTTGAAAAAGAGGACAAGAACAGGACGGTCATGCAGATCCTTGCCGGCGATCCGGCCTTTTCCCCGAGTGATTTCAAGAGTGAGGAGACCCTTCTGAAAGTTGCCAGGCGGACCAGGATGGCCATCGGGGAAAGGCTCGAAGGCTACAGCACGGAGCCTGACCCGGAACACAGCAGTTATAAGCTCGTTCTCGATTACCGGATGAAAGGGCAGATATTCACCACGGTCCTCGACAGGGAAATATTCAAGACGCCGCGGTTTATCGAAATCAAGGAATTGCTCAATCAGGTAAGCATCCTGGGTGAAGCGCCGTACGTGATGGTTACGGAAGATGAGGAAAAGGGGAGGAAGGAGCTCGAAAGCCTGACGGCCCTCGTGGAATACGTGACGGCGATGGGGCAGAAGGGTCTCTCAATCCAGCGCTACAAGGGTCTCGGCGAGATGAATCCCGAACAGCTATGGGAAACCACCATGAATCCCGAAAAGAGAACTCTCCTGCAAGTCAAGGTGGAAGACGTGGTCGTTGCCGATGAAATCTTCACCACTCTCATGGGCGACCATGTGGAGCCCCGCAAAGAATTCATCTACAAAAACGCCCTTTACGCATCTAACCTGGATGTGTGAGGGCTGAATCTATTTTCTCTATTGTATTGTAAGGTCTAAAAGTAGGACGATGAAGGGGTTGGGCAATAAATAGAAACCTTTTCATCCATGAATATTCGGATTGTCATTCCGATATTTCATAGGTAAAAGGCCATCCTGCCTTGAACAAGTATCGAATTTCTATGTTGTTATTTCAATATTATTCTCACGGTACCATTCACGGAGAGCCGCTTTCTGCTGTGTCTCTTCGTATGTGTACCATTCCTCAAGTAAGTCCTTTGCATCGAGAAACTCTTTGAATCTCGAGTAAGCCCCCCTGTGTCGGAAAATGTTTTGAACCCGACCCATCTCAGAGGGCAGACGCTCTGAGACGAATTCAATCACAAGAGCTTTACCGAGATCCAAATCGTTTTTATGGGGGATTTCAATATACCTTTCAGGGTCATCAATGTCTTCCGGCAATTCATCGGAATCGTACGTTTCGGAGGTATAAAATATTTCTCCGGTGTCTCTGCATAGAATCGCAGATCTCATGTATTTCTGCTCAGAGCTGACATAAAAAAATGCATCCTCGATATCGCTAAAGCTAACAGCCATAAGAGTATCCACCCCTTTTTGCTTCAGCTAACGAATTATTATCATAACTTCTCAGTTTTTGTCCGCATGGCTTCGATGGCAGCACGGAAAGCAGGCAGGTCGCGTTCGATGATTTCCCAGCATTCAAGAATGTGATCGATGTAAATGCGATCATCTTTCACAACGGAATCGCCTCTTGCAGGATACGCTCTCGGAGCGGTTCCCGAATTGTCTCCGGTTCAACGACAGCCACACGCCGTCCCAAAAGCTTCTCAAGATCTGCTACCAGGCTGCCTGGAAACCATGGAGTGGTCGGACCATTGACTTCGATGAGAAAATCGATGTCGCTATCCTCTCTCGATTCGCCCTGAGCTGTTGACCCCAAAATGCGGATTTTGGTTACGCCATGCGTAGTAGCAATTTGCAGAATATCGTCGCGCTTTTCCCTTAACAGTTCATGAACATCCATGCCATTCCCTTACAATCTTCCTATTTTCTAATTATGGTTCGTTGAGTAAAATTATTTATTAATTTTGACTGGTTGTCAAATTAAAAAATATCTCCCCTCAACGGTGCAGACGTAGAAAACACTATGGCCATAATACCATTTTTTGTTTCTGTTCCTTCTTCGACCTCCCCGGCCCTATCTCCTGTTTTGCATATCGCTGATCTTTTCCGATGGGCAAAAGAAGACCCTGTAAATTTTTTTCACGCTCGCCTATTGTTCATCAATATCAGACAGATAAGCCGTATCGACGCGTCGATATTTTTTTAGAGCGCCGTCCGGTCAACCTGGAGATTCGAAGAACCCCTCTATTGCGTTGCGGATTTTTTCAACGTTACGAAGGCCGCTTTGTTATCACTGGTGGACAGAATCACCCTGACGGGAGACGGCTCCAAGCTCGCAGTGGCATAGAGATAGCTGATGTTTATGTCCTTGTGTGCCAATAAACTTGTAACTGTCTTCAATGCCCCCGGCTTGTTGTCGAGTTCGACCAGAATCACATCGTCTTCCTCAATGGCGCCAAAACCTCTCTTGTTTATCGCCTCGATGGCTTTCAGGGTATTGTCTACGACCAGCGAAATGACAGCCTGGTCAGATCCCGGTATTTCATAGCCTGCAACCGCCTCGATGTTAATGCCGCGATCCGCCAGGTACCCTGCCATGATGTCCAGCACGCCAATCTTATTGATCACTGTCACGGAGATCTGTTTTGTCATCATCGCTTTCTTTAGCATCTCGTCACCTCCTTTATATGAGAGAAATGTTATTGTGATGTTGACGTCTGATCGCTGATTCAATTTTATTGAGATAACCTGGTACTTACAAGGCGCCGTAGCCGTATAAGATATAATCGCGTGAGTGACGACTGTACGAGAAGGAACATCGATGGAGAATCTATCAGATGCTTAGTGATATTATTTATATAGCACCGGTCATATCACGTCAAGGTAAAAATAGTTGAGAGAAAAATAACGGGACTTATCTGGCAAAAAATGGTATATGTTTATATAAAACAACTGCCGCATTAGCAGCTGAAATTACAGAACTTTTTCGAAGTAAAATCGCACGACGAGGGCTTGAGAATTATGGAGCAGCTTTACCAGAAGAACATTCCCATCAACATCGAAGACGAAATGAAAAAATCCTACATGGATTACGCGATGAGCGTGATTATCGGCCGTGCCATACCGGACGTCCGGGACGGCATGAAGCCGGTCCATCGCCGGGTTCTCTACGCCATGTCGGAGATGGGAAACGTCTGGAACAAGGCCTATAAGAAATCCGCCAGGATCGTCGGGGATATCATCGGCAAGTATCATCCCCACGGCGATGCCGCCGCCTATGATACCATCGTTCGAATGGCCCAGGACTTCTCCATGCGTTACCCCCTGATTGACGGACAGGGGAATTTCGGAAGCGTCGATGGAGATCCGCCTGCTGCAATGAGATACACCGAGATCCGGATGGACAGGCTTGCCGAGGAGATGCTCGCCGATCTGGAAAAAGAAACGGTAGATTTTGTCCCCAATTACGACTCCTCCCTGGAGGAGCCGACGGTCCTGCCTGCACGGCTTCCCGCGCTGCTCCTGAACGGCACTTCGGGGATTGCGGTAGGTGTGGCCACGAACATTCCACCCCATAACCTGAGTGAACTCATTGACGGGACCACCGCCCTGATCCGTAATCCGGAGATCACGATTGAAGATCTAATGTTCCATATCAAAGGCCCGGATTTCCCGACGACCGGTTTTATCAACGGAAGAGAAGGGATCGTCTCCGCCTACCAGACGGGCAGGGGTTCCATCCGCATGAGGGCCAGGGCGATCATCGAGAGGAACGCGAGAAACGACCGGGAGAGCATCATCGTCACGGAACTTCCGTATCTTGTGAACAAGGCCAATCTGATCGAGAAAATTTCCGAACTGGTGAAAGAGAAAAAGATGGAAGGCATTTCCGATCTTCGGGACGAGTCGGACCGGGAAGGGATCCGGATCGTCATAGACATCAAGAAGGACGAGCCCTCCGGTGTGATTCTCAACCAGCTTTACAAACATACTCAGATGGAGACAAATTTCAGTGTTATCATGCTGGCAATTGACCGTAACCAGCCGAAGGTTCTCAATTTGAAAGAGGTCCTGCAGAAGTTTGTGGATTTCCGGAAGGAAGTCATCACTCGCAGGACGATATTCGATCTTCGAAAAGCGAGGGAAAGAGCCCACATCCTGGAAGGACTGATCATCGCCCTCAACCATATTGATGCCGTGGTTCAGCTCATCAAGAAATCCAAGAGCCCCCAGGAGGCCTCGCAGGCCCTCTCCGAGAGGTTTGGTCTTTCGGAAATTCAGGCGAAGGCCATTCTGGAAATGCGGCTGCAGAGGCTCACGGGGCTCGAACGGGACAAGATTCTTGAGGAGTACAGAGATCTGTCCCGGTTGATCGAAACGTTGCAGGGTATTCTGGATGATCCGAAGAAGGTGCTCGATATCATCGTGTCGGAACTGGAGGAGATCAGGAAAAAGTACGGCGATGAGCGACGCACGGAGATAGTGGCGAGCGTGGATGATATTGATATTGAGGATATGATCGTTGAGGAGGACATGGTGGTGACCGTGTCTCATTACGGCTACATTAAAAGGAACCCTGCCAGCCTATACAGAAGCCAGCGCCGGGGCGGCAAGGGAAAGGTGGGTATGGGGACCAAGGAAGAGGATTTTGTCGAGAAGATATTTATCGCATCCACCCATCACTATATCCTGATTTTTACGAATATGGGGCGTGTGTACTGGCTGAAGGTGTATCAGCTCCCCCAGGCCGGGCGGGCGGCCAAGGGAAAGGCTATCGTCAATCTGGTTAATCTGTCACAGGGAGAACGGGTTGCGGCGATTCTGCCTGTCAGGGAATTTATCGAAGGGAAATATGTGATTATGGTGACCAGGAAAGGCATTGTCAAGAAGACCGATCTGGCGGCCTATTCGAACCCGCGATCCGGAGGAATCATCGCCATCTCGATTGATGAGGGAGACGAACTTATCGATGTTCAATTGACGCTGGGAGATCAGGACGTCTTTTTAGGAACCCGGAAAGGGCAATCCATCCGTTTCCATGAGGGTGACGTCCGGGACATGGGAAGAACGGCCCGGGGCGTGATCGGCATCCGTATGGACGATGATGATGCCGTCGTCGGCATGGAGATACCGACGGAGGGGAACGCCATCATGACCGTTTCCGAATGCGGGTACGGGAAGCGCACTCCTGTGGAAGAGTACCGGCAGCAGAATCGAGGCGGGACGGGTATCATCAATCTGAAAACCGTAACCAAGGTTGGGAATGTATCCGGAGTACTCCAAGTGACGGGCGAGGAGGACATCGTGCTGATCAGCAATGCCGGCAAGATCATCCGCATGAGGGTTGCGGAGGTGCCTCTGATCCACCGGAGCACCCAGGGAGTGAAATTGATCGAGATTGATCCCGACGAGAAACTTGTCGGTGTCGCCCGTGCCGAACGGGAGGCGGAAGAGAAGGACAATGGCGGCCCGATGGAAAATGCGGCGGAAGAGATGGCGGATGACGTTCTTGATGAAGCCGGCGGCCCGGATAACGATACCGTATAATTCGTAAAACAGGGAAGCACCTATTATTTTTGATTTTTTTCGAAACCGTCAATTCCGATTGTGCGGGCTGAAGCATGGCAAAAAGATACACCATATTTGATCACACGGCGGATCTGGGGGTAGAAATATACGGAAAAACATTACCGGAATTGTTTGCCAATGCTGCATTCGCCGTCTTTGATATCATCACAGACCTCCGTTTCGTCAAGGCGGCCGAGGAAAGACAGGTTGTCATAGATGGGTCCGGCTGGGAAGACCTTTTAGTGAACTATCTGCGTGAAATCCTGTATCTGTTTAACGGTGAAGGATTGCTTCTGAAAGAATATTCGATTGGCAAGATAGCTCCGTATAATCTGGAGGCAAACGTTTCCGGTGAGCATTTCGATCCGGTGCATCACAGGATCAACGCGGAAATCAAGGCGGTGACCTATCACCAGATCAGTGTGAGGGAAACTCCGGATGGATGGACGGGCAGGGTGATTTTCGATGTCTGACCTGAGAAAAATGGATGACTGTCGCTGGATGATTCCCCAAACGGGTGGCATGAAGGTTCCGGGGATCATCTATTCAAGCGACCGGCTGATCAAGGAAATGGGCACCGATGAGAGCCCGAAGCAGGTGGCGAACGTGGCGCATCTGCCCGGAATCGTGAAATATTCACTGGCCATGCCGGATATACACTGGGGGTACGGCTTCCCGATAGGAGGTGTCGCGGCTTTTGATCTTAAAGACGGCATTATTTCTCCCGGCGGCGTTGGTTATGACATTAATTGCGGATGCAGGCTGGTGACTACCCGCCTTGCTTATGAAGATGTTCAGAGTCACATACCGGATCTCATAAGGTCCCTGTTTAACGATATCCCTTCCGGGGTGGGTTCAAAGGGAGTCCTGAAGCTCTCAGCCAATGAAGAAAAGAAGGTTCTTGTAGAAGGATCAAAGTGGGCCGTCCATCACGGATATGGATCGGAAGCGGATCTGGACACGACGGAAGACAGGGGGACGATGGCAGGCGCCGATCCTGATACGGTCAGCGCCAGGGCCATAGAGAGAGGAAGAGAACAACTGGGCACACTGGGGTCAGGGAACCATTTTCTGGAGATCGAAGTCGTTGAGGAAATATATGACGAGAAAGCGGCAGCCGCCTTCGGGCTGGAAAAAAATCAGATTGCCGTTCTCATTCACAGTGGTTCCCGCGGCCTGGGATATCAGGTCTGTGACGATTATCTGGCCAGGATGGTGAAACATATCGGAGACCTGGGAATTTCTCTCCCGGACAGACAGCTCGCCTGTGCCTATCTGGATTCACCCCGTGGAAAAGAGTACCTTGCCGCCATGGCATGTGCCGCCAATTATGCATGGGCCAACCGTCAGATGCTGATGCATTGGACGCAGGAGACTTTCGAGAAAGTTCTGAAGAAGGTCCCCCGTGAACTCGGCATGCGTCTTCTTTATGATGTCTGCCACAACATCGCCAAGATCGAACAGTTTGTCGTCGATGGAAAGGAAGCCACTCTGTGCGTCCACCGGAAAGGAGCAACACGGGCGTTTCCCCCGGGACATGCCGCCCTCCCGGCGCAGTACCGGAAGACGGGTCAGCCGGTGTTGATTCCCGGTGATATGGGAACGGGCTCCTATGTGCTCGCGGGAACCGAAAAAGCTTTTGCCGAGACCTTCGGAAGCACCTGCCACGGCGCCGGGCGCGTCATGAGCCGCACCCAGGCGATGAAAGCCGGCAGAGGAAGGTCCATCACGAAAGAGCTGGCAGCACAAGGGATCATCGTCATCGCAAGCGGGAAAGGTACCCTAAGCGAAGAGATGCCGGAGGCCTATAAAGATCTGGATCGGGTGGTGGATGTGGTACACAGGGCCGGCATCTCAAAAAAAGTGGCAAAACTCCGCGCCCTCGGCTGTATCAAGGGATAAAAGCAAAAAGCATTATTTCTCAGGCGGTTTTCCAAACAGGCTGTTAAAATCAGTCAACATTTCACCGGTCAGCATTCTTCGGGGTTTATCCGGAGCATTCATTATATCGAAAATAATCTTTTTAACGTCTGCCATGTTCTTCGCAAATCTACTTTCGATACGCACCAATAGCCTGTCAGAGACCATCCACACCAATAAATCGGGGATGCTATTATCACCTTTAACATAAATTGCTATTTTCCCATCAATCCGATTCTGAGAGTATTGATAATCGACTATAAAAACAACATTCGCGGCAATAAATGACGGTATGGCCCAATGGTCAATATTCCCTCTCGCATAAAAGATTTTCCTGTTTTGGGATGAAGCGGTGGTGACGAGGTCTCCCTTGATTCCAGTGTCATCAGCTATGTGAATATGCGAGCCCTTGCGTGTCATTTTATAGACAGGTTGAAATCCGTATAATTCCCAAAGCTTTCCAAAGAGAATAAGGTTATCCATCATTTTGTTCCATGTTGTTAAGTTTGTGTCGACGGAAAATTGAGTTTTATACGAGATCGTTGCGGTCTTAATGAATTCTTGTGTATTCACACCGGCAGCGAAACATAAACCACTTCCCAAGAAGTACATTATGATCATGAAGTTCAAAAACACTTTTATCATAGATATCCCCAGTACGGTTGAGAAGTAACTCATGGGTTGAGAGAGTCCTGCGGCGACTCTAATTCCGATTAACCATTTTTATTTCGGGCCCCCCGCAGCCGGGGAGTTTAACATACGGTGTCAAATTGATTTCTAATCTGAACCTTGGCTACACCTTGTGTTCTTATGGGTCAATGAATGTTCCAAAATACCCTGGGACGCCGGGGTGAAATGGGAGGAGTGAATCTGTGTTACACCTGATGCCAGAGAACATGGTTTGTAGAGTAGATCCTCTTCCCACTGCTTTGTTCAATAACTCGTACGGTATCATAAACCTTCTCAGATGGGAATGAGTTTGCACTTGCAAGGTTGATAGCTGGGGAACATACGATTCTCGTTCATCTTGCCCAACATACCTTCCAGTTCAGACGATTTCACCCATCCAGTCGTGTGTGACTTTTTAGATTGAGAATTCGTTGATTCTACTTTTCCCATTGAGGAATCAGGAATATTAACCGGACCATCTGAATAATGAACCGTCCCATCCTTATCCGTCCACTTATAGAGTTCCCCAGCGGGTACAGAGGTAATATAAGAAAATACCAGAAACACGATCAAAGCTAACGATAATGCATTCCTGCACATAGATACCCCCCCTCCTTTAGTGATTAAGAGTGTATATCAATATCTTCAACTGTGTACTGCTGAATTTATGGCTTTATGAAAGAATCAAATCTTTTCTTAATTTTATGACCTGAGAGAATTAGGAGTATCAAGTATATGTGTGACTGTCATGAAAAACCCCCGCACTCTTATAAGAAACGGGGGTTCGATAATCAGTCTATACTACCCTCACGCAGGGTTAAAGACTTTATGAATTTTTAATTTCTGGCTTTACTTATGACTTTCTGGCTACCACTATTTCGATTTGAAAGCTACAATAAAAATGAAATATGGTGAATTGCTTGACATTACCGTTAACCATCTGATAAGTTTAAATTTATTAGCTATCAAGAAAATGTTGTAAAGAGGTAAACCAGTGAGGCGGCAGAAAAAACAGAAAAGTAGGGACACGGGTCCTTCACAATATCGAGAATCCAAAAAAAGACAAGGACACCGTTTCTTTTTTCTCTGGCTACCCGTAATTATCGTGGTGATGTTAATTTTTTATGTCCTGGTGTTAGATCCTCCACGGCCAGTCGGGCAACCGATCCCGGGCACTTCAAGAGATAGTGAACAGGCACGGTTGGGTGAATCCAGCGGGAATGCAGACATGGTCGTTCTTGACGACGGCAGAACGGTGACGATTGAAGGTTCGATGATGGGATCTCTTAAAGCAGGCCGCCGTGTGCTCGTTCAGGAAAATATAACCCTCATCTTCAAACGAAAATACTTTTCTTTTGTACGATATCTTGAATAAAATGGTGAATCTTTAGCGTACGTGTTCGATTGCAACTTTCAGGAAGAAAAAATCGACATTTTTTCCTATTATGACACAGTCTCCAAGTCGGGAATGACAAGGGAGGACAATATTCTGACAATCTTTGTGTTGATTTACTTTTTTGCTTTTTTAAACAAGGCGCATCGACTCAAGAAAATCTCAGGATTCTCGCACAGTGTAAATCCGGCTTGCGAAGCCAAATACACTGTTTCTGCAAAATCTGCTTTTGCAGTATGAATTTTCGGTTCAACCAGTAGAAACGCTCCATTATCTTTTAGCGAAGCAAGCAGTTCAGCTAAAAATCGTTGTTGATCCGGCACTTCGTGCATCATCCAAAACGCCAAAATAAAGTCGACCTTGCTCGTGACGCCTAACGAATCTGAAAAACACAGATGCAACGTAATACGCTGCTGCACACCTGAACGTTTCGCCCGTTTTTCAAGTGCAGAGAGCATTCTTTCTTGAATGTCCGCCGCAATCACTCGACCGTTTTCACCAACCATCTTTGCCAGGGGGATTGAAAAATAGCCCATCCCCGGTCCAATATCCAAAACCACGCTTCCTTCATTTATATAAGGACGAAGGATTTGATCCGGATCATGGAACAGCTTGCGAAGAACATTGTCAAAGGTGAAGCATATCCACCATGGACAAACTCGCTTCCTGTAAAAGAGGTAGTCGAATAATTTGCTCATCATCATATATCCGTGATTAAGACCAAGCGGTGTTGACTGTATCGAATGATAATCACATTGTAAAGTCCTCTTGTGAATGGTCCCGTTTATGTGGTGCAGGTATCGCTTCTTTGCCCGGTTATCGTAAACGGGTATCGGATCTGGAGATGCAAGTCTGCAATCCGGAAAGGTTATTGATATTTTAAGAAAGCGGAAATGAATGTGATGGGGGGCGTTCATTCCCCCCATCACCTGAGACGAACTGTCCGGACGTAGATTACTTTTTCAAGCCCTTCCAGACGGCAACAGCCGCCTTGATGGCCTCAACCGTGCCGTCTATTCCCAGTTTGCCCGTGTTGATGACCATGTCGTAATGGGAAGGATCCGTCACATCCGCATTGAAGTACTTTCGCAGATAGGCGTGGCGATCGGAGTCTGTCTTGATGATGTAGCTTTCCGCTTCGGTCTCGGAGGCGCCGAAATCCCGCATGATATTTGCGATTTTGAATTCCATGGGGGCGATAAAACGCAATCGCAACGTCTCTTCAGGCGGGAGGATGTACTGGGCTCCCCTGCCCACGATAACGAAATTGCCCTGTCTTCCCATGGTTCCAATGACCTTGGTCAGATGGTAAAGATACTGATCGGGCCACAGGTGGCGGGTTTCAAACAGGGAGTCTAGCCAGGTGTCCCGCGTGGAGACTTCTTTTTCATCAAGGGAATGGATGACCCTGGTGCTCATGTCAGCGCTTTCCGCGATTTTCTGGATGATTTGAGCGCCGATCAGATCCATGTTCAGATCCCTAGCGAGCCGTCTGGCGATTTCACTGCCGCCGCTGCCTGGTTCCCTGGAGATGGTGATTACCGGGCCGGGTTTTTTCTTCTCCGTTTTTCGTTCTTTGGTTTGAAGTTGCCATTTCTTCAACTGTTCATCGACTAAAGCTTCAATAGATCGGGTTTGAGTTTTCATAACAGAACCTCCTTTCATAGTAGTTATAACAAGGCAACCAAATCCGGAAACTGTTACAAACAAACCTGTTAAAAAGCATACAGCTTTTCACCCGGCATCACGGTGAAGCCGTTTTTCAAAAGAACATCGATGGCGGCATCCGGGGCGTCAAAACGGAAGATGATCACGGCATTCTGGCCGCTTTTTTCGACGAATGCGTAGAGGTATTCGACATTGATCCCGTTTTTTGAAAGCACCTCCAGGATACTGTGAAGACCACCGGGGCGATCCGGAACTTCCACGGCCACAACGGTTGTCCGGCTTACCCGGAGCCCATTTTCTTTCAATACTTTTATTGATGTATTGACATCGTTGACGATCAGGCGAAGAATGCCGAAGTCGGTCGTATCCGCAAGGGAGAGGGTTCTGATGTTGATATTGGCATCCTTCAAAATCCCTGTGACATTTTCGAGCGACCCCGGCTTGTTTTCCAGAAATATGGATATTTGTTCTACCTTCATAGGCTTACCTCCCTGGGAGTAGAAAGCAATCTGTTCCTCTGTCATTTTTCCTGCCGCACCGGCAGGAGATTCTTTTATCAACTTTTCCTTCAGCTACATTTTACGTTTATCGATGACACGGCTGGCCTTTCCTTCAAATCGCTGTAAAGACTTGGGTTCAACCAACTTTACTTTCGCCGTAATCCCAAGATATTCCTTGATGTCTTTGGAGAGCCGTTTTTCCATTTTCTGGAGATAACGTACCTCGTCGGAATCCGAGAAGATATGTTCGCTGACCTCGACATGGACTTCCAGGGTATCCATCGTGCCGGATCTGTCCACAATGAGCTGATAATGGGGTTCGATTTCAGTAACTCCCATGAGGACGGCTTCGATCTGCGACGGAAATACATTGACGCCCCGTATAATCAGCATGTCGTCGCTCCTTCCGGTTACACGGTCCATGCGTATATGGCTTCTGCCGCAGCGGCAGGGCTCTGCGATCAACCTGGATATGTCCCGGGTGCGATAACGGATCAGAGGGAAGGCCTCTTTGGTAATCGTCGTAAAAACCAGTTCGCCTTCTTCGCCGTACGGCAACAACTCACCCGTTTCCGGATGAATGACTTCCACGATAAAGTGATCCTCAAACACGTGCATTCCCTGACGGCCTTCCAGGCATTCCATGGACACCCCGGGTCCCATGATTTCCGACAATCCATAGATATTCAAGGCGGTCAGATTAAGCTTGTTTTCTATTTCATCCCGCATCTGTTCACTCCAGGGCTCGGCGCCAAAAATGCCGACGCGGAGTTTTAATGACTGCATATCCACGCCCATGGCCGCACCCTGCTCCGCCAGATTCAGGGCGTATGACGGTGTACAGCAGATGGCTGTGGGGCCGAAGTCCTGCAGGATCATGATCTGCCTTTTGGTGTTTCCTCCGGATATGGGGATGACGCTGGCGCCAAGTTTTTCAGCACCGTAGTGGGCGCCAAGCCCACCCGTAAAAAGACCGTATCCGTATGCATTATGAATAATATCATTTTTGGTCAAGCCCGCTGCCACGAAGCACCTGGCCATCAGTTCCGACCACGTGTCTATGTCCCGTTTCGTATATCCCACGACAACGGATCGGCCCGTTGTTCCCGATGAGGCATGAAGCCTGACAATGCTGCTCATCGGAACGGTGAAAAGTCCAAAAGGATAATTGTCCCTCAAATCCTGCTTCGCCGTAAAGGGCAGTCGCCTGATGTCAGAGATGGTTTTGATGTCATCCGGCTTGACACCGGCTTCATCAAAGGTCTTCCTGTAAAAACCCACCGTGTGATAGACCCGCTGTACAATCTGCTGCAGGCGCTTCAACTGCAGCGATTCCAGCACCTCTCTGGGCAGTGTTTCAAATTCCTCATTATAGATCATGGATCAAGCCTCCCCTTCATGGATTTGTGATTTTGGCAAGTCAGCTTGATAGAAGTATATCAGAAGTCCGTGCAGGGGGCAATCATCATTATCTATTTTCCTCTTTGCGCAATGGGGGAGGATGTGATACTAACGCTGCAATATCCTGTCTGATGCAGGTTACATAGGGTTTTTGGAATGAAGCTCACAATCGGCCAAAAGTTGTTTTCCGGGTACCTGGCCATGGCGTTATTGACGGTCCTGGCGAGCGCCTATGCCATTTACAGCCTCCAGAGCCTCAATGATTTGGCTTATACCATCATCGAGAGGGATTTTCTCATTCTTGAAACGAACAAAAAGATGATGGATGCCCTGTTTGCCCAGGAAAGTGCCGAAAAGAAATACCTTATCCTGAAAGATCCATCTATCGAAGAGATCTTCCGAACCCGAAGCCGGGAAATTACAGCAGGGATCGAGGGTCTTGAAAAGAGTCATATCTCTGATTTAAAACAGATCCTTTCCCGCCTGTCTGCCCTGCAAAAACACTACGGGACGCTTTTCGATCAGTCCGTCATGATGGTTAAGGAAAACCGGATTGAAGAGGCCGTCGCCGTTTCTGAAGGGGAGAGCAGAAAAGTCATTGACGAGATGGCTGTCATGTTGCGGGAGATCAATAAAAATGCCGAGAAAGACATTGATAACCGGATGAACCTGATGAGGAAGAGGGGCATGAATGCGTCAAGAATGACGATGATTCTCAGTGTCTTAAGTCTCATTGCCGGGTTGACGCTTGCCCTGATCATAACCTATAACATCTCCAGACCGATCAGGGAACTGAAAAAAGCCACCGGCCTGATTGCCGAGGGGAAGTTTGATTACGATCTCAAGGTGCAACGCCACGACGAAATCGGAAGCCTGGCCGACGCCTTCGAAGTCATGACGGAGCGTCTTAAGGTCCTGGAAGCCCTCCACCTCGATGCGAGTCCCCTGACGGGGCTTCCCGGCAATCTGGCAATTGAGAAAAAGATCGAAAGGCGGCTTACAGAAAAGAAATCCTTTTCATTGTGTCATGTGGATCTCGATAACTTCAAACCTTTTGCCGATAAATATGGATACGCATGGGGCAGCGAGGTCATCAAGGAAGTGGCCCGTATTTTGACGGATGAGATGAAGATTACAGACCGGGAAGGTGACTTTATCGGTCACATTGGCGGGGATGATTTTGTGATCATTTCGGAACCCCGGCGTGCGGATACGTTCTGTTCTTTGCTCATTAATGAGTTTGACCGGCATATTATGAAATTCTACAGCGAGAAGGACAGGCAGAAGGGATTCATCGTCGGAAAGGACAGGCAGGGAATTCAACAAACATTTCCCCTCATGACCATGAGCATTGCCATGGTGACCGATGACGGAACCCGATATAAGAACCCTCTGGACATGGCCAAAAAGGCTGCCGAGTTAAAGGAATATGCCAAAACACTACCGGGAAGCAATTATGTTAAACAGGAAGACATCGAATCTTTATCGTAAAGGAACATACACATTGCACACCTCTTTTGCCGGCAGCTCCGATGCCGGGAAATCGCGATGTTTGATCCGGCGCATCCTCGTGGGGTTTATTTTCCTCATGACAGCCTGTGCGGCTCCTTTGCCTCCTCCGGGAGCCGTATCTCCCTTTAACGATCGGGGAATATTTAAGCAAACCCTTTCCGATGCCGATATCATGCATGAGGGGATCACATATCTGGGCAGCCCCGGGCAATCGAATGACTATGTAAAGGCAAGAGCGTCTTTTGAAACATTGCTGAAAAACTACCCTGAGAGCAAATGGCGGCGCCTGTCAGAAACGCTGATCCTCCTTATTGATACGATGCAATCGTGCAGGGAAAAAGACCTCCTGCTCAGCAAGGGCGAAGAAGATAAAACCAGCCTGCTCCAGGAAAACGAAAAGTTAAAAAAAGACGTCCGGTATTTAAACGACAAACTGAGGACGGAAACGGCAAGACTCTCTGAAGAAAATGAACAGTTAAAGAATGATATCCAGCTCCTGAAAAATCTGGAGGTTCAACTGGAAAAGAGAGAAAAGAGGTTCCGTTAGAACAGAATGCATATACGGATACACCTTTCACATGATTATTACACCTATACCCATTCCGTCAATGTAGGCGTCCTGGCTGTTTCCCTTTCGAAAGTCCTGTTCGAGAAATCAAAAACCCACGATCTGCACGAACTGGGCGCCGGTTTTTTCCTCCACGATCTGGGGAAGGTTCATGTGGATATCGGTATCATTAACAAGCCGGGCAAACTGACGGATGAAGAAATGGGACAGATGAAAAAGCATCCCAATGCCGGGTACAAAATCATGAGTGATACCGGGCAGCTAACGGACGAATGTGGAAAGATCATTCTTCAGCATCACGAGAGATATGACGGTACGGGATATCCGCGGGGACTGAGGGGGCAGGAGATTCATCTCTACGGAAGAATATGCTCCATTGCGGATGTTTTTGACGCGCTTACCACGGAGCGTCCCTATAGAAAAAAGATGGATCCGTTTCAGGCCCTCACCCTGATGAAAGATGAAATGATCCATCACTTTCATAAGGAACTGTTTGAACAGTTCGTCCGTCTTTTCAGCCGATGATGGTTTGTTTTAAGGCTTGCAGGCAGAGATCGAAAGGCGTTTTTGCCGGATTTTGATACGGCTGGCCGTTGATATACAGGTCTGTTACTTTCATTTCTTTGAGCTTTTCAGGAACAAGATCCAGAGGATTTCTGTCAAGAACGGCAAAATCGGCGACCTTGCCTTCCGTGAGAGTTCCCCTGTTCTCCTCGTCGAAAGAAAGCCGGGCGGCCCAGTTTGTGTACATCCGCAGGGCGTCTTCGACAGGAATGCACTCTTCCGGGTTGGGATGATTGCAGGCCGCATGGATGCCGAGGATGGGATCGGGCGGCGTGCACGGCGCATCCGATCCGCCGGCAATGGTCAATCCGTGCCGGAGCATACTTTTCAACGGGACCAGTCGACCGGCCCGATCTCCCAGAACCGAGACAAGATACTCCATGGGTTCCTCCTTCCAGTGAAGCATGGACGGTTGAACCGCCAAGTGCACGCCAAGGCGCGCCGCCCTTTCCAGCAAGGGCGGCGGCATCAGATTTGCGTGGATAATGACGTGACGGTGATCGGAACGGGGAAAATCTTTCAGGGCGTCTTCGTAAGCCGTAATCGCCTGCAGGACCGCCGCGTCGCCGATGGCATGCATGGAGACCTGGAGCCCGACCCGGTTTGCCGTTTTCACGAAGTCACTCACCTCTTTTTGTGTATAGGCCAGCATTCCCCCGTTATCGGGATTGTTTGCGTAGGGCTCCATAAGGGCGGCGTCTTCAGATCCGAAACTCCCGTCGAGGGCGTTGGCAAAACATCCGCCGATTCTGGGAAGCTTGCGGCGGAAGACCTTCCGAATGTCCATGGTCTGAAAATAAATACGAAACTGCAGGGGCAATCCTTTGGCGGCCATGCGCATCATGTCGATATCCATATCCATGGGAAAACCGAGCCCTTCGACCGTATGGACGAGCCCGATGCCGTTTCCGGCGACATGATCGGTCCCCCTGATGAATGTCTTCAGCAGGGCATAAGGAGGAACGGATTTCGAGATGTGATTGACGGCCTCATAGAACGCCTGTTTCGCCAGCCATCCCGATGTCTTTTCAAAACCGGGTGCGTCCGTTACTTTTTCGGGAAACTTTCGAAGGAGCGTGGTATTGGCCAGGGCCGCATGACCGTCGTATTTTACGATGAAGATAGGTTTCGAGGTGATCCGATCGAACAGCGTTACATCGGGCAGCTTCTTTTCGCGCAGGGTATGTGCGGAACAGCCGAAACCCAGGATGACCTTTGCCTCCGGGTGTCTTTTTTCGCAGGAATGGATGCGCTCGGACAGGTCGTCAAATGACTCCGCATTACGAACATCGAGATGTTCTTCGAAAAAGCAGAAAGATGAAAAGTGGATGTGGGTATCCGCAAAGGCCGGGACGACACATCGGCCGTTCAGATCCGTTCTGGCGGGAATCTTCCGGTACTTTTCGGGAACGGCGTCTCCGGTGAACACGATGCGCCCTTCGTCTTCAATAAGGACGCTGAAAACCCGGTTGTTGTCTTCACAGGATACAAAAACGCCATTTTCGAAGATGTGCATGGCAATTCCTGCAATTTAGTTCGAGAGCTTTGAAAGACTTCCTCTTTGTCATTTCGACCGCAGGGAGAAATCTTATAAGCCATTGATAAATAATAAGATTGTCACGTCGCTTCGCTCCTCACAATGACAATTTGAGTAGATTTTCAAAGCTCTCAGTTTGTCTTCATGATGGAAAGCAGATATCGTTCGATCTCCGCTTTCGGGAGGACGCCGACCAGCCTGTTGACGATCTTGCCGTCTTTAAACAGCAGCATCGTCGGGATGTTTTGAATGTGGTATTTGGAAGCGGTGAGCGGGTTTTCATCCACATTCAGTTTTACGATTTTAATCCCCCCTGCATATTTGGATGCGAGTTCTTCCAGGATCGGCGTCAGCATACGGCACGGGGCGCACCAGGGGGCCCAGCAATCCATAAGAACCGAACCCGGGTGCGAAAGCACCTCCCTGGAGAAGGTTCCGTCGGTGACGTCCAAAGGCTGCCCTGTATCGGTGCCGACGACCAGGGGGACGCCGCACTTTCCGCACAGAGGCCGCTTGTGGAGTTTGTCCTCGGGCATACGGTTTTTTGTTCCGCAACTGAGACACCGGATGATCATATCGTCGAGATGGGCATGGCATCTGCCGCACGTCGGCCGGTCGTGCAGCCGGTTTTGTGGAATGCGGTTCTTCGTACCGCAGTTGAGGCACCTTATAATCATTTGCTCACGGGCCATGTTGATTCCTCAACTTTTTCTTTATTATTAATCACAAGACCGCGAAAAGTCAACAGGCCGCTTTTCTTCCGGGAATGGGCGCCCTCTCTGAAATGGCGCAGCGGGTGATATTCACGGGTCGGGTTTGATCGTAACCGTTTCTGCATCGCCCATCAGGGCATCCGGTATTCGTGCAAGTAATTTTTGCATGCATAATTTTATTTCATTTAACTCTTGAACACCTCCTTCCGTCAACTCGCCATAGCCCTTCATGTACTTTGGTCCCATCTCTTCCACGGCCATATCGGCAAAATGAACCGCGTTACGAACGGCTCTCGCGGAACTTATTTTCGGATGATCGATCGCAATGCCTTTATCCTCGAGAATGCGACGCATTTCCCCTCGCATGCAAGCGATTTCTTCCGCTATGATCTTCTGCTGTGCCGGCGTAATGTCTGCAACGTATTTCGGGAAAGGGGATTGAGAAGCCACAGGCTTCGCCATAATTTTTTCCATGTCGGAAAGAAGATCATCAACATATCGAAATCCAATTAACAGGGATCGTTTGTGATTTTTTTTTAATTCTGTCATTGCCTTTTCTCTAAATAAATTAGAACCGCAAACCACGAGCAGGGTGTTTGTCCTTATACTACCGAGCGCCGCATGTGATCAAATGCGCATGAGATGAAGAGCGGAAACATTTCTGCCACCGGCAACGTAAACCAGGCCGTGCAGATAGGAGTACCTTTCATCCCGAGAAATAAGGTGTCTTTCCAACGCCTTGGTTTTTAATACAAAGCGCTGCATGTACTCAGCTGTCTCCTTTAGATTTCGAACCGCCTCAAACAATAAAAATTCGACAATTTCCCGATGAGATTGGAAAGAAACCAGCAATCTTAGATGCCGCAGACATACGCCCCGAGACGCAGAATATGCAACGCGTCCTTTTTCTTGTTCCAAAAAAGCTGCAAGTTGGCGAATATACGAACTTTCAGCCTTTTGCAACACTCGACAAGCGCGACAATTTTCGGCATCTGTTATAAGTTGGGCGATGCCGTTTGCAATGTCCGATGGATCGCCGTTCAGTTGTGCCAGTTTCTCCGCAAAATGAAGCAGGAGCGTCCGATAGCCCCGTGAAAGGCCGCTTGAAGATGATGTTTGAGCCAAATGCCAAGTATGTGCCGGACAAAACCCATGTTCGGCGGCATGTTCACGTTGCGCCTTTTCATTGTTTGCAAGCGTGTATTGAAACGTTGCAAAAAAGCCAAATAGCGTATCCTCCATGTGATTACAGACAGGACAACCGGTTTTTTTCAGCTCTTTTATGAGGCGTTTCTCTTGCTCTGTGAGCAATGCATCGTCCATTGCGGAAGGATCTTGAGCCGATTTTTCGTTTTTTATCATATTCATATATCCTCAACAAAATGCATTTCCAGCTTTCATTCGTCGCGCCGATTCTCTTTCGACAGTTTCTTTCATGCCGAGCGGATACCCTTTCGTTGTTTCGGCAAGCATCTGGATATATTCCTCGGACCATTCGAAACCGCGTTTGTTTGAGACGGTTCGAAAGAATTCACGGGCATCCTTTTCAGGGAGATGCGGAAGGGTGATCACATCCGCCGGCATAAGTTCGGCGCGCAAGAGAAACAGGTCGTCTTCCGGCAGAAACATCTCTGCGATGGCGATGAATTGAAATCGCTTTTCCCATGCCAGGTAGCGGATAAACGCCAATTTCGGACGGGTAAGTTTTGCGATATTGTCGAGGACGATACCGTGTTTCCTCTTGTCCTTGCCGTCAATGTTCGCAATTAAAAACCGGCCGGATTTATATCGTCTTTGCTTTCTATCCTTGCCGTATCTTTTCTTTGGAATCAGCGCTTTCAAGAGTTCTTGGCAGACCTTTCCCGGTGTCTGAGAGAAGTCCGTAAATACGAACCGCCACCCGTCCTGTGTAATGTTTGCAATATGTTTGATCAAAGTCGTTCTTCCCATGCCGTATTTTCCCATCAGAAGGACATTGTTTCCTTTCTCAAGGGTTTTGATGATTCTTTTTGTTTCGTTCTCTCTGCCCACAAAAGACATGTTACTTGCCTTGCATTGACTGTATGGCGCGCACAAATTCTGCGACGCCGTCATTTGCTCTATCATCGAATCGGATTTCTGTATTCATGATTGCCGGATGAATTCCGGTTTGCAATCTCAATATATGCCGGCAAATCCCGTATTCTTCTTTTTCAAATAGCTCTATGGAGTACAAGGCGTCTAAGGGAATACAGCGGACATTCACGCCGTAACTCAACATTTGCGGAGAAACCGGCTGTTCATCCACAGCATGAATAAAGCCCCAATCCGTCACCAGCAAAACGCTGTTTGGGGCAAGGAGAATCTTTTTTTACCGCGTTTTTGCGCACCCCAGATTTCGTTGGAACGTAACAATAATAGAGGATTTTCTTTTTTCAGGATGAGCGATTTTATGATGTCCGATTGCATTTTTGGTGTTTTTTCCCATACGTCCGCCCATGTCGTACCCTCTGCGGGTATGTAGTTTTGAGATTTTCCATACATATTTCTGAATTCACAAATGGCTCTTTCGAAATGATGGCTGCCTCTTGCCGTGTAAAACATTGATGCGCAGGCTGGTTGGCCGTTTTCTATGAAATGAATGGCCAACCAGCCCAGTAGCAGGGCATTTCCGATCTCGACACCGATGACCCTCGAATAGGGGATTTCCCGAATAGTCGGAGCGATGGTATTGATATGCCGGTCTTTGGAAAGCAGAAAACGATGATCCGTAACCGCAAGGGCATGCGAAGTGGGTTCGGCATGTATGCCGAACGGCGACATGCCGGCCTCTCGAATCGGGGCGTAGAGGAGATAATGAATGCTTTCTCCCGGGTTGAGTGCTGAGTCGACGAGGGCTGCGTGCTCCCCCAGGAGTCCTTGCGGTCCCTCCGCTCTGAATACATGAGGTTCCCTTCCTGTTGATTTATATGGATATTGCTTGATGATCTTCACGGTCATGGCGCTTGCATGATCTCCCGTTGAAATTAAACCGGGGAAGCAGGTCGAGGCATCGGAAACATGAAAATCGTTCCCGCAAATCCTACAACTGCGGCATAAATGAAACCCGGCACATAGGCTGAGCTGCCGATGGCCTGCATAAACTGCGGCAAAATCGCCGTCGCCATCTCATGACAGAAATCACTCAGCAGGCTGGTCAACCCGAATGCGAACACATTGCGATTCAGCCACCTATCAATTTTGGATTGATTCTTTTCCATATGATATTAATCTAAATTTACACTGCAACCGTCGACTCGCTTCTGAACACGCAGCAGCATTTGAAGAACAGGATCAAAAGTCTGCGCTCTTTCCGGCTGCATCCTCCGTTGTTCGATCCAATCCTTTATATTTCTTCCGGCAACAGCATAATGTTTAACCAGGGTGTTTTCTATTTCCATCTGAACGTACCAGCTTGTATGGGGAATTTTTTCTACAAGTATTCCTATCGCAGTCCTTTTATCTTCGAAATCACCAATTTTCAGTGCAATGCGGGCCGCTGAAACTGATATTTCCGGATCATTGTCATAGAGCAGATATTTTATTTTCGACCACTCTTCAGCAGTCATTGTCATGTCCACAAGAAGATGCACCGAGCTCCTCCGAAGCAGCAGGTTCGACGGATTTTCATCATTTTCCGATGAAGAAAACGTAGCGGCAGCTTCCATTAATGTCGGTTTTGCAATCTCACCCATAGACTTCAGGGCGTTTTCGGCAGCGGTTCGGGAAACGTCGTCCATTAAAGCGGCAATGAACAACGGAACGGTTTCCGGTCGTTGAAACGAACTCAGGGTTTCAATGACGCCCGGTAACGTCCGTGTATATGCAATCCGCAACAGCACTTCGAATACATCTTCGGTCTGCCACGTGGCAAGGGCTCGAGCGGCCGTGTTTTCTACCGCCTCTTCTCCGAATTCGAACGCAGGATCGGGAATCTCTTTCGGTGTGCAGAGGTATTCTATCAAGACTTCTTTTGCACCGAGCTGCGCCAGGGCATTCACTGCTCTCTGACGGGGCTGATAGATATGAGAAGGCTTTCCTTCCATAAGATATTTTCTGAGTGGCGGGATTGCCTCTTCACCGCTTGCAATGAGCAAATCAACGGCGTGTTCGCCTTCATGCAATGAACCCAAACGATCGATTAAATTCAATATCTTAATTGAAGACTTATTCATTCTTCACCCGCAAAGAATGTAACGGCACGTCTTGCCGCCGTTCGTTCATTTTCAGAGGTCATTTCATCACGGTGGTGCCAGTGTTGCTTCCGTTTAAATTCACCCAGATCATGTTGCAAAGCACTCAAACGCTCCAGGGCATTGTTTATGAGGAAATGAATGCCCGGATTAATAATATCCTTTGACGGAAGGGCAAGTCGCAAATGGGGTAAACAGGTTCCGTCCGATTCAACATACATCTGCTGTATTTCATAAGAACACAGCATCCGGATCATGACATGAACCGTCCGCTGGGCCGTTTCGCAACTTGACTCGCAAACCCTGCACGTCTTGATTGGCTCAAGAAAGTTTCGGTCTCGCTTATCCGGCGTTTGCGGCCATCGCCAGATGCAATCCAGCAAGCGTTGCCAGTTTCTCCGGTTGGTTCGAAATGTCATGGCTGATAACGCTGCCTCTATCCTGTGCATGACCTGATTTACCAAATCTTCATAAATAATGCTGGAGCCTAAAGGGACAATCCAATGATCGACTTCCATGTTCAGCAATTGCCAGCTGTGTTGACGGCAGAAACCCAGGCTTCGGGATATTGCTATACGGGTTGAGACATCATTAACATTCTCATGCAAGAGAAACTTAAGGTGGCGGTTCTCGGTTTCCCGGCAAATACGGCATACCGGACAACCCGCCTGCCGTAACGCATCCTTCAAAAAGGCCTCTGTAATCAACGGTTGCTCCATGTCATTCTTTTGTGGATAATTAATAAGTGTAAATTTAAATGAGACGTCATAATCAAATAATCACCAGTAAAATATGTCCTGCAGCCTTTCGTACCATCTTCTTTCCTCTTCTCTCAAATCGGGAGTAGGTCGGTCTAAATTTTCAGAAGGATTTAAAAAAATCCGAAGGAATTTTTGGCTGATCCTGGCCTGATCCGGAATCTGGGACTCTCCGGGGCGTGGAAACCAGAATCTGCAACCGCTGCACCAGTCCATATTCTTGGGAGCTTTTTGAGGATTTAGACTAAAATACCAGCGGCAGCCATAGTAGCTCTGAACATGATTTTCCAAAAAGACCCGGAACGGAACCAAATATAAACATGCGTATTTAAACTTTAAAGATATGGGTATATCACAAGAATGACATATTTTTTGCGCCTCGTTTATCGATGACATCGTTCCTAAAACAAATCCACCGCCAGCCTCACAAATTATTTGTTCGAAAACTCCCCGATGATTATTTTCAGAAGATCGTTTAATTGTCAGAAAAGGGCAATTTGGCAGCGTCTCAGGAATACCTTGTCTTCTGCCCGTCTCGGCGGTCTTTTCCGAATGTCCGTTTTTTGTTTTCAGTATGGAGTCATGCATTGACATGATTAGATGCCCCGTCCGTTTATATCCTGAAGCGTCTGACAAGCTGTTTTTCTGACTAATTTTGACTTGTGTGTTTTCAGGCGTCGAAGCAGCTCCTTGCTTTCCTCGCCTCCAATTTTATTTAATGCCCGGATGATTTCCCTGATGACGTAAAAATCTTCTTCCTTCTCAAGAATGGATGTGAAGGCAGGCAAAGCCGCGTGGCTTTGCAACTCTCCGAGCATTTGGATAGCCAGCATTCTGTTTTCCCTGACAGGATGCTTCAGGGCGCAAATCAGCTTCTTCTCATAAGAAAGAGATTCATATTCCGATGTGGCATAGCCACAGCACGGGCAGATATATGCCTTCATCGTTATTTCTTTCCAGCAATTTGGACAGAATTGACGGACTTTCATCTGTTGTATCGACGCTCCACAATGCTTTTGCTGTCCAGGTTCGTGAACCTGTATATAAAGTTTCGACGTACGTGGAAATGGTATGTACGGTTTTACAGGCCGGGCAAAAACAAAAAGTACCGCTTCGATAAAAAAACGGATGGGTGGGAACATGATGCAGTCAACGAAAAGAAGGATGTCGTTGCCCACCATTCCAGATATCGACCCAGGCTGCTATCCTGCACGTATCGTGTAGTCTTTGCAGGAGTCATTAGCCGCATCGGGCAATCGATGGTGGACTCCATCACCTCACAGAAAAATGTCGGATATTGATTCTATAATCCTTTTTTCAAAGGGTTTTCAAAAATAGCGGCGCGACCGAGGTACGCTTCAATTTCCAGCAGCCGGTTGTATTTGGCAATTCTTTCACTCCGGCAGGCAGAGCCGGTCTTGAGTTGTCCGCCGCCCATTGCCACGGCAAAGTCCGCAATGAAGGTGTCTTCCGTTTCGCCTGATCGGTGCGAGATGACATACCCCCATCCGGCCTTGCGACAGAGGTTGATGGCTGCCATGGTTTCTGTAACGGTGCCGATCTGGTTAAGCTTTATGAGAACCGCATTGGCTGTTTTCTCTTTGATGCCGCGTAGGATGAATTTCGTATTTGTGACGAAAATGTCGTCCCCAACTACTTGTATCTTTTCTCCCTGTGTGGCAGTCTGGAGCCTGAATCCTTCCCAGTCATTTTCATCAAGGCCGTCCTCGATGGAAACAATCGGATATTTCTCTATCCAGGCTTTATAGAACGCCACCATCTCTTCGCTGGTTTTCTTTCCCTGTCCCGACTTGACGAGGTTGTAGACGCCATCGTTAAAAAAGGAACTCGCCGCCGGATCCAATGCAATGGCAATATCCTTCCCCGGTTTATATCCGGCAGATTCAATCGCCTCAATAATAACCTCACAGGCTTCATCGTTGCTCTTTAGATCAGGAGAAAAGCCCCCCTCGTCACCGACGCCGGTCGCATATCCCTTTTTACTCAGAATCCCTTTCAGGGCATGGAAAGTCTCGACGCCATATCGCAATGCCTCGGAAAACGTGGGAGCACCGATGGGCATGACCATGAATTCCTGAAAATCCACGCTGTTGTCCGCATGCTTTCCCCCATTGAGGATGTTCATCATCGGTATGGGAAGCCGGATAGCGCCCTGTCCGCCGAGGTAGGCATATAGAGGAAGATCGGAAGCAAGAGCCGCTGCGCGCGCCACTGCCATTGAAACGCTGACGATGGCGTTCGCTCCGAGCTTTTCCTTATTCGATGTACCGTCGAGCGTAATCATGAGATGATCGATTTCAGCCTGCCGGGAGGGGTCCATATCAATCAAAACAGGCGCTATGATTTCATTGACCTTCGCGACCGCTTTCATGACCCCTTTGCCTCCGTAACGACCCTTGCCGTCCCTTAGTTCGACGGCCTCATGCTCTCCCGTTGAAGCGCCTGACGGGCACGATGCCGATGCTGTCAGGCCGTTGTCCAAGGTTACAAAAGCCTTGATGGTGGGATTGCCCCGGGAGTCGAGAATTTCCACTGCCCGAATGGACTTGATTTTACGTATCATATTCGCCCTTCCTTTCTTTTGATCAGGCATTGACCGGAGGTTTTGTCGTAAACTGTTGTCTGATATCTTCCAGCTTGACCGCTGCATGTTTAAGTTGTTCAAATTCCTCAGATATGTTTTCGCTTTTTTCCTTTCGTCTGGTTAAGGCCGCCTGTATCGCGCCATGGGTAGCCTTGATCGTATTGGACATGCGTTCATCAAGCAGCGCGCTGAAATTGCGAAAAGCACGGTCAAGGTTCTGCAGTGTAGCCCACCTGAGATTTTCCACATTCTGGGTTACCAGCGATTCTATATCTTCATGCATACGCTTCCTGATCCGCAGTCGCCTCACACCGGCTGGTAGCATTTTTATAACCAGCCCTTCCGGAATGGGATTGAAAAAAGTCCTCCTCTCCGAAGTTACCCAATAGGGTTCCCTCGTCATTTCAAAGGCATCGGAACTTTTCGGCGCATAGTAGGGAATATCGAAGAGTTCGGCTGCCGCCTTGCGTATCGTTTCGATCAGTTCATCGGCGCGTTTCTGATGTGGATTCAGTGTCTGGTGCACGTGAGCGTCAAAAATCTTGGACATTTCGAACAGTTCTTCTTCGAAAAAAGTAGGAATGGTATCCGATAACGATTTCCTTGCCGTATTCATATCGGGTTGATTCTTCAGCACGCTCTCCATGATGTCTTCCAGATAAGCGCGCGCTTTCCGGCGAAGCTGCGCCGATTGATTTTCAAGAAATTCCAAAGACCTCTTCCGGTCGCCGCGGAGCAAATCTCCGGCAAGGACTCTCTGTAGTTCGGCGTCGTTGATTTTTGCTTCGAATGTCTGCCGGCACTCTTCCAGTTTTTCCAAAGGCATCTGCAGCGTGCGCAGAGCGAGACCGACCTGCATCAGAATATCGGAGAGAATATCCTCTGCCTTCAAGGACAGTGCGTTCTTTAATGTATCGTTTTTGTCTTTTACGAGAAATTCGATCAAATGATTTTCGACTTCCGCCATGCCGCTTGCAATCCATCCGTTTTTATCTTGAGCGAGTCTGGCATTCATCCCCCGGCGGGCGGAAACACTGAATAAGGGAGCATCCCCATCGATACCGCACTGCTCTTTGAGTATTTTTTTGAAGAATTGAACGGAAGCCTGCTTTTCTTCTTCACTTAAGTAGTCGATTTTATTCAATACGAAAAACAGTTTGGGGACCCGGTTGAGGATTTTTCTCAGAAAGTCCAGTTCGACTTCACTGATGGGCGGGTCCGCAGAGATGAGAAACATGGCGGCATCGCATTGAGGAAGGAAGGCAAGCGTCGCCTCAGTATTGTGCCTGTACGTCGAACCAATGCCGGGAGTGTCTATCAGCACAACGCCTTTTTGAAGAATCGGCGCCTGGTGAAATACCTCCACCTGAGCGATGCCGAGGCAATTGTTCGGATTGGACTCTTCGGTGACATATTTCGATAAGAACGCGGCAATTTCCTCATGCCTTTTCCCGAGAAATTCCTCTTTTATCGTCCCGTCGCTGTTCAATGATCGGACCAGCGGGGAGTTTCCGAATTGGATAAAAGTGGGGATAGCCGTCAGCGGCAGCACCGAGCTGGGAAGCAGTTCGTCTCCCAAAATGGCGTTCAAGAACGTACTTTTCCCCCTCTTGAACTGTCCCAAAACGGCGAGGTGGAAACGTCCTTCGCTAAGACGCTTTTCCAGTTCTTCCAGCTTCTTTCTGGAGACACTAAATTTTGAGCCTAAACCCTCGATGCATCTTATGGCGTCTGTGAACAGGGAAGTCATATCGTTAATTTTCCGGTTCACCGAAATTCCCTTCCATGAGTTTGCATAATTATACCCGAAGCGACATTCATGTTCGGACTTTCTTGCCGCGCATGTGGCACGTGTCATTCAGGGAAACAAGCGTGAAGTCGCCGCTTTCCGCCTCGAAACGGTTGATGCAGCATGTGTCCTGGCGCAGCCGCCAGAAGCGGTCATTCCCCAATCCCAGGATGCCTAAGAGGATAATACGGTTGACAACGGTATGGGCCACGATGACGACACTTTGCTTGTCGTGGCGGGAAATGATATCGTTCAAAGCCTCCATGGCACGGGTGCGTAAATCAAAAAGCGACTCGCCGCCGGGAATGTGTACGGTGTGAGGGGCGCTGTACCAGGCATCCATTTCTGCCGGCCAGCGCTTGCTCGCTTCATCCGGCGTTAAGCCCTGCCATTGGCCGTAATCGATGTCGATCAGACCGTCATAAGACTGCACCGGAAGGTCAAATTGTCCGGCAATTATCTCCGCCGTTTTTATGGAGCGGGACAATGGGCTTGAGAAAACGGCTGATGGTTTCCACTTGGCGGCAATGCGCTTCCCCGTCGCTTCAGCCTGAGCCATACCGTCTTCATTCAAAGCAATATCTGCGCGCCCGCGAAAACGCTCCACGCGGTTCCATTCCGTCTGACCGTGCCTTACCAGTATGATCGAAGTCATGATTCACTCCGTTGAGGTTATAAAAATGCCGATCCGTTATCCTGATATGGATGCTGCGAACCTTGAATTCGTTCTCATCGGGATTCAAACAACTGCAATAAAAAAACTCCTGCAGGAATAATTCCTACAGGAGTTATCAACCCAATGGGCATTTCCCAGCGAACTCCATCGCTATTGAAAAGACAGTGGTTTCTCCACCGGCTCGAAAATTCTTTTCTGATAAATACGCGATTTTCTTATCTCAGATCGTTTAAGAAATGTCAAGAGAAAGATATCTCTCGGATCAGAGGAAGTTGCTCCTGTCTGCGGGATGACAGTCTCCATCCGGTACACAAAGCGTTCCGGCCGGCATTTCCCGATCCATCTGATCTTAGAATACTTCGTCACAATCACGATTTTGTCATTCCGCACAAGCGAAGCACTGAGAAGAACCTGCCCCGGACCCTGATCCTGGGTGCCCTGGTATGACGGCGATGCGGGAAGCGTATCCCTTTGAAAACAAAGGAGGAATCCTGATTATTGATCTTTCTTTAAACCCGGAGTCGGGGTTGCGGAAAAAAAAATTTCCAGACAGGTGGGACACAGGACAAAAATGGCCCGTTTTCCTTCGTGGACATTGATGACCCGCTGCACGATCCAGTTTTTGCTGTGCGCAACCGCCGTGATTAAGCTGAACGGTTCTATTCCTTCGAGATCTTCTTCCTTTTCGAACTGGTTGGGCCATTCGAATACTTCGGATGTCCCGCATACCCGGCATTTGAGTTCTCCGGAGAGGAGAACGACCCCCTGGGAGGTCTCGATGCCCTCACCGGCAACATAGGCATCGGAATGAATCTTTTTCTTGGCCAATGGCAGTGCTCCATAAAAGTGATGACTTGATATGGCTGTGCCTTTTATCATGTCGCGATCAAAAGATCAAAGCAATTATATGCCTGCAAGATAAAATCAAGAGGCATATTGACAGGAGCGTTCATTATGATAAAAGAAAGCACCTGCCCCGAGAAACCCGGACATTGGCATGACAGAAAAATTTCGAGGGAATGGTCGGCAAAGATTAAGAGAATGATATTTCCGAACGATGGGATTGAACGGAAAATGAAAAAACATGATGTAATCCGGCAAATATTCCTGGCCGTTTTGTCCGTATGGGCTTTCACCGGCATCGCCTTTTCCGCCCCTCCCGAACGAATCGTTTCCCTGGCGCCCAGCGTGACGGAGATTCTCTACGATCTGGGTCTGGGGGATCGCATTGTGGCCGTTACCGCCTTTTGTGATTATCCGCCGGAGGCGAAAAAAAAGCCCACGGTCGGCGGGTATGCGAATCCGTCCCTGGAGGCCGTTGTTGCGGCCAGGCCCGACATCGTGGTCATGATCGATGAGGGCAACCCTCCGGAAATCTTCGAGAGGTTGAAAAAGCTGAACATAAATACCTATGTTTTCAGGGCGAAACGATTGAGGGAACTGCCTCAGGGAATGCGCGAACTGGGAATTGCCCTGGGGGTGGGGAATCAGGCGTTCAGGCGGGCGGAGAGGATCGAGAAAGTGATCCGCAATTGTGAGAAAAAACTGAAAAAGGCATCGAAAAACCGCCCCCCCAAAGCGATTTTTATCGTCCAGCCGGAACCCCTGATCGTTGCGGGACCGGATACCGTGATCGATGACGCTCTCAGCCTGCTGGGACTGCAGAATATCGCCTCCGGCGCCGATTCGCGTTATCCGAAGTATTCCATCGAGGAGATGATCCGGCGCTCGCCCGATTTCATCTTTATCGGGCAGGGGCCCATGACCAGGCAAAACGCCCAAAACCTCCTGAGAAAGATCCGCCGTCTCGACGCCGTCAGAAACGGGCGCGTCTATTACACGAGCGAGGACCTCTATAGAGTGACCCCCAAGGCTGTCCGCGGCATGGAGGAAATAGCGGGGTTCGTCGCCGGGAAACGGGGGCGTTAACCGGCTCCCGGCAATGACGGTCCCCGTCTCACGCCGATCGTTTACACAACCGTCAAGGAAAGCTGTGTGCTGTTGACGATTCGATACCTCGTTGACCCGCGGCAAAGGAGAGCGACCGGGCAGCAGATATGGGAAGCCACGCTCGATGCCTTTGCCAGGGAGGACGATATTGATCTGGCCTACCCCACGACGCGTTTTTACAGCGGGGTACATGAACTCCCTCTGCACGCCTCATTTGAGGAGAAAAAATATGAACAAAATTAAGACGAAGTTGAAGGCAAACAAAAGATCGTTCCAGCGTATTACCATTGTATCTCTGATCCTGCTTTTCTGGACTATCCCGGCTTTCGGTGCTCACCCCCTCATCACCGACGACACGGGGACCCAGGGAAAGGGAAAGGCCCAGATCGAGTTGACCGGCCAGTATGACCATGACGACGAAAAAGGTGTGAAATCTGAAAACTGGGAAGCCAAGGCGGCGTTGTCCTATGGTTTCCTCGATTCGCTGGATCTGGTCCTTGAAGCACCCTATAGCTGGACCGGCACCGAGGACGCCGAAGGGACGATTCGAAATGACGGCATTGCAGACATGTCCGTTGCCGTGAAGTGGCGCTTCTTTGAACGCGAAGGTCTGTCCTTCGCCCTCAAACCGTCCGTGACGCTTCCCACCGGGGACGACGACAAAGGCCTCGGCAACGGGCGGCCGTCATACGGCATCACCGCCATTGCGACGTATGCAAAGGATCCCTGGGCCTTCCACCTCAACATAGGCATCGCCCACAATAATTACAAGCTGCAGGCCGACGAGGACGCCAACAGGAAGGACATCTGGAGTGCGTCTTTTGCAACGGAACTTCAGGTCGCGAAACGCTTGAAACTGGTCGCCAATGCAGGGGTGGAGCGCAATTCGGATGTCGAGTCCGATACGCATCCGGCTTTCGCTCTCGGGGGAGTCGTCTGCTCTCTGACGGAAAATATCGATATCGACGCGGGCGTCAAGTGGGGAATCAACGGTCCGGAGCCGGACTATTCGTTCCTCGCCGGTGTCGCTTTCCGGTTCTGATGCTGAAATGCAGACTCCGGCCTTTTTCAAAACCGGGCAGGGACTACCCGGGGAATGCCTCTTTTTCTTAGGAAACAGCCGTCCGTGACGAGAATAGGGCACGGACGACCGCTTCCCCCGAACTCCATCGCATCTTTTTTGATGGCAAAAGGGGCGGCAGTGACAATGCCTGCAGGAAAGGACAGGAAATATTTTAGTTCTTGACAATCGGTCCCGCCTCTGTTATTTGCCTTAGCTCTAATCGTATATTGACAATATAAAGGTGGATGCGTGGAAGAGGGGTGAAACGCCCCCGCTGCCCCGCAGCCGTGAAGGGAACGAAAACCCGGAATGCCACTGCCATGAACGTACCGTGGCGGGAAGGCGGGTGAGTAGGCAGCCCGAAGCCGGAAGACCCATCCATCGGAAAAGCCTCGCGGGGGGAAATTCTTGATTAAACATTTCGTTTTATCAATTTTCATCTTTTTTGGTTCTTCGATCTTTTCTGCGGACAAAGGCCAGGCAGACCGGGCCGTTACACTGTCCAGGGTGATCCGCGTCAGCGTTCTTCTGGGGCTGGTTCTTTTTCTTGTTTCGCTGGTCTCGATGCTCGTCGGCCCGAGTCAAATCGGGACGGCCTCCCTTCTGAAAATTTTCTTCTCGGGTCTGTTCGGCAGTGAGATCGTTCTGCCTGATATGGAAAAGACAATACTCTTTTCCATTCGCCTCCCCCGGATCGTTTTTGCCGGGCTTGTCGGCGCAGCACTCGCGGCAGCGGGCGTCGTTTTTCAGGGGCTGCTTCGGAATCCCCTGGCGGATCCGTATATTCTCGGCATATCCGGTGGCTCAGCCGTCGGCGCCATTATTGCGATTATCTCAGGCGCGGGCGCCATTCCCTTTGGAACTCCCGGCCTGTCGTTTCTCGGCGCTCTCGCCACGATCGTCCTCGTCTACGGCATTGCCAGATCGAACAGGGAGCTTCAATCGAACACGCTTCTTCTGGCGGGCGTGATCGTCAATGCCTTTTTCTCTGCGGTCATCATGTTTCTCGTTTCCGTCAGCAGCAACACCAATCTCCACAGCATCATGTTCTGGTTGATGGGGGATCTCAGCCTCGTGGTCGGCGAGGATATCCCGGCCATCGCTTTGTTTATGGCAGTCGGTTTTTCGGTGATCTACCTGTATGCAAGACACCTGAACCTCATCGTGATGAGCGAGGAGACGGCCATGCAGCTGGGGGTCGATGTGGAGAAGACGAAGAAGATCCTCTTTCTCACGGCCTCCCTGATAACCGCAGCGGCCGTTTCCGTAAGCGGCATCATCGGTTTCGTCGGGCTGATCATCCCGCATATCATGAGGATGCTTTTGGGGTCCGATCACAGGTTGTTGCTACCCTCGTCCCTTTTGTTCGGGGCGTCCTTTCTGATCGTCGCCGACACCGTCGCCCGGATCGCCATG
Source organism: uncultured Syntrophaceae bacterium (assembly GCA_964541605.1). Taxonomy (GTDB): domain Bacteria; phylum Desulfobacterota; class Syntrophia; order Syntrophales; family UBA2185; genus CAZIQY01. Next base: position 19,415 of record CAZIQY010000008.1, on the reverse strand, counting down.
GCGCCCGCCGAACTGCCCGTCGGGGTTATCACCGCCCTGTGCGGGGCGCCGTATTTCATTTATCTCCTGCGAAGAAGGGGCGTCTGAGCCATGACCATCATCAAGCTTTCGGACATCGGGTTCAAGTACAGTGAAGACTGGGTTCTCCGGCACGTCTCTTTTGAGATGAAAAAGGGGGAGTTCCTGGGCATTATCGGCCCCAACGGCTCCGGCAAGACGACCCTGCTTAAGACGATCGACGGCATCTTTATCCCGCAGGAAGGGGAAATCCGGATCGACGGCGTGCCGGGGCGGCAGCTTTCGAGGATGGATCTGGCCAGACGGATCGCCGTCGTGCCGCAGGATACCCAATTGATCTTTCCCTTCACCGTGGAAGAGGTTGTCCTGATGGGGAGAGCCCCCCATCTGGGCAAGCTGAGGTTCGAGGGAGAAAAGGACTTCCGGATTGTCGAACAGGCCATGAAGGCAACGGATACGTATTCGTTGAGGCGCCGCGGCATAAACGCCCTGAGCGGCGGCGAGAGGCAGAGCGTACTGATCGCAAGAGCGCTTGCGCAGGAGCCCCGGATCATGCTTCTGGACGAACCCACGGCGCTTCTGGACATCCGCCACCAGGTGGCGTTTTTCGATCTGATCAAGACCCTGAACAGGGATCGGTCCCTCACGGTGATTGCGGTTACCCACGATATCAACCTGGCGTCGGATTACTGCGACCGGATCGTTCTTTTGAAATCGGGACAGATTTACGCCCAGGGCGCTCCCCGTGAGGTGATCGTAGAGAAGAATATTAATGAGGTGTATGGGACGAATGTCCTTGTAGATCAAAATCCGGTGACCGGCAAGCCCCGGGTCACCCTGTTGAGTTCACATCCATCGGACGGAGGAAGCCGGTCGGAAGCCGGCGCTGCCCCGCAACTGTGAGCGGAACGAAGTCCACTCAATGCCACGGGTTTTCCATATGAGGAAAATCTGGAAGGCGTGGATGTAGGCAAAAAGCCGCAAGCCAGGACACTCGTCTGATGGGTCTAAATACTTTATTCCCGAGGGGGAAAGGAACGTTATATGAAAATCAGTTTTCAGAGGTTTGTTTTTTTCATTATTCTTGCTATGTTTTTCGTGGGTGTAACCGTTTCAGCTTCTGCTGAAACGAAGGACGTGACGCAGGAGTCGGCCATCACAATGGAAGAAGTCATCGTCACCGCAACGAAAACAGTTGAAAAGCGCAAGGATGTCCCTAATGCGGTTATTACGAAAGATATCGTAGACATCCAGGAATCGACGGCACGCAGCGTGGGCGAATTGCTTGCGAACGAGTTGGGTGTAGACTGGAGAACGTACGGAAACTTCGGAGGAGCCGCAGAGGAAATCCATATTCGCGGAATGAGTGGAGATTCGACGCAGGTTTTCATGAACGGTGTGAATGTCAACTCACCATCTCTGGGAATTGCCGACGTGGGAAAGATTCCTCTTAACAGCATAGATCGCGTTGAGATCGTGAAAGGATCAGGATCACTCCTGTACGGTACGGGTGCGATGGGCGGCACGGTGAACATTATTACCAAGACCCCGCAACGTGACAAGATGGACTTAAAAGCAAGTGTTGGATATGGCTCTCAAAATACATACCAGTTTATGGCCGAAAACGGTATGTTTGTGGCAAAAGATTTCGGATACTACCTCACGGCAAGCAGGAAAGAAACTGACGGATTCAGGGACAACTCTGATCTCACTCACAACGATGTGTCGCTCAAGCTCGTGTATGACAGGGGACCGTTGTTCAACGTAAGCGTATACGGAGACTACATCGATCGGGAGTTTGGGCGACCCGGTGTGAAACCGCCCCCGGGAACAAATGACTTTTATGCCGGCGGGACCAAGGTTTACAGCAGCAATGCAGCAAGCACCCTTGACAGAGGCAGTGATGAAGACAAGCATCTGGTTTTGGAGGTGGCGAGCGCTCCCGCCAAATGGATCGGCTTCAAGCTGCACACGGATTACACGCATATGAAAAACTATAATTTAACGCGGTACTACGATGCCTGGACGGCAGGAAATGTTCCGGGAAGCAAAACATGGACAACGAATGAGGTGTCGACCGTTGAAGGAACGGTTGAGCTGAAGCCTCTCACAGGGGCGAGCTTGCTTATAGGCGCAGACTACAGAGGCTACAATTGGAAAAATGAAAATGTCGATCTTAACGGCTACGGCAACGAAGATGAAACTTCAAGAACGTCCACAACGGCCCATCTCTTTACAAAGGGAGCTTTTATTGAGGGTCAATACCGGCCTTTAAAGTATTTTAAGGTGCTTGCCGGTGTCCGTCACGAACAGCATTCGACATTTGGCAATGAAAATATCCCCCGCTTTGGTCTGATTCTTAATCCGATGGAAAGCACCACGATAAAACTGAACAGTGGAAAACATTTCAAAGCGCCATCGCCCAACGATCTCTTCTGGCCATACGAAGATTGGGGATGGGGCATGGGCGCTCAAGGAAATAGAAATTTAAAACCGGAAACGGGGTGGCACTCGGATGCGACAGTGGAACAGGCCATCTTCGGCAATAAAGCATTTCTTACTTTCTCCTATTTCAAATGGGACATTAACGATAAGATACAATGGGTTCCTAATGCCAGCTTCTTCTATCGGCCGCAGAACCTTGACAGTTACGAAGCGACAGGTTGGGAAGCAGGAACCAGGATCGGCCCGATCAATAATATTACTCTTTCCCTCAATTATACCAAAACAAATGCGGAGGAAACAAAACAAGGGGGTGTCAAGCGTCAGGCTCTGTATACACCAGACGACCAGTTCAAAGGGAGTCTCGCCTACGGAACGGAATTCGGGCTCACCGCTACGGTTACGGCGACTTATGTGGGATCCAGACCGGGATATTATGCAAATGCCACCGATGTCACGCCGACAAAAACACTGCCCCACTACTGGACGGCAGATATGAAGTTAGAACAGCGCATCTATAAACACTGGATATTGACTCTTCAGGGAAATAACCTGTTTGACCAGGAATATGAAACATATGTCACCACTTTCTATGACTCAACCGGGGCATCAACCCTTTCGGCCTATCCGGGAGCGGGGAGATCTGTATTTGCCAGTGTGAAGTATGAATTTTAAGGAATACATTTCTCTCAAAAACAGGTTTCCCTTCCGTTTGGGAACGACGTCGTACATCATTCCTGCGGATCTAACGGCGAATATCGACTTCCTTGCAGACAAGGTGGATGATATCGAACTGGTGCTCTTCGAATCGGATGAAATCAGCAATCTGCCCGATGTCGCCACGATCAGGGTTCTGAAAGAAAAAGCGGACAGGCATGATCTGACCTATACGGTCCATCTGCCGCTCGATACCTGGCTGGGACATCGGGAGGAGTCGGTCCGTGAGAACTCTGTGGACAAGTGTCTCCGCGTCATCGAGCGCACGGAGGAACTCAATCCTTTTGCCTATGTCCTTCACTTTCATGGAGATCAGCGGGGCGAATACCCGTCGCCGGATGTTGATCGGTGGATCGAAGGCCACCGGAGCTCTGTGAAAAGCATCCTGCAGGCTGTTGACTCGCGGAACCTGTGTGTGGAAACACTCGATTATCGTTATGAGATTATAGAAGATATTATCAATGACTATGATCTGAGCGTCTGTCTGGATATCGGCCATCTCATTCTGTGCGGGCATATGCCGGAAGAGTATCTGGACCGCTATCTGCCGCGGACGCGGGTGCTCCACCTCCACGGGATCGAGGAGGGACAGGATCATTGCAGCTTGTCCTTTTTGCCCGCTGGGTTATTGACAAACATAATAGATCATCTGGGCAATGGTTCAGATATTTCCAGGGTCTTGACGATGGAGATCTTCGATGAAAAGGCGTTTAATCAGTCTCTGGATGTCCTGAGCAGTTTTGTATCATGATTTGCTGATTGAATAATTGAGATGAAGAAGACAGAGAAACACCGCAAAGCAAAATGTGTCGCCGTTTTCGGAACGGGTTCCGACGTGGGGAAAAGCGTCGTTGTCGCGGCCCTCTGCCGAATCTTCAACGATCTCGGCATTAGCGTTGCTCCGTATAAAGCCCAGAATATGTCCAACAATTCCTACGTCACGCCCGAAGGCGGAGAAATGGGACGGGCCCAGATCGTCCAGGCGGAGGCGGCCCGCGTTGTTCCCCACGTGGATATGAACCCGGTGCTTCTCAAACCTTCAACGGATACGGGCGCCCAGGTCGTCCTTCATGGTAAACCGATGGCGAACAGAGAGGCGCGGGAATACTTCTCCGACACGGAAGAGCTGTTCGGGAAGGCGCTGGCCAGCATGGAGCGCCTCCGGGACTCATACTCGCTCATCTTCATGGAAGGCGCCGGCTCCTGCGCCGAGGTCAATCTGCGTTCCCGTGATTTTGTGAATTTCCGTATGGCGCACGCCGCCGACGCGCCGGTGATCTTGGTCGCCGATATAGACCGGGGCGGCGTCTTTGCCCAGATTATCGGAACCCTGGATGTAATTCCGGAAGAAGACAAAAAAAGGGTGGCGGGCATCATCATCAACCGTTTCCGCGGCGATGCGGATCTTTTCAAAGCAGGCATTGAATTTATCGAAGGCAAAACCGGCCTGCCCGTCCTGGGTCTCGTCCCTTACTTCCATAACATTCAGATAGACTCTGAAGACGGTCTGCCGCTCGATACCCTGATCGATCCGCCGTCCGGTCCTCTGCCGGGAAAAATTAACATTGGGGTAATCCGGCTGCCGCACATCTCCAATTTTACCGACTTCAATCCTTTCGAGCGCGACACATTTATTAATCTCCACTACCTCGCACGACCCCGGCCTCTGCAAGGATACGATGTGATTTTTATCCCCGGCACGAAGAACGGCCGCTTTGATATGGAATGGATCAGGCAAACGGGCTGGGCAGCAAACCTTGAGGAGTTCGTCCGTCAAGGCGGTCGCCTCGTCGGTATATGCGGAGGCTACCAAGTGTTGGGAAAACTGATCCGCGATCCCCACGGTATCGAAGGTGCGCCGGGAGACACACAATGTCTCGGCTTTCTCGATATAGAAACCACTCTGCACGGGGAGAAAATACTCTCCCGTTCCACCGGTGTCTGGGAAGACAGCGGCGAATACGTGGAAGGTTACGAAATACACATGGGCGTCACGGAACGCGGCCCCGAAGTACTTTCCGTTATACATGTTCTGTCGCAAAACGGGGAATCCGTGGATAGCTTTGATGGTGCTGCAAGTCCGGATGGAAGAATCTGGGGCACCTACTTCCACGGCATGTTTGATACCCCCGGGTTCAGGCATGCCTTTCTGAAAACGGTTTCCGCTAATTACAGAACCGATGAGAACGATTGCGACACCGGCCATGCATCCACCTTTAAGGATCGTCAGTATGATCTGTTGGCCGACCACTTCCGGGCGTATTTGAATATGGAAAAACTGCTTAAAATAACAGGTATTGACGATTTCATGAATGACATGCGTGTTTCATGAGAATGCCATGAAACGAGGAAATATATAAGGACTGGAGTATTCATAATGAATTGTCCACGGATCGTCATAGCAGGTACACACAGCGGTGTGGGAAAAACGTCCGTCACCCTTGCCGTCGTGGCTGCATTGAGAAAGCGCGGCTACAGGGTGCAGACCTTCAAGGTGGGGCCGGATTTTCTCGATCCCTCCTATCTGGCTATGGCTTCGGGGATGCCCTGCTATAATCTCGATGGCTGGATGTCGGGCAGGGACTACGTTTGCAGGCTTTTTGCCCGCGTCTCTGAAAGGGCCGATATCTCCGTTATCGAAGGAGTTATGGGCCTTTTTGACGGCGCCGATCCCGACAACTCAGAGGGGAGCACAGCGGAAATCGCACGCTGGCTCGATGCCCCTGTGCTTCTGGTCGCGGATGTCTATGGCATTGCCCGAAGCATTGCCGCCGTCGTGAAAGGCTATACCGATTTCGAGCCGGGCTTGAAGATTGCCGGGGTAATAGCCAATCGTTGCGGTTCCGAGGGCCATGCACTGTGGCTCTCTGAGTCGCTCACTGCGGCGTCACTGCCCCCCCTTGCGGGGGCCATTCCGATGGATGGGTTTCCCCATCTTCCCAGCCGGCATCTCGGTCTGGTAACGGCCGATACAGTCAACCTCTCCCGGTCTGTTCTCGATGAACTTGCGGACTCTTTTGAAAACCATGCATCGGTTGATGCGGTCGTTGCAACAGCCCGAAATGCACCGTTTCTTGGGGTAAAATCCGTTATCTCGCTTCCCCCGAAGCAATCCAAACGCATCTCCATAGGAGTTGCCCATGATGCGGCCTTTCATTTCTATTACAGGGACTTTTTTGATGAATTGGAAATGTTGGGGTGCATGCTGAAGTTCTTTTCACCGATTTCAGATATCCGCCTTCCGGAGGGAATTGATGCCCTCTATATCGGCGGAGGATACCCGGAAGAACATGCAGAGTCCCTTGCCGCCAACGAGGAAATGCGTTCGGACATCCGGAAATTTTCATCTTCCGGCCGGCCTGTTTACGGTGAATGCGGCGGTTTGATGTACCTTAGTCGGGTTCTGGAAACGAAAGACGGAAATAAATACCCCATGGTCGGTATGATTCCGGCGTCAACCCGGATGCTTGACCGGCTGAAATCCCTGGCATATGTCGATGTGACGCTGAATGCTGATTCTCTCTGGGGCATCAGGGGGGCAACCCTGAGGGGCCATGAATTCCACTACTCGGAATTGACCGCCGATCCGACAGAAAATACAGAGTGGACGACCGTTTACACATTGAAAAGACGCCGATCCGCCGATACGATACAGGAAGGCATTCACAGAGGCAATATATTGGCAAGCTATGTTCATCTCCATCTTGCTTCCCGCCCGGAGGCATTACGATATTTTATAAATAAAATCTCCTGAAGGGCTCCCCCCTTGTCCGCTGTGGTGGGCTATCCGTATGGATCAGGACAAGGGGGGGGGCATTCATGATCTGTTTATTGTCCCGTAGTGTTATGATTGATTTGTTGGATGAGGAGAACTTGTTGATATCAGTCATGGGCGATGTTTATGAATGACGGCATCATAACCCCGGTGATGTTTTTCAGCGCTTGTGCGCTGGACCTCATCGTCGGCGATCCCCGCTGGTTTCCCCATCCCGTGATTATCATCGGGAGGGGGATAAATCGTATGGAAAGGGCGATCCGGGTCTATTTTTCGCCTGGTTGTTTCAAAACAGGCGGCATTATCCTCTGGGTTGCAGTGATTTTGACGACTTATTTTGCAACCTGGGGCATCCTGACGGCGTCCTGTGAAATTCATTGGATATTGGGCTGTGTCGTAACGGTTATGCTTGCCTCACAGACATTGGCTGTAAGGTCGCTGTTTCAAGAGAGCAAGATCGTCATCGATCGCTTGAATGCCGGCCGCCTTGACGATGCCAGGAAGGCGCTTTCCATGATTGTGGGCAGGGATACTGAAAATCTCGATAAAAAGGGGATATTGCGGGCTGTCGTCGAAACGGTTTCGGAAAACCTGTCAGACGGTATCGTCGCTCCGATGTTTTATCTGCTCCTCGGAGGAGTTCCCCTCGCCATGACCTATAAAGCCGTCAATACGCTGGATTCCATGGTCGGTTATAAAAACGACCATTATCGGGATATCGGATATTTTTCGGCACGGATGGACGATATATTGAACTGGATTCCGGCCAGAATGACGGGTTTCATCGTCGTGATTGTCTCTTTTTTCTTGGGATTGAACGGCAGAAACGCCTGGCGCATCATGAGAAGAGATTCCCGCAATCACCCGAGTCCGAACAGCGGCGTGCCGGAGGCTGCCGTTGCCGGCGCCCTGGGCGTGCAGCTTGCGGGTCCGATGAGCTATTTTGGCAGAATGATGGAAAAACCGGCTATTGGCGACGGGATAAAATCAATAGATGACGGGGATGTAAAAATGGCCTGGGCAATCATGTTTTCTTCCTCAGGCTTAATGTTTATTTTTTGTATGATCATGATGGGGTGCGTGGTGTGATGAACGCATATGACCATGGTGGAAACGTCAGAGAGATATCGAGAGCTTATCGAATTGACGCTCATCGTCTCATCGACTTCAGCGCCAATATCAATCCATTGGGTTATCCTCAAGGAACAAAAGATGCAATGATAAGGTCTTTTGACGATGTCCTGCATTATCCCGACACAGAAGCTTACGATCTCATTACGCAACTGGCCGTCTATCATGGAATGCACCGCAATTGTTTCATTGCCGGAAATGGTTCCACGGAGTTCATTTACTGGCTTCCTGTCGTCCTCAAACCAAAACGGGCTCTGGTTGTGACGCCGGCCTTCAGCGAATATGAAAAGGGCCTCCGCCTGGTTGGTTCCCAGGCAATGTGTTTTCAGGCAAGCGAGGAACACGATTTTGTCGTAGACATGGATAATCTGTATGCACGGCTGGCGGAAGGTTTCGATATTCTTTACTTTTGCAATCCCGCGAATCCCACCGGCGTTCTGACTCCCCAAGAAAACCTCCTTCACCTGATAGCCCGCGCCGAACGATTGGGAACCATCGTAATCATCGATGAAGCTTTTATCGACTTTGTGGAGGAAGCATCTCTCAAGGTTGCAGTTGCGGAATTTTCCAACGTGATCATCTTGAGATCCATGACGAAATTTTTCGGCATCCCCGGTCTTCGCGTGGGATATGTCATCGCAGGGTCCGCCGTTATCGAGAGGTTGAAGAGGGATAAGCCGCCCTGGACGATCAATGCCCTGGCCCAGGTCTGCGCCTGTGAGGCTCTTTCCGACAGCGCCTTCATCCAGGAAACACGACGATACGTGGAAACCGAAAGAGTCTTTTTGCGCAGTGCGATAAACGGTATTCCCGGGTTGAAAGCTTTCCCGGGCGTCGCCAATTATCTGTCGATCCGGATTGATCCCCGGAGGGATTTATCAGCAACGGTTTTAAGGGAACGACTGCTTCACGAAAATATTTTGATCCGGGATTGCAGCAATTTTCAAGGAATGGGGAATTTTCTCTTCCGTATCGCTGTCAGAAAGCATGAAGAAAATCTGGTTTTTATCGATAAATTGAGAGAGGTGATAACGGAATGTCAATAATCCTGCCCGATGCGTCGTGTTTTTTAAGGGAAATTATTGACGGTCTTGAGTTTTTGTGTATGAAAACGCATTGTTAAAATTGAAAAAGTTCTTTCATATCACTGTTGGTGACCCACAAGAGGGGGTAGAATAGGGAATCCCGTGTGAATCGGGAGCGGATCCGCCACTGTGAGCAGCGACGAACCCCAGATTGACTTGGAACCTTTTCGCCAGTTTTTCCGTATTATGATCTGGATGAGAGGTTCTGCGTGAAAAACCACTGTCGTTTCTTGATGGGAAGGTATGGGTAGTAGGATGACCTGCAAGCCAGGAGACCTGCCAGGGATGTCTTCGTGTTATCTTCGATGGAAAAGAAGGCGAAGAGGGAGAATATTTCAGGGATTATAAAAACGGTTAGTCCCCGGTCATCAATGTGGCCGGGGATTTTTACTTTGTGAAGGGAGGTAGAGGCCGTGTCTTATAACAGTAACCAACGGGTTGGTGTTCTTGCATCGCTGGTGATTCACATGTGGTTTCTATCGTTATTGTTGCTCCTTCCGGCAGTGAAGCCGATACCCGTAAAAACCTTTTACCTCAGTTTCGTGCAACAAGAAGGGATCGTGGCTGCGCCTCAGCCGGAAAAGGTTGACGTGCGTCGGCAGAAAGTCTTGTCTCCGGATTTACGCCGCATAACGAATGCGCCGGTCGAAAAAAAAACGGCAATCCCTGTCGATCAGAGTCCGGTTGTCCCGATTCCCGTGCAAAGGATGACACCGGCGCCGGTCGCTTCAAGTGGCTCCGGATTGAGAACGGCAGAGCAACCGGTTGGGACGAGCGGCTCTGCCGCAGCCATAGGAAAACGAATAGCGGGCGACACCACAGATACGAGATTCGGGAATATTGATGCCCCGAGATTCATTCATCGGGAATTGCCGGTTTATCCTCATCTTGCTCGAAGAATGGAACGCGAGGGAAGAGTTGTATTGAGATTGTACATCGATCACACGGGAAGGCTCCTGAATGTTACCGTCCTCGAACCTGCCGGATATGGCTTTACAGAAGCGGCTGTCGAGGCGGTGAGAAAATCCACTTTCACACCGGCGAACCGAAATGGAGAAAAAGTCGCCTCCAGGGTAATTCTTTCCGTTCGTTTCAGATTGGAGTCGGAATGAAAATAGATTCAAGGATGAAATAAGTCATGGGATATCTGGGTTTAATCGTTGATTACGGTGTCGTCGGCTTGCTCGTTGTGATGAGCATCGTCGCGATATCCATTGTGATTGAAAGGCATCTGACTTATAAAAAAATCAGGACAGAACAGTTTCCGGATAAACGCGCTCTTGAATTCGAATTGACAAGGGGTCTTCATCTCATCGCCACCATCGGCAGCAATGCACCCTACATCGGATTGCTGGGCACCGTGCTGGGCATCATGCTCACTTTTTACACGATGGGAACGGATGGTTTCCTCGATACGGGTAAAATTATGATCGGCTTGTCCATGGCGCTAAAGGCAACAGCAGTGGGGCTTCTGGTCGCCATTCCGTGCATCGTTTGTTACAACCTGCTGCTTCGGAAAGTGAAGGGAATTCTTCTTCGCTGGGAGAGTGAAAATGGAAGATAAGGAATTCAACTATATCAATGTCATCCCTCTCGTCGATGTAATGCTCGTCCTTTTGACTATCGTTCTGACGACATCGACCTTTATGGCTACGGGAATGATTTCCGTAGCCTTGCCTAAGGCGTCCCACGCCCAGGCCGAGGTCATGAAGAGGCAAATCATATCCATAGATCAGAACGGCGATATCTATCTCAATACGGCTAAGATTACCTTGGACGAACTGAGCATCGCAATCAAGGAACTCGATAGGGAGACGCCCCTGATTGTGCGGCCAGATTGTCACATCCGGCTTCAGATTTTCATAAATGTTCTCGATCTTCTGAACTGCCGGGGATTTAAAAAAGTGGCCATTCAGACCGAGAGAAGATGAGATGAACGATCAAGACATCCCTGTTAACGGTGTTTTCTGTCCGGCTTCGAGAGCGGCAAACGCGGCACCGAGAGCACCATTGAACTGAGGATACGGGGGAACGTGGACATCGGTCATCAACTCGTCTTCAAGGGTTTTCACAAGACCCGGATTCAGGGCGCCGCCACCTGTCAGCAGTACGCCTGATTTAAAGGATGCATTGCGCGCCATCCGGGCAATGCGCCTGGCCAGCGAATAGTGGATGCCTGACACAATGTCAGCAAGGTTTTTCCCGCTCGCACACAGTGAAATCACTTCAGATTCCGCGAAAACGACGCAAGTGCTGTTTATTTCGCACGGAGAGGTCGACGTGAGCGCAAGTTTGCCCATGCCGGAAAGGGAAAGATCGAGTATGCGCGCCATATGTTCGAGAAATCTTCCTGTGCCGGCTGCGCACTTGTCATTCATCACAAAAGATTCGATTTCACCTGCATCGCCGAGAATAATGACCTTCAAATCCTGTCCCCCCACATCAATGATCGTGCGTATCCGCCCATTTTCTGCATCGCCGTTGCGAAGCGCTCCCATCGCATGAGCCTTTATTTCTGTTACATTATTCCCCGCATCGCCGATCCTGCGTCTTCCGTAACCCGTTGCAACAATGCCACAAATGTCGCACGAAGCAATGCATGCCTCACCACAGATTTCCTCGACAAGCCGGGACGCAACATCTTCAGCGTTGAAACCCGTTGCCGAGACGCGCCGTCCTTTCACGAATCCCGTTTCGTCGATAAGAACGGCCTTCACGTATGTGGACCCGGCATCAATTCCCAAAAACCAGTTCATCGCCACCAGTTTACCCTTTCGTCATTTTTTTTCTTTCCCGGCGAGCATTTCTATGAATGCCTCGATCCGGGTTCTCAGCGGTTCCACGTCTTACAGCGTATAGTCTGTCTCGATTCGAAGAACAGGCACCTTCCGTTCTCTGAAAATTCTTTCGACGCGATAGAGTTCAAAATCATATGGAATGCACCCCTTTAATACGTGATAGATTACGCCATCAATGGCGAACTCACCGGCAAGCTCGATCAGGCGGTACAGTCTATCGTCGTTGGGCGTAAAGACCGGACATACGCAGGGGGCAAGGTACCGCGCCGCAAGTGCCTCTATCATGGAATCCAGTGTTTTTTCAGAAAGCCCCGCGACATCGTACAGCAGGCGATCGCCGACACAGGATTCATCGACGACGATATCGGCGCCCATTTCATCTGCGATCAGGGGCACTTTCCAGTTGGGAAAGATCGACGGACTTCCCGCAAGAAGCAGTCGGGGCCTTCTTTGAAGGCACCGGGAAACACGTTCCCCCTGTCTATTTTCAAGTTCATCGTTGAGGCTTTTCATTTCTCTGGTCCAAATGTCGGCCCTGTCAAATCCGTATGCGCTGAGCGCAATCGACGCTTCCATGCCGGAAAGAGCCGGAGGCGACAATTTCCTCAGCGAAAAAAGCCGTCTTGCTTGATAAGATGCGGCACCGATCAGCTCCATTGCTTTTTTGAGGTTCGAGCGGTTGATCTTTGTCTTTGATCCTTTCCGCTTGCCAAGGTTGTTTAACTCCTTTGCAAGACCATATAATTGACAACGCCATCCTTCTCTTGAAGCCTCCGAATCCTTGACGTGAGGCATTTCAAGTACCCAGACTTCGGAAAAACGGGACAATTCCTCTGCCGCTTTTCGCTTCGCGTCGCAGGTGGTGGGCACAATGACGACATCACAAAGACCATAGACGGACGGCACACCCCTCAAGGAAGAGCCCAGAGAGGCTTTTACGACAGGACAGGCGTCTCGCGGCGCATAATCGCCGCCCACAAGGAAAGCATCGTAGCTGCCTCCGCAAAGCCTGAGGGGTATAAACCCCGCCGCATAGATGAGTTCCTCGGGCACCATCATGCAGTAGAGTCCGATAACGGCAGGTGTCTCCTCTTTGCCGCCGAGATGACTGCGGACATCGTCCGACACGTAGACATTGTCCAAAACATCGATGAAATGATCGAGACCTTTCGGTCGCACCGGTGACTGCCGTACGGCATCCAGCAGTCTCGACGCATTGGCAGCGATTTTTCTTTTCAGATGTTCCGAGTGCCTTTGATGCATTGTTTCGCTAAGTTCTCCTTGCATCATTCTTTTTTCCTTGCCGCGGGACGTCCCGGATCGATCCTGTAATGATTCCTGAAGAAAGCATCTGCGGAGGAGCGAAAAAACGTTTTTCCCAAAAAGGAAAAACCAAGCGCATCGTTTTCCGGGCATGCGTCGATGCATTTTCCGCAAAAAATACAGTCGCCATACGTGACATCTGCGTTCTTGCGTTCCCGAAACACCTCTCCGATATTCATGGGACAAGCGAGATAACACGCCTCGCACATGGTGCATTTTGCACAGTCCTTTTTCAGGCGCATAAAACTGATCTTTTGATACAAAGACAGCAAAAGACCCATGGGACAGAGAAAACACCAGAAACGCTTTTTCAGAAAAGAACCGACGAGCGCTGCAGAAGCAATCAGCAGTCCAAGAGACGTCATGACGACCGTCGCCGCACTCTTGAAATTCAGCGACACTTTTTCGGGATTGCCGGCTGCAAGGGGAAGAATGTAGCGCGCTGGACAAAGCTGGCAGAATGGCATAGACAGATCGTAAAGCATACACGGCGCACAAAGAGGATAAGCGATCCAGACGGGTACAGTAATGCTCAGCCCCAAAAAAAACCACTTGATCGGTAAAAATTTTTTTTTAACAGTTTCGTAAAAAGCAATGGATTTCACATCCAACGTAACGCGCAGCGTGTTTAGAATATCCTGAATAAATCCAAAAGGGCAGATCCATCCGCACCAGAACCTGCCCGCGAGAACGACGAGGATCGAGAAAATGAGGAAATTCTTGATAATGCCTGCATACACGTTTCATCCGCCGAGAGCGAGATGAAACTGGAGATTCAGGAGAAAGCAGTCTCCGCCGCGCATGTATCCCACGTAAGGACATGATAGTGTTGGAAGAAAGAATCCCAGAAAGATTCCCGCCGTTCCTCCAAAAAGAAGAACGACAAAGGCCAAAGACTGAACACTCCAACGCAGTTTTGACAGCTTCATTTATTTTCTCATGTTCCGTACAAGCTGACAGTCCTTTAAAACGACAGGCAATGCAGTTCGTTTTTTTCTTCTGTAATAAAACACAGCTGTGCCCGCACACACGACAAGCCCCACGGTGGAAGCCGACAATACGGTCACTCCCAATAACATGCTTTGCCATTTATTCCGATAATCGTACACAATTGTCGTAAAACTTGCACGGTAGTGATTCCCCGTAATTTTGTCGTAGTATGTCGCCTCGTAGAGGTATCGCTGCCAGATTCGGTCATCACTCCTGTCTTCTATGGGGATGACGGTGCAGGCGCCATTTTCACTGGTCCTGTAGTCCCTGCTCCAACCGCTTTCCGCCTTGACTCTAAGACCGATGCCGGCGAGGGGCTTGCCTCTGTAACGGACTTGCATCACTTGTTCATCATGTTCCGTCTGCATCATGCCTGCATAGGGATTTTTGTCTGAACTCGGCATAGGACCGATTTCCAAAGGCATTTTTTCCGGATCATTGAAGAACAATCCCGTTTTGTTTTCCGTCTTTCCTCCGCTTTTCATATGCACCACGAAGGTTTTGGCACAAACAAAAACTTTAGCGCCACTCTTTTTAGAACCGGCGCCGTCGACTGCTTCGGTCGTTCGGCTTCCAAGAATATAACGCCCGTTGAGATCGAGAATATTCGGCACATAGACGACGATTTTACCCGATTCCTGCACCGGCTTTACTTTTGACACGATACCCAGAGGATCTTTTACGAACACCTCCGTATTTGAATCATAGCGTTTCGTGTATTCTTCTTTGTCCCCGTTGCCTTGTTCTTTTGAACCGTACTCTTCGTCCCTCAGGACGAGACGTTTGTGCCTGCTTTGTGCTTTTCTTCTTTTTCCCCTTTCTTTTCGCCAGTTTTTCCAATGTCCCTTTGTGTCGTTCTGTCTGAGAAGATACCGCTCGGCCTGATCCAGTTCCCACCAGAGAATCGGTGTTGCAGAAAGAGAATCGGCAACAAAACTGAAAGACAAACAGAGGATCATGACACCTCTGAAAGCAATCCGATACAGCGTCGATGAAGAAACACGAAACACTCCATCAATCCCCTTACCGTACGCGCCGTATTCCTTCTTTACGCGATCCGTCACGACATCACTCTCTCGCTTCATGCCGAGTTGAAGTCATATGCGCTACCGTTCGATGCCTTTCCGTGCTTTTACGCCTTTATTGTAGTAGTGCTTGATTTCTTTCATTTCCGTCACGAGATCGGCTGCTTCGACAATGAGGGGGTCGGCATCCCGTCCGGTAATGACAATTTCCATGCCTTCAGGCTTTTCGGCGATGAGAGAAAGCAAGTCTTCGACGCATATGAGGCCGTACCGTGTCGCGATATTCGCTTCATCGAGGATGAGAACATCATAGCGCCCGGACCTCATTGCCTCTTTGATTTCGCGAAGGCCCTTTTCGGCCGCTGTCACATCTTCGGCGGCGGGCGCGCCGTTGATAAAACAGCCCCGTCCGAACTGCCGTATCGTTACGGCATCTTCCATTCGCTTGAAGGCGGCAAGCTCACTGTACTCCATGCCTTTCACGAACTGGCCGATGTAGACTTTACGGCCTGCACCGACAGCCCGAAGAGCGAGACCAAAAGCCGCTGTTGATTTACCCTTGCCATTGCCCGTGTAGACCTGAACATATCCTTTCATAAGCTGTCCTCTCAAATGATCTGCGGGTTATTTTTGTTATTGCGGGAGAGAGACGGCGTCTCGCTCCCGCGGACAAAGAATTAAAAGGTCAGTTTTACACCGCCATAAAAACCGATACCCGGCTCGCCGTACTGATAAATGGACTGATAGTTCTCGTCGGTGAAGTTTTCTACCCGGCCGAACACTTGCAGCCATTTCGTCACGTCGTAAGATGCCGCGAGGTTGAATACCTTATATGCGGGCATTTCGTCTTTATTGCTGTAATCCCGGTAACGTTCGCCCACATACTGGGCGTTGATATTGATATTCAGCTCTTCCATCGGCTTGATATTTATGTCAGAGCTTCCCGAATGTTGAGGGCGATAGGTGAGAGTCTTTCCTTTGTTCGCGCCGCCCGGCGTTTCATCTTTTGCTTCCGTAAATGTATAATTGACATTGAAGCTCAGCCACTTGACAGGAGTGATCGAGACGCCTGTTTCCCATCCCTGTGTTTTGGCGGCAGAAACATTTTTATACTTGGAAGTTGCACTATCCCAGGCAATCATATTTTCGAGATCATTGTAGAACCAGGTCAGAAAACAGTGAACCTTTTCGGCAAAAAAGTATTGATCGACGCCCACGTCGTAGCCTTTGCTCGTCTCCGGTTTCAGGGTGGCATCGCCATAGGAAGAATAGAGCTGATAGAGAGATGGCGAACGGAACCCGGTTCCGTAGCTTCCCCGTATTTTTGTGCCTGTTTTTTCGAAAAAATAAGCGACAGCGCCTTTATAGGTGTCTTTGCCTCCGAAAGACTGATGATCGATGGCGCGGTATCCTAAGGTCAAAGATAAGTCTATGACGGGAGTCAGTTTGTTCTGAATGAAAAAGCCTTTCGTGCTCGTATATTTTTTCCTGATGTTGGAAGAGGTTCCCTGGTTGTCGCCATCTCCTTCTTCATAATCGAAGCCTGCACTGATTGTGTCAATCTTGCCGATGAAGAAGTTGTGCTGCCATGACGCCAGACGACTCGATCCGTTATATGATCCGTCGAACTGGCCGTCGTTCTTTGTGTAATCACGTTGCACATTGGTGCTTCCCAACTTGATCACATGTTCCCACCAATTGAATAATGTTTGATCGTAATTGGCGGCTATTGTGGTGATGGTCGTATCCTGCACCTTGTCGGCGTCGCTGCCCGTGTTGTCGTAGTCCATTTTTGATTTCGTATAGCGCGCTGAAACGCCTGCCTTGACTGTCTCGGAAAGATTACCGATCAAGCGGGTTGAAAGGCTTGTCGTATTGTAGTAATCGTCTTCTTTAACCCCCGATAGCTTTTTGTCGGCTTTCGATACCGCCTTTGTATCGAAGCGCTCTGCCGACGCGGAATAACTCAGCCGGTCATTCGAACCGCTTACGCCGACTTTTTCTCGAAAACTTTCAAAAGATCCCGCTTCCGAAGAGATAATAAATGTGGGCTTGCCTTTGCCCTTTTTCGTGATGATGTTGATCACGCCGCCGATGGCGTCGGACCCGTAGAGAACGCTTTGGGCGCCCCGGACAATTTCAATTCTTTCGATGTTATCCGTTGAAGGGCTCGACAAGCTTACCTTGCCGTCTGCGGTTATCGGATCGTCCACACGAACGCCGTCGATCATAACGAGTGTATGGGCATTGCTGGTTCCGCGAATGAAGATGCTTGACGTACCTCCGAAGGAGCCGTTTTGAGGAATGACGATGCCGGGAACCTCCCGAAGAACTTCAATGACTGTTTTTTGTCCCTTTTGTTCCATTTGTTTTTCCGTCACAACCGTGACGGAGTCGGGTGAATATTTCAACTCCTCTTCAAGTCTGCTCGCTGTCACGATGATTTCTTCCATTGACACGGCAAATGACGGAATGACCGTAGCAATGCAAAGACCGGTGTATACAGCTGCCGCGAGACACATAACCAATCTTTTTTTACTTTCCATTTTTTCCTCCATGAATTCGTATTTGTGATCGATCATTCTTCAACTGAAAAATATGGTCACAAAGGCGGATCATGGATATTGATATATTTCATCATAAACTCCTTTCCCCTCGGTCAGGTCAGTTTTTATATCCGTCGGACAAGTCTCCTGGCTTGCGGCAACAGCCTACTTCCCACGCCTTCCCATCCCTGTTCTGTCGGGACAGTGGCACGCTGTGGGGTTCGTTCCGCCTACAGTTGCGGGGCAGCGCCGATTTTTGATCGGCTTCCTTCATCCGATGGATTTGATTATGGTAAGGTAACTTACAGCGATCCCGTTACGGGATTGGGATCACCGAGAATATCCGACCTCCTTAATATTGATTTCGCGGGTGCCTTGTCGGAGATCCAATCCCGTAATTCTTGGATAAAATGGATCCACGCAGGACCGATAAAAAATGACGACGTTCACGGAGAATGCCGCAAACAGCACGAATCTAATTTCAATAACACGGGACGGCGTTACGTCCGATCTTTCCATTTGGAATATTCTTGGTTACGTGAAACGGCATGGAACCGCTTTCCGTTGTAGGAATTGACGAATCGTCACACAAATTTTTTGCTTTGGGAATCGCTGACGACAGCAAAGTGATCGGAAAGTGATGGAAATTTTGTCATGGCGTTCCCCCCTCGAGGTTCTTCGGATGAACCGGTCTTCCGGCTTCGGGCACCCTACTTGCCTGCCTTCCCATCCCGGTTATTGCGGGACAGTGACTCATTCGGCTTTCGTTCCCTTCACGGCTGCGGGGCAGCGGGGGCGTTTCACCCCTCTTCCACACATTCATCCGTTCGCAATTTGATTGCTGATGATGTTTTTTATAAGAAAAAGCAGTTATTTGTCAAGGGGGAATCATAACCCACTTCTAATTTTTCAAAATTTTCATCACGGATGTCTGTTCAAGTGGCGCTAAAGGCATTTTCCGCGTTGCCCCGCCTCTGGAACGGATGGGGTTCATCTTTCAATACAAGGTATTCAGGATGTTTCTTTTGGAAGGGAAGATCATACAGGAAATGATCCGCATTTTATGGTCTTTTGATTTATTGGCGAATGTCAGATGTTGTCAAGGGGGCTTTTCAGGCTGCGGATATCCCGGGCCATAACATGGGTGTAGATCTCTGTCGTTTTGACATCGGCGTGGCCGAGCAGGTCCTGGAGAACGCGGATATTAACACCGTTTTCCAGCATATGGGTGGCGAAGCTATGACGCAGGGTATGGCAACCGATCTTTTTCGCCCCGAGAGAATTCGGATGGGTCTTGCCTCCAAAGTGGCGGATATAGCGCAGGATCCATTGGCAATAGGTCTGCTCCGTACGATATGCATAGTGGCGGTATCGCAGGACTTCCCGCACTTGGTCCATCAGCTTGAGTTTGGGATTCGGGCGGAACTTCGGTTTATTTTCCATGTTTGCTACCTCAATATCGTAATAAGTGGAAAATAATCTGGTTGTTCTTCCGTGTATTGTAGTTTAATATCACTAATGAGTGGAAAATTATTTCATCTATATGGTCTGATATGATGGAACAT
>CAZIQY010000007.1:0-61507 GCA_964541605.1 uncultured Syntrophaceae bacterium | reverse complement strand
GAAAGCTGCTACACAAACGCATTTCACCAAATTAACGACTACAATAAAAATGCGAAGTCGGCCGGGCGATGTTTGCCTTTTGTGCTGGAAAGGGTGAATGAACTACCTGTAGCCGCACGAAACGTCAAGAAAGGTGGTTATTTTTCGGTTATCACAATCGGATCACCTTGCTATAGAAATCCAATCGAGAATCGCCCGTCAGATCTTTGTCCCTTCGGCGAGGATATTCAGGTAATCGCTGTACACGTAACGCTTGTCACGTTTCCGTCCCGTGGTTTCCCTGAGGATTTGAACTTTTTCCAACTGCGCCACAAGCGTGGACGCCGCCTGGTAAGATACGTTGAACCGCTCGGCGATCTGGGCGATGGACACGGTGGGGGTATAGAACAACTGCTCCAGAATCCCGACGGCTATCGGGGAGGAGATCTTTTTCTCCCACAACAGACGGCGATGATTGGTTTGGAGTTCGAGGATCTGCCTGGCCGTATCCATCGCGGCGCCGGAAATGTTTTCGACCCCTTTCAGGAAATAATCCACCCATTGCTCATAATTGCCCGTCTCCCTGACCATGTTCAGGCGATCATAGTATTCCTGGCGATTTTTCTTGAAATAGTAGCTCAGGTACAGGAGCGGCTTATGTAGAACCCCCGTTATTCAAGAATTATTGAATAACGGATCGTCAAGCCGCACCTTATTGAAGAATTATGGAATAACAAACCCTCCGGGTGCCTTTTATTCAAGATAGCTTGAATAACCTTACAAAGAATCAAAGGCGTTTGTTTGCATCATCGTCTGCTTCATGAATCAATCTGCTGATGCAACTCAAGCAGAGTAGCAGGGCACGCTTGCGCATTACCAAAATAAGAACTAAAGCGGCCTACCCTTCAACAATTCCGCCATTCAACCTAAATTTCCTTATAAAAATCTGTGTTAAGCAATTTTCGTCAAAGTTTCCAAACTTCTCGTGCATCTCGGCGAGTCGTACCTTCAGCTTGGCCTCACGTTCCTCCTTAGTATACCCGGAAACCGCCACAAATCTTTCCGCTTTGGGGATTGCTGAATACTGATCCGATTGAACTTCCTTTTCGATTTGCGCGAGTCTTTTTTCTAAGTTCTTCATTTGTAAATCCTCTTTTCCAAAATTATTTTTTCTACACTTTCCAGCCGGGCTTCAATCTCCGAGAGCTCCCTGTATTTGAGAGCGTGACCTAACACGTCATTGGCAGCGGCTCTCCTGACGGCCTCACTCTCGGCGCTCAGCAGTTGCTCCAAAGTATTCACGGCTTTCATCGAAATACCTGTCAGCTTTTCCAGAGCCTTATCGAGTAATTTTTTTCTGGCATCAGAGAGGGCCTTGTCAAAGTCCTGCTGTTTGAGCCAGCTATAGATGGTATACTTGGTTACGCCCGCCTGTTTAGCCGCAGCCTCAATATTGTCGGTACTCAACAAAATCGGTATCGCCTTGGCCTGCCTATGATTTATTGGCATTTAGCACCTCCTGATCCGTAATGTTTTGTCCACTTTTTTATCGATAATTTTCTTGATCATGGGCTCAACCCCCGGGTTTACTTCTCACGGAGGGGGAGTAATCTGACGCATAACTTTGTTGCTTTTAGTGCCTCGTCATCCGTCAGCCCCCCGTCAACGGTCATGATCGCCAGGCGTTCCAACTGCGTTTCATTAAAGCTCTTGAGCCAGTTGGAAGGAAAGGGAACGACCTTACCCATGGTTTTCCTCGCATCATGTCCGGCAATCACCTCCATGCTATTTTCTGCGGTCTCAGAGGCGATCTCGGGAAGAAGTTTTACGAATCCGGCAAGCTTGCCAAGTGATGTCTCGGCAACATCGAGGACAGTGCCGGGGATATGTAGCTCCCCACGCGCCCGGAAAGATTTCAAGACCATCACGCTCGGCATGCCCGCACCTCCACTTCGTTGCCGAAGTCCGGCACTTCGTTGGCGTCGATACCGTCAGTCCCCGCTTCCTCCGATGCAACCGAAACACCGAAACATTCTAATGTATCTGAGTACTTAGAATGATTTGAAACCGAAACATTCCCACCTCTTGTTTCGTTTTGTAATCCGCCTAACCTATTGTAGTTATTGACTTGTTTCGTTGTTTCGGTTGCAATAGGGGGGGTATAACGGATGAAAGCATCTGTGAACATTTCGAGTGCATAGCCCTTGATGTTTTCATAGCCGATACGCACCTGTTTCGGCTGAATCTCGAACGCTTTGAGAAGTCGCGCCATTGAGTTCGGTGTCAACGGGCTCCCGCGTTTCCATTCACACCAGGGTCGGTCTTCCATTGCAACCAGTTGCTTTACGAGATCGGCAGATGATATGCGTTCAACGCCGGCCACCTTGAATACCTCCCGGATGTCACAAAGTAATTCTATTCTCGCGGGGAGTTCGTCTTGTTCATTCCCTGCCGCCAGTAATGCCGCCTCCCTCACCGCAGACTCACACCCCAAAACCTTGGCAATTGCCAGAATCGGCATCCAGTTATCAGCCTGCCGGTCATTTCGTGTATTCAACCGTTCCGGTTTGGCAAGTCTCAGAGAAGTATCGTTATCGTCCACCCATCTCAAAATCTTCGCCCTCGTAGAGGCAAACTCCTCGCTGTGCGCCTCTGTTCGTTCGTCGGCGAGCTTGCGCCGCAGATGCAGCCTGATGCTGCGATCTTGAATCGTATCAGGTGGATTTCCTATCATCGCTAATGCCTTTGGACACCAGGTGGAGAACCTTACCGGCTTATGATCCTCGCCTTCGCAACGTATAACAAAAGCCGCGTCCTTCGTGTGTCCTGAATTGACTACACCTCGCAGTGCTTCGTCGTCTTTCAGAAAGGAGTCTCCTTCATCGATGAGCAGCGCCGGTCTGAATGCCCCAATCGCTCGATACAGGGCTGCCGGCGAGATATTGGAGACCGACAAAGGACGATAGCAGAGCTTGCTTAATGTCGTCAGGAATGTCGTCTTCCCGCATCGTTTTTCCGGTGAGACTGTGGTGAGTATAGGTAATGTCCGCCAGTAGTTAAAAGTATACGTCAGAATCGTCCACAGAGCCGCCGTTATGGCGCTCCCCTTTGGCAGGACACAGAAGCGCTCAAACATCTCCACCAGGCTCTTGACTAATTCAATCCCATCAACAGCTTCGTGCCACGGCTCTTCAAGAGGGAACATCTCATCACTGCTTTTTTCATTGTTTTTTCGAGCTGCCCTCACGACTTTATCCAATTCTCCGATGCGTCCAATCCTCAGCCGCTCAGCCTCGCTCTTGCGCACCCGTTCGTATTCCAGCGGTTCAAGTGCCGCTAATCGTGCAACACTCTGTTGAAGTGTTTCCTTGTCCTGCGCTTTAACTCTTGCGGTCTGAGGGGATGATTCTTGGTTCTCGGAATTGCCTTCTGCGGCGCTTTCGACGGCTGGCACATAGGGATGGATAGGAATGGCTGCCGTATCGACACAGGACCGGACAGCCTCGGAGCCGCAAATTCGGTTAAGATCGTTGAAATCTGCATCCTTTGCTCCGCGGCCAGCTGGAAATTTCGGAACCGCCAGGAGACAGCCTACAGCCAGCGCAGCATCGGTCGCTTTGGTCATGCCGGGATTTTCCATGGTGGCGCGATCGTCATCCGCGCATACGATCAGCCGCCAAGCAGGAGATTTACCATGCAGGGCTTCGGCTACATGACGGAGATTTCCTGCATTTAAGGCGACGGCGACGGGAAGACCTGTGACTTCGTGAAGCGTTGCGCCTGTTGTCAGTCCCTCGCAGATCAGGATCGTGTTTTCCTTGGGCTTACCGAAAGCATGATACCCACCAGTTACCTCAGTACCGGTCTTGAAGCGCTTGGCACCGTCCGGACCGATGAATTGCAGGCCACGTAGTATGCCGTCGCACCCCCGCACCGGTATCATCAACACATCCCCTTTCTGCTTTATCCCGTGGGGCTTCACCCCTTTTTTCAGAAGATATGGGTGTTTCGCGTCAACATCCTGGCCCTGTTGCCAAAGCGCAGCAGACGTCCGGCGACATTCTGCGCGTATTGCTGACTCAATCTGAGCAGCCTCCTCCCGCGCTTTGCGGATATGCTCGGCATAAACGGTGCGTTCTTCCGGCGAATGGGGTGTCCGGGATTGCCACGTCTCCGAAATACCTCGTCGCCAGCAACCAAAAATCCCACCTTCGCCATCAGAAAAGAGTTTTGCAAATCCCGACCGATCGTGGGGTTTGTCGCTTGTAGAAAAGCGAATCATCTTGCCGGGGCTGAGTATGCCGGGATCTGGTGAATAACTAAGGGCAGCTTGGATTGTTTCACGAAAAGTGGTCATGTTATTCATTTTGGCTGCCTCCTACTCTGTCAAAGCGATAACATCGGCATATCGCCAACAAGTGCAGCGATTTCCAAGGTGAACCGGTTGGGGAGCCTTGCCGTCCCTAACCCATTGCCACCAGCATGATTTGCTGACTGGGATCAGGGCTAAGACCTGCGGCAGCCTGAGAAGACGCTTGGGGTCGTGTGTGACGTTAGTGCATTCGCTTGTTTTGGCAGGGTGAATACTTGTGACATCGTTGGGATCGCGTTTGATAATTGGTACAAATAATTTCTTCTCCATTGCAGACCTCCTTCATTTGAATTGGTCCGCATTGGAGCAGTAGGGTCTTTCCAAAACCCCCGTTTCGGAATTCCATAACCGGGATTTTGGAAGAAGAAAATGATGGGGTTAAAACACTTGAAAATCTGGCCCTTTTTGTCATTCCCACATAACGTTGAATCCATGGAGTCTTTGAAAGGACTCGAATTCCTGCTTCCGCAGAAATGACGATCTGCCAGGTTTCGGGAGAAATTCAAATGTCTCGGATGTGAAAAAAAGTTAAGTCGGTAAGGGAAATTTTTTTCTTAAAGCGGTTAGCAATTTTGATACATCATCTGTCGTGTAAGTAGTCTTTTTATCCATTATTACACGGCCTTTTACTTCTTTAACAACCCTCTCTTGCGTTGTAATCGTAAAAGAACCGTTTCTCTTTTTAACAATTTCTATTCTTTCGGCAATATAATCAGAAATCTTCCGATTCTCTCCGACAGCAAGGTCCTTTAGCCGATCAAGAAATTCTGCCACCTTACCAGGTCGAAGAATTTCTGTGTTACCCTCATCATGGAATTTCTTATAGGCAAACTCAACAGCTTCATAAAGAGGGCCTTTCGGTCTGCCGCCTATGCTGGCAGACAGTTGTTCTGTCTCTGATGGCTCTTCTCTCGACAGCGCTTCAAAGGATTCTTTCTCGGCCGTCACTCTTAAAACGTGCTTATCAAGCTCTTCAATATACTCTTCCATTCCTGCATATTTTAAGAATGAAATAAATACCTTGGGGCTACAGGGGAAAGTAATTATAGGTTTATGAAATCCCAATGGGGGTCTTATGGCAAGAATATCTTCTTTAGTAGCTATTCCGAGTCTGTCGGGTGGTGTCTGAGCCCATACCCCTAATTCGTCAGCACGAAGCCCCCATGCGAAATTTTGAGGATTGCCTATGTCGCAGATCAAAATGAAATCGTGGTAAGTTAACTCAATGTTCATCTCTCGCGCCTCCTGACACGTTCTGATGAGTAATTGCGGAAAACTGTCCAAGGGAAAGTGGTTTGTCATTCTTTCGGACTATCCCGTGAACTACTGCCAATATAATTACACAGCTTCCCCTCGTAACGGTATTACCTTTGCCCCCGCCTTCAACTCATCCAGGTAATCGGCCCATTTCTGCATCATCTTTCGACGCTCGGCAAGGTGCGTCGTCCGGTTGTATGCCCTGCCGTTCGGATCCCTGACAGCATGGGCAAGCTGATGTTCTATGAAATCCGGCCTAACCTGCAAGACCTCATCCAGGATAGTCCGGGCCATGGCCCTGAAGCCATGTCCTGTCATTTCTTCTTTCGCATATCCCATGCGCCGTAATGCCGCTAAAATGGCATTATCTGACATTGGACGGGCGAAAGAACGTCCGGAGGGGAATACATAGCGGCTTGCTCCGGTGAGGGGCTTAATTGCCGTCAGTATGTCTATGGCCTGTTTTGACAGTGGCACAAGGTGCGGTTCTTTCATCTTCATCTTACCGGGAGGAATGTTCCATTCAGCATTTTCAAAATCTATTTCAGACCATTCGGCATGACGTAATTCACCCGGACGGACAAAAACAAGGGGTGCGAACTTCAAGGCGCATTGAACGACAAAGCCGCCCTGGTAGCCGTCAATCGCTCTGAGTAGTTCCCCGACTTTTTTCGGTTCGATAATAGCCGCCCTGTTTATGGTTTTTACTGGCGGCAAGGCGCCTTTTAGATCGGCTGACGGATCACGTTCAGCGCGTCCAGTTGCCACTGCATAACGCAATATTTGACCGCAAATGGTCCTTGCCCGGTGTGCAGTTTCCAGTGCACCTCGTGATTCTATGCGCCGTAACACCGTCAGTAATTCAGGTGCCTTGATCTCTTTGATTGGACGTGAGCCCAAATATGGAAAAACATCACGATCTAATCTTTTTAATACTCTTTCTGCATGGCCTGACTTCCAGGTTGGTGCATATCTTTCGTGCCATTCTCTGGCTATGATTTCAAAGGTTTCTGCTGATTCAGTCTTTGTTTGTTTTTGGGCTTTGCGAACAGCACCTGGGTCAACATTATTTGCCAGTAGCCTTCGTGCCTCATCGCGCCGCTGCCGTGCATCAAGAAGACTTATTTCCGGGTAGGCACCAAGAGCAAGTAGCTTTTCTTTCCCTTCAAAGCGATATTTGAAACGCCATAATTTACCGCCGGCAAGTGTGATTAAAAGAAAAAGACCATCACCGTCAAATAACTTTATCGGCTTTTCTGTAGGCTTACTATTCCGAATTTTCACATCAGTTAGTGACATGGATTTTTACCTCCGCTTTGGGGGTATCTTTTTGTCTGGGGGTACATTTACCATAAATATACCCCTAATTTTGGGGTATGTCAATGGATTTAATCGGACGTCTTTAGACGAATGAAAATAAAAAACCCGCTATTTCTAACGTGTTTTGTACTTTATTGGACTTTGCTGGATTGTTAAATGGTGCCGAGGCCGGGACTTGAACCCGGACGGATTGTGTCCACTACCCCCTCAAGATAGCGTGTCTACCATTTCCACCACCTCGGCACATACGGATTCCGGATCAGGTCCGGAATGACAAAGACCGGATCCCCGCTTCCGCAGGGATGACATTAAAAAATCGCGATGATGACGTTTGATAAATAGCTGGTAATGACATCAAAAAAGTCGGCGACAACGACTGTTTAAAATCTATTTCTGTGGGACGGTCTGCGGTTTCTGTTCTCCTGTTCCCGCCGGCTGATCCGCTGCCTGGGGAGCGCTCTGCTGCTGCGTCTGAGGCTCGGCCTTATCCATCAACGTCGGTTGCTTGTGAATCGAAAAATACGACAACGACAGGGCAGTCAACATAAAGACGGCGGCAACGACCGTCGTCATCTTGCTCAAAAACGTGCCGGGGCCGCTGCTTCCGAAAACGGTCTGACTCGATCCGCCGAAAGCTGCCCCCATGCTTGCTCCCTTGCCCGCCTGCAGAAGAACGACCAATACCAGCACAACACACACAACGATATGTAAAATGGTAATAAATAAATTCACGCTGAAATGTCTCCTTAACAACTTCGAATACTTTTTTAATTTTCCTTTTCCTGGTTCCGGATCAAATCCGGAATAACAATAAAGGTGCTATTTTCGTGTGAATGACAGGGTGTTCATTCCATTTAAAATTTTATGATCCTGATGAAAGAATCGATCTCCAGGCTTGCGCCTCCCACCAGAGCGCCGTCTATGTCCGGCTCCGCCATGAGGGTAGCTATGTTTTTGGGATTAACACTACCCCCGTAAATAACGGGAAGGTCCGTCGCAATATTTTTTCCGTAAGCATTTTCCATCAAATGACGGATATATGCATGCACTTCCTGGGCCTGTTCCGGCGTTGCGGTCTTTCCGGTTCCGATTGCCCAGACCGGTTCATAGGCAACAATAAGGCGCCTTATATCATCGGTAATCAAATTATTCAATCCCTCTTTTATCTGCCTTTCGATGACGCTAAAAGTACGGTTTTCCTCCCGTTCGTCGAGGGTTTCCCCGATACAGAATATTGGTCTCAGACCGGAGGCGAGGGCGATTTTGATCTTGGCATTGATTACTGCATCTTTTTCACCGTAGAGGGTTCGCCTTTCCGAATGGCCGATGATGACATACGCACACCCCGCACCTGCCAGCATGCGGGCGGACACTTCGCCCGTAAAGGCGCCTTCCGCCTTATCGCTCAGGTTCTGTGCGGAAAGATGGATGTTTGACCCTTTCAGCGTTTCCGCCAAGGGATAGAGGGCGGTAAAGGGCGGGGCAATGATCACATCCCGGTCATCCAAACCGGCGATCAGATTTTTTAACTGATTTGAGAAATCAACGGCCTCCCGGATCGTCTTGTTCATTTTCCAGTTGCCGGCGATAAAGGGTTTTACCATGCTATCCCCCAAAAGTCTTCCCGGCGATGTAAATGGCCAGGTCCCTCATTCTGCAAGCATATCCGCTTTCATTATCGTACCAGGCAAATACCTTGACGAAGCATCCATCGATCACGTTCGTCAGCGGCGCATCAACGATGGAAGAGTATGGACTCCCTGTGAAATCTATGGATACCAGCTCCTCCTCGCAGAAGGCCATGATGCCCTTTAGTCTGCCTTCCGATGCCGCCTTAAGGGCGCCATTCACCTCTTTGATCGTGACGGAGCGTCCGACCTCAACGGCAAGATCCACGACAGACACGTTGGGGGTCGGAACCCTCAGCGCCAAACCGCCGAGCTTTCCTTTCAGCTCGGGAATCACCTCGGCTACGGCTGTTGCCGCTCCCGTCGAAGTGGGAACGATGGACATGGCTGCTGCCCGTCCTCTGCGGAGGTCGCTGTGGGAACCGTCCAGAAGCCTCTGATCCATGGTGTAGGCATGCACAGTTGTCATCAGACCCCTGACGATCCTGAATTCATCGTGGAGCACTTTGGCCACGGGGGCCAGACAGTTCGTCGTGCAGGAGGCGTTGGATATGATATGGTGTTTTGCCGGGTCATAGGAATCTTCATTGACGCCCATGACAAAGGTTCCATCGATCCCCTTGCCCGGAGCAGCCAGGATGACCTTCTTCGCACCGGCTGTCAGATGCCCCGAAAGTTCGTCTTTTGTCCTGAATCTTCCGGATGATTCAAGGGCAACATCGACGCCCAGTTCCCTCCACGGAAGGTCGGAGGGATTCGACATCACATGGGTGATGGCGATTTTCTTGCCATTGACCAGCAGGCTGTTGCCGTCGACGGCGATCTCCGCATTGATCTTGCCGTGAACGGAATCATACTTGAGAAGGTGGGCCAGGACATCCGGTCTGGCCCTTGAATTGATGGCAACAATATCGATGTTGTCATATCCGAGACATGCCCTGACAAGATATCTGCCGACCCTGCCGAAGCCATTGACACCCACTTTTACGCCCATGAATGACCTCCTTTTCAAGTTTTTGAAATCTCGATGTTTCGGAAAATCATACGCCTGTCATGGATTTGTCGAAATGCTGTTCTATCTGCTTCTGCCCACATTTACCCGGTCGCAATAAACCGCCACCGGGCATCTGCTGCAGAATGGGGATAAGGGAAAGCAAACATGCCGGCCAAATGCAACCATCAGGGTGTTGTAGCGAGCCCAGTATTTGTTCGGCAACTTGGCTCTGAGGGCATATTCCGTTTCCTCAGGTGTTTTCGTCCTCACATAGCCCAGACGGTTGGAGATTCTGTGAACATGGGTATCCACACACAGTCCTTCCTTATTGAATCCAAGCGTGAGAACCAGATTGGCTGTCTTCCTCCCGACCCCCTTTAAGGTCAGCAATTGATCGATGGTGTCCGGAACCTTTGAATCGAAACGTTCGATCAATTCCCTGCAGATTTCAAGGATCGCTCCCGCTTTAATGCGGTAAAAGCCAACAGGATATATCGCCTGACTGATCTCCTCCTCGGAAAGATTCAGCATATCTTCCGGGGTCGCAGCCAGGGACAGGAGCCTTCCCGCGGCTTGCGCCGTCACTTCATCTTTCGTTCTCGAACTGAGGACCGTGGAAATAAGAATGGGAAACGGCCCCCTGTTTTCCTCCGCCAGAGATGTAACGATGGGAAGTTCCCAGTCGCCCAGTTCTTTTTCTAAAATCTGTACGACATCCGTGATGTTCGCATCATGCATGGGTGATGGCTGTTAATTGTATCCTTCTTCGTTGGCAAGCATGTCCAGGTGAAGAGTAGCGATATCCTCAACGTCCAGATTCGCCTCTTCCTTCGACTCTCTGAAGTCAACCATTTTGATATATCGCTTGCACACATTGCAGACATCAACGCGGTATCTCTCATCCCCTTCAATGGTAAAGTAGGCCAGCGCCTGCTGCTCGTCATTGCCGCAGAAAGGACACACAATGCGTTTGAAGTGCCATTCATACCCGCACTGATTGCAGAAGAGATAACGCCGCCCTTCTTCATCCTTGATTTCACCGATCTTGGGTTCTTTGCCGCAGATCGGGCAATACCCTTCAGACCAGCCTGACTCCGTAACGCGCATCCCATATTTCTCCACAACTTTTTCCATGGCAGGCCTCAGGCTCTCTTCCAGAAAAAGATCAATGAGATCGAACATATCGTCATCGGATTCTTCCGAATCGTCTGATACATCCTCGTTCAGGGAAAAAAAGGATTCGCGAACCATCTTATCGAAATCAACGGAACCGTCTTTAATTTTCTCAATAATATCATCTGTCTCACCGGGTACCCGCTTTTCTGCAATGCCCAGGAGGGCGAGAAAGTATTTCCTGGGTTCCGAGAGATCGAAATCCCCGGAAGATAAATCGATAAGGGGCAGTCCGCCGGAAATTTTTGTCTCTATCAGTTTCTCATCGACGGGAAAGACTATCTTTTTCATCTTACGCCGGTACTCTTCCCTGAGAATCAATATCTCTCCGAGGATATCCAGCAGTTCACTGTAATGTGGGGTCGAACTTTTATATTTTTCAATAGTTTTCAGTGTATCCTTCAACATTTTAGCCATTCAGTCAGCTCTCCTTCACCTTTATAATTGGTTCTGTTTACCGATCTATATATCCTTTCAAATGCAAGTTCAAGCAATAATTTGTTACGGGGCGCTTATCGTTTATGAATGGAAAAAGAGATGTTAACCGTGTTATATAAAAAAATCACACCGGATACCGTCTGCGGGTATTGACAAAGGAGGTTAAATTTATGGCCACATTGAAAAAGTTCCAGATTCAGGCAAAAATGGGCGAAAAATTCACCATCGAGAGTACTCTTGGCAACCATGTGGTTTATGTGGATCAGGCCCAGGCGGCAGGCGGGGACGATAAGGGGCCGACTCCTCTGGAGTTGCTGTTCCTGTCACTGGCATCGTGCATCATGACCGTGGGTCGAAT
Source organism: uncultured Syntrophaceae bacterium (assembly GCA_964541605.1). GTDB lineage: Bacteria > Desulfobacterota > Syntrophia > Syntrophales > UBA2185 > CAZIQY01. The sequence goes on along the minus strand of CAZIQY010000007.1, from coordinate 49,988 downwards.
CATCGCCCGACAGAAAAGGATCACCATGCGGGCGATGGAAGTCAGTGTCGACGGGGAGGTTGATATGGAAGTCCTTCTCGGAAAGAGCAAGGCCAACCGGCCCGGATTCAGTGGAATCAGGGCAGTGGTGAAAATCGACGCGGATTTATCACCGGAAGAAAAGAAGGCCCTCCTGGCTGAACTGGAAGAACGATGCCCGGTGTCGGACAACCTGATAAATGTAACGCCCGTGTCGGTTGAACTGGCCGGATAATAGATTTCCACTTGAATAGCGGCGACATGCTTCGGAAGTCTGAAGAAAGGGAGGCGTGCACCCGCGATGACAAAGGAAGACCTTTCTCGTTATGATCGAGAACTTCATCAATCAAATGTCCTCTTATCTGCAGGGATCTTCTCTGCTGGCAATTCTCGCGGCCTATCTGGGAGGCGTCCTGGTCAGCTTTACCCCGTGCACCTATCCGGTCGTCCCCATCACGGTCGCGTATATCGGAGCTCACGGCAGCGTTTCAAGGATAAAGGGATTTGTCCTTTCCGTGATTTATGTTCTGGGCATGTCTCTGACATATACGGCGCTGGGCGCCACAGCCGCTTTATCCGGCAGGCTGTTCGGACAGATCCAGACAAACCCGTGGACGTATTTTATTGTCGCCAACATCTGCATACTCATGGGGCTGTCCATGCTTGGCGTTTTTGAGTTGACCGTTCGGATACCGGATTTCGTAACCAGGGTGCAGTCCAGAAAAAAAGGCATCGTGGGCAGTTTTTTAGTCGGGGTTGTTTCAGGACTGGTCATGGGTCCCTGCACCGCTCCCGTGTTTGCGGTGCTGTTGGGTTACGTTGCCGCGAGTCAGAACATCCTGTTGGGGATGGGTCTTCTTTTTATTTTTGCTTTCGGAATGGGCACACTGCTTATCATACTTGGAACGTTTACCGGCCTGTTGGCCAGCATGCCGAAATCCGGCGCCTGGATGGTCAGGATCAGTCACATATCCGGATGGATACTCCTGGCGATGGGAGAATATTTTCTCATCAAGGGGGGGGGATTCTGGATTTAGGGGCGTGATATGAATATAAAATTTCGTTTGATGCGATCTGCAGCTATGGCATGTATGGGACTGATGCTGATATTTTCCCTTTCCTGCTCCGACACCAAACCGCCGGATATGGCTCGAAAAACAAAAGATCCGGCAGCGCCGGATTTTTCCCTGAAGAATCTGACCGGTCAAAACTTCAAATTGAGCAGTCATAAGGGAAAACCCGTCCTCCTGATTTTTATTACCACCTGGTGCCCCACATGCCGTTCCGAGATTCCCCACTACAAAAGCATCTACGAAACCTACGGCAAACGGGGGCTGGAAGTGGCGATGCTCGATATTCAGGAATCAAGGGAAACGGTGTCGCGTTTTACGTCGAAGCACCAGATCCCATTCACGATCCTTCTTGACGAACGGGGAGATGTCGCCGGTTCATACGGCATTGTGGGTGTGCCGGCCATGATCCTCATCGACAGGGACGGCAATGTTTTAAGCCGGGAGTATATGGCCATGGACATGCTCCTTGAGACGACCCTCGGGAAAAAATAATATCGTCGTACCGTCTTGAATTCATCAAAAAGATATTGTATTAATTTTCACATCGTATCCAATCTGGATGACTTTTTTTGAAAAGGAGCAAGGACAATGGCCATACACCAACCCCTGGAAAATCTCTACATCGTGGATCTGGATCAGCCCCTTGACGGGTTCCGGAATTTCTTGAGCAGTTGGGTCTATCTGATTGACGGCATAACCATCGTCGTCGATCCTGGCCCCCGCTCCACTATTCCCGTTTTGGTGGATGCGGTAAAAAAACTGGGGAAAAATAAAATCGATTACATCCTGATGACTCATATCCACATCGACCACGCCGGTGGGACGGGCGTGCTGGTGGAACACTTCCCGGACGCGAAGGTCATCTGTCACCCCAAGGGAATCCGTCACATGGTGGATCCGTCCAAGCTGTGGGAGGGCTCCCGCAAGTTTCTGGGAAAGGTGGCGGAAGTGTATGGCGAGATTGCTGCCATTCCCGAAAAGAACATCGGCTTCGAAAATCCCATAGAAATCGGCGGGGAACAGATCAAGGCCTATGAAACGCCCGGTCACGCCCTGAACCACCTCTGTTATCAGATAGGCAACCTGTTATTTCTTGGCGAAGTCGCAGGGATAAACTACCCCCTGGAGAATGCGCTCTACCTCCGCATAGCAACGCCGCCGCCCTTTATCTACGAGGTGTACCGCAATTCCCTCGAAAAGGTTGCCGCTCTCGATGTTTCCCACGTGTGTTTCGGTCATTACGGTTTCCGGCAGGACGTGGAGAATGTATTCGACACGGCCCTCGACCAGCTGGATAACTGGATGGCCACGGTGCAAAGGCATTACAAGGCGGGGGGAGAGCTAAACGAAGAAAAAATTTACGCCGATCTGTTGAAAAACGATCGGGGACTGTCCCCGTATTATTCCCTTCCGCCGGACGTTCAGTCCCGGGAAAAGATTTTCTCTCTGAACAGCATTCGGGGAATGTGGGATTACCTGAAAGAGAAGGAAAAGAAACCAGCTTAAAACCATGAATCCAGCCGGTGCAGGCCGGCATTCCTCGCCTGGCGGACAGCGGTGACAAATTCAGTTCTGGTGAGCCGGTGGTTGATGTCGGGGTCAGCGACGGCCTTGCCGCAGGGATGGTACTGGTCCATGACGTTGACGTAGGTGTCCTTGGAAATTTTCTCCGCCAGGAATGTCATGATTTTCCCGGTATTGGCTACATCGTTCGGCATGACCAGATGGCGTACAATCAGTCCTTTTACGGCAACCCCCGATTTGTCGATGACGAGATCCCCGACCTGCCGGTGCATCTCCCTGATGGCCGCTGTAGCCTGTTTTCTATAATCCACTGCATGGCAGAAGCGGTCCGCCCATTTTTCATCCCAGAATTTGAAATCGGGCATATAGATATCGAAAATTCCTTCAAGTATCTTCAGGGTATCCACCCTGTCGTACCCGCCCGTATTGTAAACAAGAGGTACGCTCAACCCTTGATCGACAGCAAGGATTAAACCCTCAAGGATCTGGGGGACCACATGGGTGGGGGTGACAAAATTGATATTATGACACCCCCGGCGCTGGAGAGAAAGCATCATGGCCGCCAGATTCTCCGGATCGGTCTCATGGCCCTCCATCAGGTGGCTGATATCGAAATTCTGGCAGAAGGTGCAGAGGAGATTGCAGGAACTGAAAAAGATCGTGCCGGAGCCGCCCGTTCCCACCAGCGGCGCTTCTTCCCCGAAATGCGCGTGCAGGCTCGCCACGATGGCTTTTCGTCCCGTCCGACAATAACCGGTTTCCCCGGCAAGCCGGTCGACACGGCAGTCCCTGGGGCATAGGGTGCAGCTTTTCAAAAGCCTCACGGCCTGATCGACGCGTTCCTGAAGCTTCCCTTCCTTGTACAGCTTCAGATAGGACGAATCGGACATAACGGTCTATCCTTTCAGACTATTCTCGATTCATATATCATAAAATGATGAAACCGTAAAAAGTGATTGTTTGTCTCCTTTTAATTAATCCTTGACAGGGATGAATTTGATGACTATATTTCCGTACAGCAATATAGAGAGGAAATATCCATGAAAGAATTTATCAAGGTCATGAAAGCGCTCTCCGACCCGAACCGGGTGAAACTCTTGAAAATACTTCAGCAGAAGGAGCTTTGTGTGTGTGAAATTCAGGCAGCCCTTGGAATCGCCCAGCCGACGGTATCCAAGCATTTGAAAGCCCTGGAGAGCGCCGGCCTGGTAGGTCGCAGAAAAGAAGACCTTTGGGTTAATTACTATCTGACGGACGGCAGCAGTAGTCCCTTTGCCGCCACGCTTCTGGGAAACCTGAAGCACTGGCTTGTCGACGACCCGGATGTCATGAATCTCCTGAAGAACCTTTCAGAAATCAGCCGCGAGGAAATATGCAGAAAATCCTGAAGCTTCCTGTCACATTACCAGCAAAGAATATATAAAGGTTACCCTTATGAAAGAATGGACTAAACTTGCCCTGATCGTTGCGGCGTTTTTGGCTGCTTATTTTATTCCTTGGGATCACCCCGTCATTCGCCAATCTGGACTGGAATCCTTCATGATGCTCCAGGAGTACGCCCGGGAGCATGTTCTGACATGCCTTATTCCCGCTTTTTTCATCGCCGGGGCTATCGCCGTATTCGTTTCTCAGGCATCGGTCCTGAAATACTTCGGCGCCGCTGCCAACAAAATACTGTCTTATTCTGTGGCCTCCGTGTCCGGCACGGTTTTGGCCGTCTGCTCCTGCACCGTTCTGCCGCTGTTTGCGGGTATCTACACCCGGGGCGCCGGCATCGGCCCGGCAACGGCCTTCCTCTACTCCGGCCCGGCCATCAACGTCTTGGCCATCGTCCTGACGGCCAAAGTTCTCGGCTGGAAACTCGGACTGGCAAGGGCCGTCGGCGCCGTGGTCTTTTCCGTCATTGCCGGGCTTCTCATGGCGTTTATCTATAGGAAAGATGACGCCAACCGCACTGCTGGCGCTATCTACATGCCGGACGAAAACGACAAGTCCCGCGCCCTCTGGCAGGATGCCCTCTACATGCTGACAATGGTTTTGATCCTCGTCTTTGCCGCCTGGGCAAAACCGGTGCCGAGAGAGGGTGGTCTCTGGGCAGCCATCTTCACCATTAAATGGTATGTGACCGTTGCCCTGCTCATTGCTCTGGCCATTATGCTCATGACCTGGTTTAAGAAAGAGGAACTGGTCAACTGGCTCGACGCCACATGGGGTTTCATGAAGCAGATTTTCCCGCTGCTCTTTGCCGGCGTCCTCGTGGCGGGTTTTCTTCTGGGCAGACCGGGACATGAGGCGCTCATTCCCGAACGGTTCATTGCGGCCCTTGTCGGCGGCAACTCCGTCTGGGCGAATCTTTTCGCTTCCGTTTCCGGCGCCCTGATGTATTTCGCCACCCTGACGGAAGTGCCCATTCTTCAGGGCCTCATCGGTTCCGGAATGGGACAGGGTCCGGCTCTGTCATTGCTTCTTGCCGGCCCCGCCCTGTCGCTCCCCAGCATGATCACTCTCGCCGGGATTATGGGCGTCAGGAAGACTGTCGTTTACTGTATCATCGTTGTCGTTCTCTCCACCGTCACCGGAATGGCCTATGGCTGGCTGGTGAGATAAAGATCAAAAGATGGTATCAGTTATGAATATCAATGAGGAGGATACTTCCATGGAAATCAAAATTTTAGGTCCTGGATGCGCGAAATGCTACCAGGTGGAAAAACTGGTCAAGGAGGCACTTGCCGAAACGGGAACGGACGCAGCGGTCGAACATGTCACGGATTTCAAGAAGATCGCCTCTTATGGCGTCTTCGGCACACCCTCGGTGGTTGTGGACGGCAAAGTCAAATCCGTGGGCAAAATTCCCAAAAAAGAGGAAATAAAAACCTGGATCGGAAAATAAAGAGGGGAGGAGATATGTCGGACGGTATCATCAAGCAGTTGTCGTTTCTGGATCGTTTTTTAACGCTGTGGATATTCCTGGCCATCGGCGCGGGAATCGCCATCGGTTACTTTCTCCCCGGCGTCTCCGACTTCATCATCGGCCTGCAGGTCGGCACGACGTCCATACCCATCGCTGTCGGGCTGATTTTGATGATGTATCCCCCCCTGGCCCGGGTGAAGTACGAGAAAATGGGGAAGGTGTTTAACAACAAAAAACTGCTGACCGTATCTCTTGTTCAGAACTGGGTGATCGGCCCGGTGGTCATGTTCGTTTTAGCCATTATTTTTCTGCAAAACTACCCGGAGTATATGATCGGCGTTATTCTGGTAGGGCTTGCCCGGTGCATCGCCATGGTCATCGTCTGGAACGAGCTCGCAGGAGGAGACCGGGAATTCGCCGTAGGCCTTGTGGCTTTCAACGCCATCGCCCAGGTTCTCTTCTACGCTGTCTATATTTACGTCTTCATCACGCTTGCCTTGAACTGGCTGGGACTTGCCAAAGACCTTAATATCAATGTCTCCATGGCGGAATCGGCGAAAACCGTCTTTATCTATCTCGGCATACCATTTTTTGCCGGCCTCATCACCCGCTATTCCCTGATCCATGTCAAAGGGGAAGAATGGTTCGATACGGTATTCATGCCCAAGATCAGTCCCATTACGCTCATCGCGCTCCTGTTCACGATTGTAGTGATGTTCTCAAGCCAGGGAAACAAGATCATCCAGTCGCCCTTTGACGTTCTGATCGTGGGCATACCCCTTACCCTGTATTTTGCTGTGATGTGGTTCATGACCTTCTTCTTTGTGAGGAAGATCGGTGGGAATTACGCGGAGACCACGGCAGTTTCGTTTACTGCCGGGAGCAACGATTTTGAGCTGGCCATTGCCGTGGCCATTGCTATCTACGGCATCGACTCCGGTCAGGCCTTCGCGACAGTTATCGGGCCTTTGATTGAAGTCCCGGTCCTGATCATTCTGGTCAATGTGGCTCTTTACTTTAAAAGGAAATTTTTCCCGGCGGAAGTGTGACTTTCAATATGCGTAGGGTATTTTTTGGAATACCTCAGGAAAGATCATATCAGTAAAGAAACATTTTTATTGAGCGAAACCTGAAGAAAGGGGAAATCGTATGTTTAAATCAATCTTGGTCGCGACGGATTTGTCCGAAGCATCTGATCACGTCGTCGGGTGTCTCGCCGCTCTTCGGGCGTTGGGTACGGAGCGTGTGATTCTAATTCATTGTTTGGGAATCAAGCACATTCAGAGTGTGCAGCACATGCTGGCACCCTTAGTGGAGCCGAAATTGCAGTCTCAAAAGGAGGTTCTGGAAAAGCAGGGGTATGAAGTCAACATAGAAATTGCTCCCGGTTTGCCACAGTATGAAATCGACCGGGTGGCGGCGCAAAAAGGATGCTCTCTTGTAATCGTGGGAAGCCACGGACATACGATGAGCAGTGAAATACGCCTTGGCGGTGTGGCATCGGAATTGATCCACAATGCAAAAAAACCAATGTTGCTGGTTCGCCTGAAAGTCGAAGACGCAAAAGACCGGACCCGCTGCGAAGCAATTTGTGGAAACTTGATGGAGCACATTCTCTACCCGACGGATTTTTCCGACAACGCGGAGCATGCCTTCGCCTATGTCAAAGAACTGGTTCTAAAGGGTGCCAAGCGTGTTACTCTCTTACATGTTCAGGACAAGATTCGTATCGAAAAACACTTGGAGCACCGGTTGGAAGAATTCAACCGGATCGATCAGGAGCGGTTGGAACGGTTGAAGTCTGACTTGATTCAGTTGGGAGGTGAGAAAGTAGAGACAGCTATCGTCTATGGTATGCCGGTTCCTGAAATTTTAAAGAAATCTAAAGATAAGGGCGTTACGCTCATTATAATGGGAAGCCAGGGCAGAGGCTACATCAGCGAGCTTTTCCTGGGAAGCGTCAGCCATAACGTTTCCCGTAAGGCAGAGTTGCCCGTGCTGCTGATTCCCGCTTTGCGAAAACCTTAGTAATGTACATCCCTGTAGAACGCTTATAAATGAGGTGTTGTAACAATGGAAACAAAAAAAAAGGCAGTGCTGATTTGCACGTGCAGCGGCGCATGCCCCAGCATGGCAAAGATCGATTTCTGGGCGATAGCTGAACGGATTCGTCTTGAATTTGGGGATAAAATCGAATTTATCGCGTTGCATCCGAGGCTGTGTGAGGCTGATGGTGAGCGATTGATGGGACGCATCCTTTCCGGTGATCTTGCCTTCATAACGCCTGCCTGCGCGGAAAAAAGACAGGAGAAATTGCTCCGTGACGGCTTTGAGAAAGCGGGCGTCCCGATGGATGACGTTCATTGGATTCCCGTGAGCATGGCGCAGGAAGATACCGCTGCTGTGTTTGAAAAAATTAAAGCCGCCATTGAAAAAGTCTCTTAAAAAAAGAGGAAGGGGGTAGTTGACTCATGGGCGGACACACCTACATGGGAATTTCCAGGGACAAAATCCCTTGGCGTCCACAAATTGATCCGGAAAAGTGCATAGGCTGTGGCGAATGCATGGAAACCTGTCCGAACGGTGTGTTTATCATGAATGAAGAAGCCGGCAAAGTGGAAGTAGATGCGCCGGACAACTGCGTTGTCATGTGCGATAAGTGTGCAGGCTTTTGTCCCCAGGACGCGATATCGTTTCCGGATAAGAAGTTGACGAAGGACCTGCTCAAGCAGCTTTTAGAAGAAGCCGCTGCCCGGGGTGACAACACTAAGGAGTGACCACATGAATCCGAAGAAAGAAATATATCATGCTTTGCGTTTACTGGTGTCGGTTGACTTTTCCGACTGTTGCCGCCGGGCCTTGCGAAAGGCCCTGGACTTGGTGGCCGGCCGAAAAGCGGAAATCATCGTTCTTCATGTTATAGACCAACGGTTTGTGCAGGAATGCATAAAGGCCGGCCTCTTCCTTGAGGGAGACATTAAAAAAAGTTGTTTGTTGATGCCAAGGCCAAGCTGCAAGCCTTCCTTGCAGAAGAACTTCCCGACAGTACAGGGAAACCGATTGTATCCGAGGGCGTTCCCTACCTGGAAATCAACCGAAAGGCCACAGAACTCAATGCCGATATCATCGTCATCGGCAGTTGCGGCATGGCTGGTAATGCGGAGAACATTTTTTTCGGCGGCACTGCCGAAAAAATCATGAGATTTACAAACAGGCCCGTTCTTTGCGTACCCCCGAACGGATAAGGGACAGGCCTCATAAACGGATAGGATGATATCGACGAAAACAAACCAACCAAGAAAAGGAAATATATGCCGAATCAGGAATTGATTATTTACGAGGGCGCCATGTGCTGCTCGACGGGAGTATGCGGGCCGGAACCGGACCGTGAACTGATGGAGTTCAATGAGACGCTGAAACGTCTGACGAGCGAATACAACGGCAAGCTGAAGATCATGCGCGCCAGTCTGGTTTTCAACAGCCTGCTGTTCTTTGCCAACACGGAGATTGCACGGCTGGTGAAAGAAAACGGTACGGCCATTCTGCCCATTACCACCGTGAATGGAACGATTGTGGCCAGGCAAAAATACATGACCTATGAACAGATCAAGGACATTCTAGATAAGGAGACCATCAATGCTTAAACAACAAATCATCCCCGAGGGGAAAGGGGTAAAATTTATTTTTTTCAGCGGCAAGGGCGGCGTTGGCAAAAGCACGATGAGCTGCGCCACAGCAGTCTGGCTGGCGAAAGCGGGATATAAAACCCTTCTGGTGACGACCGATCCGGCGCCCAATCTTGCGGATATCTTCGGCCAGGCGATCGGACATCAGATCACGCCAATCCCAAACGTAGACAACCTCCATGCCATTGAGATCGATCCCGACACGGCTTCGGAGGAATACCGGGAGAGAATTGTCGCCCCCCTGAAGGAGCTTCTGGACGAGAAGAACCTCAATGTCGTCAGGGAGCAGTTGAAGAGCCCCTGTGTCGAGGAAGTCGCGGCTTTTGACAAGTTCATCGAATTCATGGACGATCCTGGATATGATGTGGTCGTGTTTGACACAGCGCCGACGGGACACACCATCCGCCTCCTGGAGCTCCCGAGCGGCTGGACAGAAACGCTGCAAAACAGTGCCTCCACCTGCATAGGGCCGGGGGCGTCCCTCCAGAGTGCGAAGGCAAAGTACGAGAAGGCGATTTCGTACCTTCAAGATCGAAATCGCACATCCTTCGTCTTTGTCCTGAAGCCTGAGAACTCATCCATCCTGGAAACGAAAAGAAGCGCAGAAGAGTTGTCTAAGCTGGGCATCTCCATTAGTTTCCTCATCGTGAACGGGCTGCTACCCGAGGAGGCCTGCACGGACGACTTTTTCCGAAAGAAGAAAGGGGACGAGGAGTGGATCATCACGCGGATTGAATCCGAGTTTCCCTCTCTGGAAAAGGTCTTTTATCCCCTTCGCGACACGGAGGTATCGGGAATCGCACTGCTCAGTGCCGTGGGAAATTATATCTATGAGGGTAAACAGGACAACAGCCAAAGCGAACGGCCAACAGCGACGGAGGATGGACAGGTCAATTTGGCGGTTTATCGGAATGACTATTGCCTTGATCTGCTGAAACCCTCAAACGGTCAACGGTATGTCTTTTTTACCGGCAAGGGCGGCGTCGGAAAGAGCACCATCGCCAGCACTACCGCCCTGTACCTGGCCGATCATGGGTACAAGACTCTCATCGTGACCACGGACCCGGCGTCTCATCTCCACGACATCTTCGGTCAGGAGATCAACCATAACCCTGCGCAAATCCAGGGAATCGGCAACCTTTATGCGGCCCGGATCGATCAGAGGCAGGCACTGGAAGAATACAAAGTGAGGATTCTGGAAGCCGTGAAGGACCAGAGCGAGGAAACGAAACGCTCCGTGGAGGAAGACCTGAATTCTCCCTGCGCCGAGGAGATGGCCGCCTTCGAGAAGTTCATGAGCTACTTCGAGGGGAACGGCTATGACATAACCGTATTCGACACCGCGCCGACGGGTCACACCCTGCGGCTCCTCGAGCTGCCAACCGACTGGAAGGGGTTCATCGATCTGGGGACGCTGACGAAGCAAACCTCCGAAGCCACGCAAAACAAATACGCCGATGTCATCGAAAAAATGCGCAACCGAGACAAGAGCGCCTTTGTATTCGTGATGTACCCCGAATACACGCCCATTGTCGAGGCGTGGCGGGCCGCCGAGGATCTGAAAAAACAGGTGGGGATCGAAACGGCGATGGTGGCCGTCAACTATATGCTGCCCCGGGATGCGGGGAAGAACGCATTTTTCAGCAAGAGGCGGAAACAACAGGATAAATACCTGGCCGAGATCGAAAATCGGTTCCACAAGCCAATGATCTTCGCCCCGCTCCTCGATCATGAACCGAAAGGAATCGAGAGCTTAAGGGGGCTCGGAAAGGACATGTGCGGCGTAAATTGACGGCGTGCCCGAAACAACCCAGACAAGGAGGGTATAATATGCCGACCTATGAATATGCCTGCATAAGATGTGGAAATAAAACGGATGTAATGGCATCCATCGCGGAAAAGGAAGCGGGGCTGAAACCAGCCTGCCCCAATTGCGGCAGCAAGAAGATGGTTCAGTTTTTCGGTCAGGTAAATATATTGGGCTCATCCAGAGGCTTCGGTGGGCCATCGGGTTGCGGTCCCAGATCTGGCCCCGGCTGTTGTGGATAGAGGAATACCTGCAAAGAACGAAGCTGGCGATGTCTGTGGAACATCCCGAGACTGTTCCGGGACCTGAAAGGAATGGTCAGAGAAAGTCCAGCCGTATCTACATCAGGAGGTAAACCATGAATACACAAAGAAAAATAGTTGAGCAATTGCTTTCTGAAACCGGTGTCCGGATCAACGGACCCGAGCGTTGGGATATCCAGGTGAGAGACGATCGATTTTACACCCGCGTGTTGAAAGACGGAAGCCTCGGTCTCGGTGAATCGTATATGGAGGGCTGGTGGGATTGTCCTCGGATCGATGAATTCATCTGCCGGCTTCTCAAGGGAAACCTGGAGAAAAAAATCAGAGGAAATCTCCGAACGCTTTTGTTTTATCTTTCCGCCCGGATCTTTAATCTCCAATCGCCGGCACGGGCCGGGATCATTGCCCGGAGGCACTACGATATCGGGAACGACCTCTTCTCGTCCTTTTTAGACCCTTATAACCAGTACAGTTGTGCCTATTTTCAGGGAACGGACGATCTGACGGAAGCCCAGCAGAAAAAGCTCGACCTCATCTGCCGGAAAATGAATTTGCAGCGCGGCGATCATGTCCTGGATATCGGCTGCGGCTGGGGCGGATTTGCCCGCTATGCCGCCGAGCATTACGGCTGCACCGTAACGGCCGTCAACATCTCGGAAGAACAGATCCGTTTCGCACGGGAGTATTGCAAGGATCTGCAGGTCACGATCCTCCGCGAGGATTACCGGCAAATCCGGGGGAGCTTCGACAAGATCGTATCCATCGGCATGTTCGAGCACGTGGGTCAGAAAAACTACAAAGCCTTCATGGAGGTCGTCGACCGTTGCTTAAAAGAGAAAGGGCTCTTTCTGCTCCACACCATCGGCAGCAATGTCTCCCGCGTCAACCTTGATCCGTGGCTCAACCGGTATATCTTCCCCAACGGCATGCTGCCCAGTATCGCCCAGATCGGCAAAGCTGCGGAGAATCTCTTCGTGATCGAGGATGTACATAATCTGGCGCCTCACTACTACAAAACTCTTATGCGCTGGAACAACCGTTTTCAGGAGGCGTGGTCCGTGTTTTCAGAAAGGTATGACCGAATTTTCAAGAGAATGTGGGAATACTATCTCCTCTCCTGCGCCGGGGCTTTCTGCGCCCGGCATATTCAGGTCTGGCAAATCATCATGACTAAAACAGGCGCCGTCCAACCGCTGTACCGTTTCGGGGAGGATGAGATGAATGTTCAGCACCATGAAACAACTTTCTGCTGACGGGAGAAGACGAATCATGATGGACAAAATTATCATTTACGGAACCGATACCTGACCCTTTTGCAATCAGGCTCGTGCAGCTTACGGGAATCGTGCCGTTTACATAAATATTGACAAAGACCCGAAGAAACTGGAGGAAATGCTGGTGTATTCCAAGGGCAAACTGCAGGTGCCCGTGATTGTGGAAGGAAGCAAGGTCATGGTCGGTTTCGCCGGGGATATTTCCATGCGCGGTGGTATCCCCATTTTCGGCAGTACCTGACCGGTGAAGAGGCCCCTCGGTGAGGAGTAATATGGCCCACCATACATTGAAATCTGGATATGCCGAGTTGACGGAGCGATTGAACCGTTTTCCCCAAGGGGTAACGCCGTCGGCGCTTCTTCAGAAAATTCTCGGCATCCTCTTTTCGGAAAGGGAAGCGGCACTTGTTTCCCTTCTGCCGATCAAACCATTCACTGCAAAAACAGCCGCCGCGATCTGGAAAGTTCCTCTGATAGAGGCCCGTAAGACGCTGGATCGTCTCGCTGATAAAGCACTTCTCCTCGACATGGAAGAGGAGGGAGAAATGAAGTACGTCCTCCCACCGCCCATGGCCGGCTTTTTCGAGTTCTCTTTGATGCGAATTCGTGACGACATCAATCAGAAGGCGTTAAGCGAACTATTCTACGAATACATGAACGTGGAAGAAGACTTTATCAAGTCTCTATTTACCGATGGAGAGACGCAGCTTGGACGCGTCTTTGTTCATGAACCGGCACTTACCCCCGAGAATGCCCTTCATGTTCTCGACTACGAAAGGGCAAGCGAAGTGATTCGCACAACCTCCCACCGGGGAATTGGCGTGTGTTATTGCCGTCACAAAATGATGCATGTCGGCCGGGCCTGCAACGCGCCCATGGACATCTGCATGACCTTCAACAATGCAGGCGCATCCCTGATCCGGCATGGATTCGCACGCGCCATTGACGTTTCCGAGGGGCTTGATCTGCTAAGACAGGCCTATGAGAACAACCTCGTTCAATTTGGCGAAAACGTGCGGCAACGGATCAACTTCATCTGCAATTGCTGCGGTTGCTGCTGTGAGGCCATGCTTGCAGCCCGCCGGTTCGGCATGCTGCACCCGGTACACACGACCAACTTCATACCATATGTCAATTATGATAAATGTACCGGTTGTGGTCGATGTGTCCGGGTCTGTCCCGTCGAAGCGATAAGCCTCGTCTCGGCAAATGATCCACACCTGACAAAACGGGAGAAGGCAACATTGAATGAGGAAACATGTCTCGGCTGCGGTATCTGTGTCCGTAATTGCCCGGCTGATGCGATCCGACTGGAATCCCAGCCAAAAAGGGTAATCACGCCGCTCAATTCTACTCATCGGATAGTCGTCATGGCGATCGAACGGGGAAAACTCCAGAATCTGATCTTTGACAACCAAGCGTTGATGAGCCACCGGGCGATGGCGGCTATCCTCGGTGTCATCCTGAAACTGCCACCCGTCAAGCAGGTGATGGCAAGCCGCCAGCTGAAATCGCGATACCTTGAGACACTCATTGAAAGATTCAATAATTAATGAATAGGAGGATTTATGTTTGAGGTCACAGAAAAGGCGAGCAATATGATCAAGAACTTCTTGGAAAATCAGCAAAAACCCTTTTCTATCAGGATACTCCTGCAGGCCGGCTGAGGCGGGCCTTCACTGGGCATGGCTCTGGACGAGTCACAGGAAAAAGATCTGGTATTCACGGATAGAGATATACAGTTTCTTATCGACAAGGATCTGTTTGAGGAAGTCAAGCCAATAAATATCGATTTCATAGAGTCCGTAAGAGGATCGGGTTTTAAACTTTCATCGAACATAGCAGCAGGTGCAGGCTGCGGGGGTTCTTGCGATTGTTGAGGTTTTTTCTATGAGAGTAGATCGTGTTTCATACATCATCGTATTAACCATCGTAATGTATTTCTTCGTCATCTTGGCGTCACCGGCGTTTTCTGCAGAGCATAAAAGCATTCCTGTCAAGGGTATGGTAACCATGGTCGATCTGGGCGCCGCCTCCTGCATTCCCTGCAAGATGATGGCGCCGATCCTCGATAAGCTCGAGAAGCGCTACCAGGGAAGGGCTGTAGTCGTTTTCATCGATCTCCGGTATAACCGGGAAGCCATACAGCAATTCAAAGTTCGGGCTATTCCCACCCAGATTTTTTTCGATAAGGCAGGGAAAGAGGTATATCGCCACATCGGTTTCATGGGCGAGGATGCTATTGTAGCCCAGCTTCAGTCTATGGGTGTCCAGTAGAAGGCGGATATGATGCTGGAATCATTCTTTCTCACAATCAACGAATGGATGACGGGTGCAACGACACTGGCCGCTCTCGGGTGTTTTCTCTGGGGTATGGTCAGTGTTCTGTTCAGCCCCTGTCATCTGGCATCCATTCCCCTGATTGTCGCGTATGTGGCGGGACAGGAGCAGCTACTGCAACCTCGTCAGGCAAGCGCCTACTCCATCGCCTTTACCCTTGGTCTTTTTATTACCATAGCGGTAATAGGCATCGTCTGCGCCTTGCTGGGCCGGATGCTTGGTGACGTGGGAAATTACTGGCAGATACTGGTGGGGCTGATCCTTCTCTGGGTCGCCCTGGGCATGATGGGGGTTGAAGCATGCTCCGCCTCCGGCAGCTTGCTCTACCGTCTTAACCTGCGGGGACTCTGGGGTGCCTTTGGGCTGGGTCTGTCGTACGGTGCGCTGTCCGGCTCATGCACGTTCGGTTTCATCGCTCCTATTCTGGCCATCATCACCATCCAGCAGAAAGTGACAGTCGGCATTCTTTTCATCACGCTGTTTGCCTTCGGCCACTGCCTCCCCATCGTCATTGCGGGTAGTTCCACGGCCATGGTGAGAAAACTGATCGAGAGCCGGACATGGCAGGGTGCAGGTTTGTGGTTCCGTAAAGGCGCCGGCGCCCTCATTGCTGTTTTGGGAATCTACTTTATCGGAAATCCTTTTTGGGGGAATTAAAAAAGGGCTTTCGGCGCTTCGCTAGGCATTGGGGTATCCTTCTTTACATCACAAGTTCCCTGACGCGCCTGATCTTCCATATATAATCCATTGTTTCAGGGTTGAAACCATTTCTTAATCTTTTTTCTACCTCATGCGGGCCAAGGTTATAAGCTGCTAAAGCCAGGTCTTTATCTTTGAATTTTTTAAGCAGCATCTTATAGTATTTTGTCCCCGCTTTAAGGTTGTTTATCGGATGTTCGATATCGTCAAACCCCATATCCATGCCGGTCGTTCTTTTAACTCCCATCAAGCCTATGGCGCCATCGCCGGATTCGGCTTCTTCGTCCGTTAACGACTCAACGATCGTGATCGCCTTAATGTCTTTTGAACTTGTATAATACTTTTTTGATATTTGTTTGATTTCACCACCATATTTTTTCTCTACACTATTCAACAGTCTGCGAATCTGTTCGTCGCTTGCCCATAGAATTGATTTCCCTATGGCTTCCTCTACTGTCTTGCTATAGGCTTTCTGGTATAAAAAGCTTTCTCCCCTTAATCTGTTTTTGTAGTCAGGCGCTATTAATAAAATAACAGCGATAGCCACAGAAAATAAAATTAAAAGCTTTCGCATGATTTACCTCCCTGCAAGAAAGTTTTAACTGCGATCATTCACATGATGCATGTATCAACACCATGCATGGTTTTTTACAAAAAAAAGAGGCACTCCGGTATATGGGAAACCATAGAGGAGCACCTCTTTTTTACAATTGCGGTCTTATAGGATTTTCACGTTTTCCGCGGCCGGGCCTTTCTGACCCTTCGTGATATCGAAGCTGACACGCTGGCCTTCATTCAATGTCTTGAAGCCACTGGCTTGAATAGCGCTGAAATGAACAAACACGTCGCCACCGTCATCTTTTTCGATGAACCCAAAGCCTTTGCCTTCATTGAACCATTTTACTTTACCTTCTGACATCGCTTTTATCCTCCCTTCTCAAAATTCTCTTCAGTCGGATTTCCACTATGACAGAAAGAAAAAAGCCACCTATACTCTAAAAAAGCATGGTGGCCATCCCTTGCACTTCAAAATGTCTTAATCCAAACTTACTTAGTGGAGGGCACCATATTGCGTCCTTTATCGAAAGTCAAGAATTAATTTACAATGACACGCCGGCTGTCGAATACTCAAAAACACACCCCACGTTTTGCGGCCATTATTCCATTCCACATAGATTCTTGACACACAAAAGGCTTTCTTTTATAGTGTGAAGAAATAACATGAGGTTGAACAGCCCGTGGCAGAAACAGCAGCGCAATTTGATCCGGTGTTGATCGGACGACTCCAGTTATTCCGATCCGTGAATCTTGAATCTATTCAGGGGATTTTTGACTTTTGCAGACTTCGCTCCGTCGAGGCCGGTGAAGTCGTGTTATCCCCGGGACATTACAACCGAACGGTCTTTTTCATTCTTCATGGCCGCCTGAGGGTCCATCTTGACTCCTTGGAAAGCAAGCCTATGATAGTGCTCGGCCCCGGAGAAAATGTCGGAGAGCTGTCCGTTATTGATCAGCAGCCGACTACGGCCTATGTGGTTGCCGACGAACCATGCCAGCTGATGCTCATTGATGAAGATATTCTCTGGTCCCTTGTTCAGTCGTCTCACGCCGTTGCCTGCAATCTTTTGTATACCATGACCAGACGCCTGCGCCAGACCAATGCCATCGTCTCTCAGGGTATCTGTATCGACAAGGAAGAGCACCCGTATGGAAACGTGGATGCCCTGACAGGTTTTCCCAACCGGGACTGGCTCCGCGAGCTGTTAAGACGCCAGTGCCAGCGTTCCTCCGCTGACAGCCAGCCCCTGTCTCTCATCATGATCGAGATTGACAACTTCAGTGAATTTATCAACACGAACGGCCACCGTCATGGAGATCGCCTTATATATGCCATGTCGTATACTCTGAAAAATCTCCTCCGGCCTGTGGAAATTGTCTCCCGATTCAGAAGCGATCAGTTCGCCGTCCTTCTGCCGGACATCGACGTCGACAGGGCAAAAAAAGTTGCCGTTCGCCTCTTCAGAGCATTCGAGGATGTTTCACCTCTCGTGGTGGATGACAGGGTCATCCATCACCCCACAATCTCTGTAGGACTGGCACAGTTGAAACAAGGCCAAGATGTAGATAGTTTCCTTCTCGACGTTGATGCCGCCTTGTTCAGGGCCAAGCAAGCCGGTGGAAACACCGTCTCCGGATAGGGCAAGTTGTTTATAGTTTGAACGCTTCAACAAGGGCATCCATGTGTTCACCCCTGTTCATGAGCCGTATATTATTGAATCCGGCCTGAGACAGACACTCCCTGATTTCTTCGAATGTATAGGTGCCTCCGCCGGGGGTTCCCAACAGCATATTAACGGCAAAGACGGCGCCGTTTTTCGGACGTATCCGATCAGGCTCCATAACGTGATCCCGGATAACAATGCGTCCTCCCCGGCTTAAGGAGCGAAACGCCTTTTTGAACAGGTTCGCATTTTCTCCCAAACTGTTCTGGTGGATAATGGCAGAAACAAACGCCAAGTCGTGCCCGGGCGGAAATTCATCCTGATCGAAATCTCCGGCCACCAGTGCGACACGGTTAAGCACACCTGCCTTGCCGAGACGCTCGCGGGCCATCTCGACGACTTCGGGCCTGTCAAACAATGTGGCTCTCATTTCAGGGACTGCCTGAAGAAAAGCCATCGTATACGTTCCTGAGGCGCCGCCCACGTCAAGCAGGGCTTTCGCCGGGCCGGGATTGACCTGAGTCACAATTGCCCGTGCGCGCGGCTCCGCGACAACGTGCATCGCTCCGATGAATGCACGCATTTCATCCGCACTCCGGAAAGGCTTCGCTATGTCCTCCGAATTTTTCGTTCCCCTGACGACATTCGTCAAACGGGACCACCGCCGCCACAGATGGGCCGCGTGAAGAACCATGGGAAGAACCGACGCGGGATCATCGGCAGAAAGAAGCGGGGCTATGGAAGCCGGGCACCGGTAGTTTTCACCTTGTTTGGCGAGAAAGTCCATGGCCGTAAGGGCATCCAAGAGAATGGTTATGGCCCGCAGATCACTCCCGGTTCTGCCGGAAACCTCCTGTGCGGAAAGAGATTCGCGACTCAGGATTGTAAAGAGATTCAACTCGGCTCCGGACAGCAAAATACGGCACTCCATAAAATTCCGGGCCAATTTCAAGATTTCTTCCGGACTGTTATCGCTCATGATTGACTCCTCCTGATTTTCTAATTTAATGGTTCTTCAAACACGATCATATTTTGACTTTTTGTGAAACCGTCAATCTTTAAAATGTTTTTTACCATCTCTTCTTTCGAAAGAAAATAATATTTAGAACGGATAAATTCATATCTCTTAAACAAAACATCATTTGACACGGGCTGCCAAGTCATGTTTATATCTTCGCAGTTTTTCAGGGGTTGTGCGCTTTATGAGGAAGAATATTAGAAAGATTATCACGCTGGTCGCCTCGCTGCCTGTGTTTTTTTTTATTTTCCCGGTCTCCGATATCCTTGCCGACAACACACGCTTGACGATCATTCACGGCAGCAATCTGAATGGTTACCTCGTCCCCTGCCCCACCTGAGGAAATAAATCGCTGGGCGGTCTGGCCCGGCGGGGAGCGTTCATCAACAGAATCAGGTCTGACGGGAAGCCTGTTCTGGTTGTTGATTCGGGACGTCTCTTTACCGATATAAAAATATCCGCTCCGTCCGAACCGGTCATCAGAAAGGCGCGACTGATCAGCCGCGCCTATAAACACATGAACGTGACGGCCGTTAATGTGGCAGATCCGGACCTGATGCCGGGTCTGTCCTTTCTGCGACAGGAAGCCTCACGGGGGCTTCCTCTGATCTCCGCCAACCTGACAGACCCGTCACAGGACACACCGATCTTTCCTCCCTATGTGATCAACACAGTTGACAACATCCGTGTGGCTTTTTTCGGTCTCCTCTCTCCGGATATGAGCATGGCTGTTCGAAAGACAGTGGGGAAGAAAGTCCTGATCAAAGATCCGGTAGAAACAGCGCGCAACCTGGTAGAAAGGCTCCGCAGCCAGGCAGACATTATCATCCTCCTGTCTGACCTGGGATTGGAAAAAGAAAAGGAGCTCCTCGGGAAGGTGCCAGGTATTCATTTTGTCCTTGGCGGACGGGAGGGTCAATATATGGGGTCGCCCATCTGGGAAGGGAAAACCCCGATTTTTCAGTCGTACAACAGAGGGATGTATGCGGGCAACCTTCAGATCACTTTTACACATGCATCCTCTCCTTTCCGGGCAGAAGGACAGACAAACGGAAACCGCTTTCAGTGGACGTTGATTCCTCTGGATGCATCGATTTCAGAGGACAACATTATCTCTCAATGGATCCGGGAGGCCGGACTTGAAAAACTTCACAATCTCAGGTAAGAAAGCAGATCCGTTTCTGCAAATAT
The DNA here is from genome assembly GCA_964541605.1 of uncultured Syntrophaceae bacterium. Lineage (GTDB taxonomy): Bacteria > Desulfobacterota > Syntrophia > Syntrophales > UBA2185 > CAZIQY01. The sequence continues at coordinate 29,962 of CAZIQY010000007.1, read as the reverse complement.
CGGATGGAAAGATCAACATCATGGAGAAACCAAAAGCCTTCAGAATCTTCGTCACAATCATCCTGGCACTGACAGGCATAGGGCTCATGGTTTTTTATACGCTGTGCGACACATCCTGCAGCTACCTTCAGGGAGACATCTTAGGGATTGACCTGAAACACATTGGAATCGGGTATATGCTGGCAATCATTATTCTGTCCGCCGTCCGGCAAATGGCATGCGTCCGCACCCTTCTTGCCCTGGGAATCGGTGTTGAGATATATCTTATTTTTTATCAGTTTACCGAAGAGGTTTTTTGTCCTTTCTGTCTGTCATTCGCTGCAATCGTCATTATCGCGTTTGCCCTCAACTATGAAAAGCCGGTTGTCTTCAAAAAAAGCCGGTTACAACAGATTGTTTATGGCCTCGGGGACATCGAGATTCCAGTGCCGGCGGGTACGCGCATTCCCCTGCTGCTGTTTGTGTTTTTCGGTTATCTCTTTGTCTGTCTCACATTTTCCGGTTCCACCACGCCGGCTTACGCAGCGGAAAAAACACTCGTTCCTTCGTATGGCTCCGGCCCATACGAACTCATCGTCTTCACGGACTATTTCTGCCCCCCCTGCCAGTCGGTGGAGGCGGATGTCGACCCCGCACTCGATGATCTCCTGTCTCGGAAAGGCGTGAAAGTGACGTTCGTCGATCTTCCCATCCACAAGGAAACACCTTTATATACGAAGTATTTTTTATATGCGGTCAAGAAGGGACAGGGTTATAAAGACGCCCTTCACGCCAGAAGGGTGCTGTTTTCTCTTGCGAAAAACAAAACCATTTCTGATGAAGCAAGCCTTGCAAAGGCGTTAAAAGAGCGGAGCATTGCCTTCGAACCCTATGATCTCAAACCTGTCTATCAGGTCTTCAATAAGTTGATCCAGGAACATAAAGTCCGTTCAACACCCACCTGCGTCGTGAAGTATTCCCGTACAGACATTCGCACATACACGGGAACATTCCAGATCCGAAATGGACTGGCGATGTTGCAGGCAGCCCAGAAAAGTGCCGTGAAAAGAAAGAGACGTTAATCGCAATTGCGAGCCCCGCGCCTGCAAAACGTCGTATCGGAAAGAATGACACGGGGAAACCTCGCTGAGACGTCACGTCGAGAATCGTTTATTTCTGGCAGGAAGGGCAGAAGTAGGTTCCCCTGCCGCTCAAACGCTCTCGTAGAATGATGCCGTGACATCTCCGGCAGAGGCCTCTGTCACGGGCATACACGTTCAGTTCATGCTGATAGTCACCCTTTTGGCCAAACAGATCCCGCCAGTCCGATATGGACGTGCCACGACAGGCAACAGCCCTTTTAAGAATCCGCTTTGCCGCCTCTGCAATGCCCTCCCACTCGCGAAGGGATAAACTGCATGTCTTCCTCCAGGGATTGACAGACGCTTCATAAAGCATCTCGCAGGCATAAATATTACCGATACCGGCAATCCGTCGCTGATCCATGAGGAAAGATTTCACGGGGAGTTTTTTGTTTCGGGCCAGCTCCTCAAGCTGATGAGCCGAAAAACTATGCAGAGGATCGTCAATGACAACCCCGCCGGGATGATGGTCCCGCATGACAAAAGTTGCAAACCGCCGGGGATCAATGCAAATGAGACTTCCCTCTGCAAAGGCAATCGTAAAACGGGTATGTGCAGGCACATCCTGTTGATCATCCTGCCACAAAAGCCTGCCCGTCATTCGCAGATGAAGAGCAAGGACCTTCTCGTTGTGAAGCTCCTGTGCTGAAGAGTGGGACTTCCCGAAAAGAACATTATCAACAAGGGGAGGATCAGTGATAGCTTGCCGCTCAAGGTGTATTTCCAGAGCCTTTCCCCGGCGGGTGACGGCTGTTATTTTTTTTCCGACCGCTTCACTGATCATTGCCAGTTTGGGATCGATGATTTCAATCCTCTGAATGGTCTTATTCAGGACGACTTTTTTCAGTTGACGACAAAGGGTTTCCACTTCGGGAAGCTCAGGCATTTTCAGTCTCTTTTTTTGCAAAAAAGCAGCTTTTTTCTGATTCTAACTTGCGATGTTTTTGTGTCAAGAAAAAAGAAATTTTTTTAAGAAAAATATATTGACAACCATGAACAAAAAGAGTACAGCGGCAACAAGGGAACAATTTGAAATCGATTGAGAAAATCCGATTTCATGCTTCGTGTAAAAAGGAGGGAAACTACATGGAAAGCGAGGTCCTTTTTAACGAGGAGGCGGAACCTCCTGGTCGTTTAACCGGTCTTGTTGTTGGCATTGATAATAATCATCACATAAATGACTTTTTTCCATCCCTGAATACCCACCCTGACCCACCTGTGGTTCTGGTCAAACCGCTTCGCCGTGTATCTCGTTTTAAAGACAGCGCCAGAGCCCAATCCTTTCGAAAACGCTTTTATCCGGAAATAACAACGGCCGAGTGGCAGGACTGGCAATGGCAGTTCCGAAACCGGATAACGGATATCGATATGCTGTCACAAATGATCTGGCTTTCACAGGAAGAGATGCTTCCCATGGGCGGCCAGGAAGGTTCCCTCCCTGTTGCCATCACACCCTATTATGCCAGTCTTCTTGACGAAATCGACGTCAACCATCCGCTGCGCCGCATGGCAGTACCGCTAGCGGATGAGTGCTTCCGCACCGCAGAGGAAGACGATGACCCCCTTGGAGAAGAACATGACAGCCCTGTTCCCGGCATCGTTCATCGCTATCCGGACAGGGTTCTTTTTCTCGTAACCGACTCGTGTGCAACCTATTGCCGCTACTGTACCCGTTCACGCATATTCAGCAGTCGCCGGAAGCATTTGAAAAACATCGATCACTGGGAAAGCGCCATTGACTATATAAAAGAAAACACGCAAATTCGGGACGTACTTCTTTCAGGCGGCGATCCCCTGACGCTGTCGGATTCGAAGCTGGAATGGCTCCTGTCCCGCTTGAAGATGATACCCCATGTGGAAATCCTCCGGATCGGCACGAAAGTGCCCGTCGTGATGCCTCAGCGGATCACCACGGAGCTTATCTACACGTTGAAACGCTTTCATCCCCTCTGGATCAGCATCCACGTAAACCACCCTGATGAAATAACCCCCGAAATGAGCCAGGCATGCACCCGGCTCGCCAATGCCGGCATCCCTCTCGGCAGCCAGACGGTTCTCCTCCATAAAATTAACGACCGTTTGGACATCATGAAGCGGCTGGTTCACGGTCTGCTGAAAATTCGGGTGAAGCCATATTATCTCTATCAGTGCGACCCGATCCCCGGATCGTCCCACTTCCGCACCTCCGTCAAGACGGGGCTCGATCTTATTGACGGATTGAGGGGTCATACGACCGGATATGCCGTGCCGACCTACGTCATTGACGCCCCGGGAGGAGGGGGTAAAATTCCCCTGCTCCCCGAATATGTCGTTGGGAAAGAAGGCAACAATCTCATCTTAAGAAACTACGAGGGACGAATCTTTCACTATCCGGACAGCCATTGCGCCCCATGATCCCATTACCGGGCAGGAACGCACAGGGAAAATCAGATTTGAAGATCGGAATCTCATACGACCTTCGGGACGATTACCTTGCAGAAGGATACACGAAAGAAGAAACAGCGGAATTTGACCGCGCAGATACCATTGAGGCCATCGAAGAAGCTCTTCGGATTTCCGGATACCGGACCGACCGTATCGGACATATCAGGGCGCTGATCGGGCGTCTGTCATCCGGCGACCGCTGGGACATGGTTTTTAATATCGCAGAAGGATTGCACGGATTCGGCCGGGAGGCGCAGATCCCCGCCCTTCTTGACGCCTATGGCGTTCCCTATACCTTTTCCGACCCCCTTGTTCTCGCCCTCGCCCTTCACAAAGGCATGACCAAGCACATTCTCCGTGACGCCGGCATTCCCACCCCCGATTTCCAGATCGTTGAAACGGAAGATGACGTCGCAAACGTGGGTATTCCCTTCCCCCTGTTCGCCAAGCCCGTCGCAGAGGGAACAGGCAAAGGCATTTCCGCCGCTTCAAAGATTACCTCCCTTTCGGAACTCCGGCAGGTGTGCCGAAACCTTCTAACAATATTCCGGCAGCCGGTACTCGTTGAGACGTTTCTCCCCGGGCGGGAGCTTACCGTCGGCATTGTCGGAACCGGAAAGGAGGCCGTTGCGCTTGGCGTCATAGAAATCCATCTGAAAGACAACGCCGAAGAAAACGCCTATTCCTTTCACAACAAGGAAAACTATGCAGAACTGGTGGAATATAAACTCATCGATGACATCATGGCCAGGAATGCAGAAGATGCCGCCCTCGCCGCCTGGCGGGTGCTCGGTTGCAGAGACGCGGGTCGAATAGATCTTCGCGCCGACGCTTCCGGCCGGCCCAATGTAATGGAAATCAATCCCCTCGCGGGATTGCATCCTGTCCATTCGGATCTGCCCATCATCTGCAATCTGAAGGGAATATCCTATCACGAACTCATTTCCATGATTATGCGTTCCGCCCGGAAGCGTATTGCTGAATGATAACCATGAAGGCAGTTGTATTACACAGTGACATACCGGAAAAAGCCGGCAGAGATGAACAGGACGTCCTCGTTCAGGTCGAGACCGTATGCCGGTCGCTCACAGAACTGGGCCATATGCCGGTCGCTCTCCCCGTCTCGATGGATTTCAAAAAGGCCATCGACATTCTCGCAGGCATCCGGCCGGACTTCGTTTTTAATCTCGTGGAATCGATCGCGGGACACGGCAATCTGATTCACATTGCTCCCGCCATCCTGGATTCTCTCTCCATCCCCTACACGGGTGCAAAAACGGACGCCATGTTTCTGACATCGAACAAGGTTCTTGCGAAAAAATCCCTTGACGCGGGAGAAATGCCCACGCCCCCGTCGTTTCTCGCCGACGGCAGGCAAAGCCTGTTCATGGAAGGGACTTATATCATCAAGGCAAAGTGGGAACACGCCTCCGTCTGGCTGGATGAACATTCCATTATTTATGCGAAAGACGGAGATCGCCTCCGTCAGGCCGTCCTGTCTCAACAGGAACGGCTCGGTATGACCTGTTTTGCCGAACCGTTTATCGATGGAAGGGAATTTAATCTATCCCTTCTTGCGGGCGACACGGGACCGGAAGTATTGCCGACCGCCGAAATTCAGTTCCGTGATTATCCGCCGGAAAAGGCAAAAGTTGTCGATTACCGGTCCAAATGGATTGAAGATTCCTTTGAGTATCATCATACGCCGAGGCGCTTCGATTTCCCGGAAGAAGATGAACCGCTTATAAAACAATTGACCGAACTGGCCATCCGGTGCTGGCAGCTATTCAACCTGCGGGGGTATGCAAGGGTCGATTTCCGCGTAGATGTTAACAACTGCGCGTGGATTCTCGAAGTCAACACAAATCCCTGCCTGTCGTCCGATGGCGGCTTTGCCGCCGCTGTGGAGCGAGGGGGGCTGTCGTTTAACCGGGCGATCGAGCGTATCGTTCAGGACGCCGTGTGTTCCCGGCATTTGCCATGAGTAACTGTTTGAAAAATGTGGACATTACATATCGTACGGACGTAAGGCCTTCAGATCGAAATGACGTTCGACAAATTGTTGAATCGACGGAATTTTTTTCTGAGGCGGAAACAGGAATCGCCGTGGAGCTTGTTGAAGAACGGCTGTCAAAAGGTCTCCGGAGCGGTTACCATTTCCTCTTTGGCGAATTGACGGGCAGGATGATCGGCTACACCTGTTTCGGTCCCATACCGGGCGCCGCAAACCGCTATGACCTGTACTGGATCGTGGTTCATCATGATTTTCGCCGGGCGGGCATCGGTAAATCGCTCATGGTGAAGACCGAAGAGGCGATTGAAAAACAGGGAGGGGAACGCATCTATATCGATACGTCATCACGGGATCAATACAGAACAACCAGATTGTTTTATCGATCATGCGGCTATCAGGAAGAGGCCTTTCTGAAAGATTTTTACGGATCCGGAGATGATAAGGTTATCTATGTCAAGGCCATTCGTCCTTAACCAAAACATGTTGCTTTTTTTGTCATAATCCGGTAGAGGAGATTCGCCGGATGTTAATTGCACACATACCGACTCACAGGGTGTCACCAATACAACGAATCATCACGGAGGGTACATCTGATGAGACTGATTCCCAGAGAAGAAAAGTTCTTTGATCTTTTTGAAGAGTTGATAAACAAAATCGAAGAGGGAGGAGAACTCTTTCTCGATATGGTTCAACACTATGAATACACCGAACCGAAGATCGCCAAGCTCAAGGAACTGGAGCATGAAGCCGACGTCATCACTCACAGAACCTACGAGAAGATGCATAAAACTTTTCTCACCCCTATCGATCGTGAAGATATTTACGATCTCGTCAATAAAATGGACAGTATCCTGGATATGATCGAGGCCTCCGCCGCCAGGATGTCTCTATACAAAGTAAAAGAACCCGCCAGAGAAATCATTGACCAGGCCAAGATATTAATGAAGGCGATAAAGAAGCTGAAAATCATCATTCCTGCTCTAAGGGACATGAAAAACGCCAGCATGATCATCGATGCCTGTGTGGAGATCAACACCCTGGAGAACGAAGGGGATATTGTCCTGAGGATGACCATGGCGCGCCTGTTCGAGTGTGAGAAAGACCCCATCGAACTGATCAAATGGAAGGAAATATTTGAACGGATCGAAGAGGCTATAGATGTCTGCGAGGATGTTTCAAATATTGTGGAGGGCATCGTCCTGAAACATGGTTGATTCCTTTGGATTCGTCGTCTTTCTTATCCTGGTAGCCCTGTTTTTCGATTTTCTCAATGGCTTCCACGACTCTGCCAATGCGATTTCGACGATCGTATCGACCAGGGTCCTGTCTCCCCGGCATGCGGTCCTCTGGGCTGCATTCTTCGAATTTTCAGCCTTCTTCTTTATGGGGGTCCATGTTGCCAACACCATCGGCACCGGTATCATCGATCCGAATATTGTGGATAATCTGCTTATCCTCGCCGCCCTGGGAGGGGCCATCATCTGGAACATCATCACATGGTATTTCGGGCTCCCCAGCAGCTCTTCCCATGCCCTCATCGGCGGTCTTATCGGCGCCGGTATCTTAAAGGCAGGAACTAAAATCCTCATCTGGGACGGCATTTCAAAGACGACCATCTTCATTGTTCTTTCTCCCGCCATCGGCATGGGACTTGGGCTGCTCATGATGATTCTGGTTCTCAACCTCAGCCAGCATACCACTGTCTTCAGATCAGACAAGCTGTTCCGAAAACTTCAGCTTGTCTCATGCGCGGTCTACAGCATGGGTCATGGCACCAATGACGCCCAGAAGACCATGGGAATCATTGCCATCATTCTTTACACCCAAGGGTACCTCGGTCCAACCTTTTATGTTCCATTCTGGGTAGTCGTCTCATGTTACACGGTTATCTCCCTGGGAATCATGTCCGGAGGATGGCGCATCGTCAAGACCATGGGCACCAAGATTACAAAACTTCAGCCCATCGGGGGATTCTGCGCCGAAACAGCAGCGGCGATTTCCATCATCGGGGCGTCTGTTGCGGGCATTCCTGTGAGTACAACGCACACCATCACAGGCGCCATTGTGGGGGTGGGCGCAACGAAACGCCTCACGGCCGTTCGCTGGGGGGTGGCGGGCAATATCATCTGGGCATGGATACTGACGATCCCAATGTCGGCACTGATTTCCGCTGTTATCTATTCCATAACGCAAATAATCTTTCGATGATTTCGGGCAAAGGAGCTTAAGATACCAGACGTTTTTTATGGAAGCTCTCGCCTGAATCAGGATAACGTATCCCGGTAGAATTGGTCGTACATGGCCCAGATTGCCAGAAGCAGGGAGGTGATGATGGGACCGATAACGAAGCCGGAAAAACCGAACAGAGAAATGCCTCCCAGGGTAGACAGAAAAATCAGCAAGGGATGCATCTGCACATCCCTGCCCAGCAATATGGGACGCAGGAAATTGTCCACCATACTGATCACAAGGACGCCGACAATCAGAATCATAACCCCTTCCCAGATATGTCCCGTTAACAGCATGATCACGCCGGCAGGCGCCCAGATGATGGAGCAACCGACAACCGGCACGATCGCCGTAAGGACCATCACAACGCCCCAGACCAGTGCTCCTTCAATTCCGGTAAACCAGAGCAAAAGACCTCCCAGAAAACCCTGAAGACCTCCGATAATCAATGTGACTTTCAGGGTGGATCTGGCTGTGGCTACAAAACGCTCATACAGGATTTTTTCCCTGTTCTGGCCGAAGGAAAAGAATCTCATCGCCATATCCAGAAATTTATTGCCGTCGCGAATGAAGAAAAACAGCGTGTACAGCATGACGGCGAATTGAACGATAAATAAAATGGTGTTCTGAGTAAGATCCTTCAGGTTGACAAAGATGTAATTGGAAATACTTCTGGCAATTTCGGCAAATTTTTCTGTCAGGAGGCTTTCGTTGATATGTAGCCTGGCAAGATGGGGATTATTTTTGATCACACCCGTGATGCTTGCAATTTTTTTCTCGATGACAGCGCTATCCGCCGTGCCAAGGGAATGATATATTTGCACGGATTCGGTAAAAAGCAGACTCGCGATAATGCCCCCGGGCAGAATGATAATGAATATAACCGCCATAAGCACCAGCGCGGAGCTGAGGGTGGGACGATTCAATTTTTCATTCAGCCGCCGGAACAAAGGCTTGAAAATGCCGGCGATCACGGCCGCCCAAAAAACGGGAAAGAAGAATGGTCTCAAAAGATACAGAAACAGAAGGGTTACGATGACCAGCGTCGTGAAAAACAATATGTTCTGGATTCTGGAGTTTTCCATATCTCTCTTATCTTTGTTTGACAAACCGTGAGGTTACATATTCGAGCTTATATTTGATTTGCTTGACATTTTCAACGAGAAGTTTTGCCTGCTTCAAAAAAAAACAGCTGTCTAAAATTTCAAAAATGATATAAAAGCCGACATCTGATATACTTCATTAGATCTCTTTTCGAAAAAAAGGTAAATAATATCCCATGGAATCCAGTTCCGGCTATCCCATCGGCGTTTTTGATTCCGGTATCGGCGGTCTGACCGTCGTCCGCGCCCTCATGGAACGTCTGCCTTTTGAAAATATCATCTACTTCGGTGACACGGCACGGGTGCCCTACGGGGTAAAATCTCCGGAAACGATCACCCTGTTTGCCACACAGATCACCCGATTTTTACTGCAGAAAGAGGTCAAGCTGCTCATTATCGCCTGCAACACAATGGCGGCGGTCGCTTATCAGGCCGTCAAAGACCTCTCTCCCGTGCCCGTACTTGATGTAATCGCGGCGGGCGCCCGCAAGGCAATCGAAGAAACAAACTCGAAACATGTGGGAGTCATCGGTACGCCGGCCACGATCAACAGCAATGCCTACGCCCGTGCCATTCATGAGCACGATCCGGACATTCGCGTCTTCTCCCAGGCCTGCCCTTTGTTTGTGCCGCTGGTCGAAGAGGGATGGTGGCATCACCCGGTCACCCGCCTGACTGCCCAGGAATACTTGAGACCGGTTCTTGCGGAGCACGTCGATACCCTGGTCCTGGGGTGCACTCATTATCCCGTGATCAAATCCCTCATCCGCGAAATTGTCGGACAGGATATCTGCCTGGTGGATTCTGCCGAGGCTATGGCGGACATCACGGCGAATCTGCTCCACGATATACATCTGGGAAATCCCCAGCGGAACCCGCCGGACTACCGGTTCTATGTCACCGATGTGCCCTACCATTTTCAGACCATCGGTGAAGGGCTTCTGGGCCGAACGCTCTCCCGCGTCGATCTCGTCAAGTGGTAAAGAGGTAAAAAATCCCTCAAGGCAGCGCCGGATGCCGACAAATAACGTTTGCCAGAATCCGGTAGATACGATATAAAAAACGGCAAAGGAGGGTATCATGGACGGACGAAAACGACTCCAGGCCTGTATTTTCCTGTTTTTTTTCCTTATTCCCTGTCTCGCGGCGGCACAGGAACTCAAGGCCATTCCCCTCGTAAAGCCCCAGATGGACACCGGCAGGCTTCTCATACACGTGCTGAAGGATCGCAAATCCTCCCGGGAGTTCAGCAACCGCAAACTGCCGATACGCGTCCTCTCCAACCTGCTTTGGGCGGCCTGCGGCATCAACCGTCCTGAATCAGGCAAAAGAACCGCCCCATCAGCCAAGAACTGGCAGGAAATCGATGTGTATGTGGCTACCGAAAAGGGTCTGTACGTATACGACGCACAGAAGCACAGACTGAATCCCGTCCTTGCCGGGGACATCCGCGCCCTGACCGGTTCTCAGTCTTTGGTCAGGGAAGCTCCCGTCACTCTGATCTATGTCGCCGATTATGCGCGTATGGGAAACGCCGCCAATGACAGGAAAGATTTCTACTCCGCGGTGGATACAGGATTCATCAGTCAAAACGTCTATCTGTATTGCGCCTCCGAGGGACTGGCAACTGTTGTCCGGGGGGGCATCGATCGCGAGAACCTCGCCAGGGCCATGAAATTACGGCCGGAACAGCGAATCATTCTGGCGCAGACGGTGGGTTACCCGAAGAAATAATTCAGATGTCATGCCTTTTTCGCTCCTTGCAGATATGGTGGTCATCGCCCATTTCCTTTTCGTTCTGTTCGTCATTTTTGGCGGTTTTCTGGTCCTGTACAAACGGGGCTGGGCATGGCTCCACATTCCCGCTGCGATCTGGGGCGCCTTCGTTGAATTCACGGGCTGGATATGCCCATTGACCCCTCTGGAGAACTGGCTTCGGATCCAGGGAGGAGGAACCGCTTATGCTTCTGACTTCATCGAACGTTACATCATCTCTCTCCTCTATCCCTCCTTTCTCACCCGCCGCCTTCAGTTCTTCCTGGGTTCCATCGTGCTTGTGATCAATATCTGCATTTATGGCTGGGTGATCCAACGAAGAAGGGGAAAATGTCATCTCTCCGAAAAAACACAGAATTGCATTGATAAAACCAATAGTTTCTGATAACTTGCTACGTGCATCTATTCGAAAAGCATCCTCACAGAAGGATGAAATTTTGCGCAATCCTTTTCGACGTTACAACATTTTAACCAACCGAGAGATTATATATGCTGCCTGAAGAACGCGATGCAGCATATATCTGGGATATGCTGGATTCGGCAGCAGCGAACCTTGCCTTTCAGTACCGTTTGAAAACCATTTAAGGGGAGAACTCCCATGAAATTGAAAGTCATTGTCCATGAAGCCGAAGAGGGGGGATACTGGGCGGAAGTTCCAGCAATACCCGGATGCGCAACTCAAGGAGAAACCTTTGAGGAGCTGTTAAAAAATCTATATGAAGCCGTTGAGGGATGCCTTGCCGTCCAGGTTGAAACACCCGCAGTAACCGGCAAAGATCGCATCATTGAAATTGCCGTATGAAGTCTGTGACGGGGAAAGAATTTGCCAGACTTTTGGAAAAGCATGGCTGGAATCTCCTCCGGGTTCAAGGCAGTCATCACATCTATAGCAAAGAAGGAAACGTTGTAAGAATATCCATACCGATTCACGGCAACAAACCTCTCAAAACAGGTCTGGCTAAGCATCTCCTGAAAATGGCCGGCTTATCCGAGGATAACCTGTAATGCGTTTCAAGATTAATGCCGATCAGGAATTCCAAATCCGGGCAATCGAATCAGTAACGAAACTGTTAGACGGTCAGCACCGATGTCAATTAAAATGTTTTTTAGCTAATATTGATCCCTCTGAGACTTAGCCAAAAATACATTTAAATAACTGAAATTTTACAAGAGAATATTATTAATATGTTGATATTAAAAGAATAATTACGATTTTAATTACAATTATTTTACATTATGACTATCGTATCCACAAAGATGAAACCATTAACCATCACGGTGGCTGGCCCATCGTGTGAAAAGAGTTTGGAACAATGAAAATCATTCTCGCGGGCTACAATCTGGATACGGAAACCATCAGGGAATTTCATCAGAAGATTCCCGAAGCGAAGCATCTCACCCCGGAGACGATCTCCGCCGCCTATGCCCGGATCAGCCGCAGCCCGAAATCCGTGGATGAATTGCGGGATATCGCCAGGAAGGAGGTGGAGAAGGCCCGGCAGTCCAACCGGAACATCGTCTTCGAGATGGGACACAGCTCCGTTGCCGAACATGCCGTCTTCAATATCGACGTCCTCGGGGTTTCTCGCCTTCTTGTTGAGGAAATCGAGAAATTCCGCCTGTGCTCCTATACGGAAAAATCACAGCGGTACGTTCTGTTCAAGGATGACTTTCACATCCCCGAAGAGATCCGCGCAGCCGGTTTTGAAGAACCCTTCGTCGAAACCGTCCGCGAACAGAACAGGGTGTATCAGGAGCTGTACGGCAGGCTGAAACCCCATGTTTTTAAAAAGTACAGCGATCTGGCCGCCGACCCGGCGAATAACTCGATGCTGGAAGGCTGGGCCAAGGAAGACGCCCGGTATGTCATTGCTCTGGCCACGGAAACCCAGCTGGGGATGACCATCAATGCAAGAAATCTGGAGTTGATGCTTCGCCGCCTTGCGGCCCATCCTCTGACTGAGGCAAGGAAATTCAGTGTGAAACTCTACGAAGCGACAAAAGACACCGCTCCCTCTCTGATACGCTACACCGAGGCCACGGATTACGACAGACTGACACGGAAAGTCCTGAAGGCTGAAGTCGATGCCCTGCTGAAACAGGAGGAAAAGGGAAAAGGAGACGCCGCCTGCCTGAAGGATGAATCCGTCACCCTGGTTCATGCCACATCCCATGCGGATGAAATCATTGTGGCCTCCCTGATCCACTCCTCCTCGGACATCCCCATAACCCGATGCATGGAGATGACATCCCGAATGGACCGGAACGACAAAGAAAAGATCATCAATGCGACACTCCGGCATATGAAATCCTATGACTCTGTCCTGCGGGAGTTCGAAAACGTGAATCTGCATTTTGAATTGACCATCAGCGCCAGTTGTTTCGCCCAGTTGAAGCGGCATCGTCTGGCCACGATCACCTGTCAGGATTATGATCCGTCCCTTGGCGTTACCGTACCGCCCGCCATATCTGAAATCGGCATGGTGGAATCTTTTCTGGAAACCATCAAAAAAACCGATGATGCCTATCGGAAAATCGCGAAAACCGCTCCCCTGGCAGCGACCTATATCCTCGCCAATGCCCATCGCAAGCGCGTCGCCATGAAGATCAATGCCCGCGAACTTTATCACATCGCCCGCCTTCGGGCGGACCGCCACGCCCAGTGGGATATCCGGGAAACGGCAAAAAAAATGGTTGAACTGGGAAAAACAGTGATGCCGCTGACACTGATGCTGGCAACGGGGAAGGACGATTTCTTGTCTCTTCACCGGAAGATTTTTCCCGATAACGCTGCTTAAAAAATGGAGGAGAGCCCAGATGAAAGGCGACAGGGGATTATCACGAAGGCATTTCCTGAAAACAGCGGGCGCCGCGACCCTGCTTTCGACATCGTGCGTCCTGGGACTTCCGCAAACAGCCTGGGCCAGGGCGGGAACGTATGCAACCATGATCGACATTACAAAATGCGACGGATGCAGGAACGAACCCATGCCCCTGTGTGTGGCGGCATGCCGGATCCGAAATGAAAAAAGATTCCCCGTTCCCCAAAAACCCATAAAAGACCTCTGGCCGCAGAAGATCCATGACGACTGGTCCGAAAGAAAGAATGTGATCAACACCCTGACGCCCTATAACTGGACAACTGTTCAGCGGATCGAAATAGGGGGACAGGAGATGTTTATTCCCCGGAGATGCATGCACTGCGACAATCCTCCGTGCGCGCGCCTTTGCCCTTTCGGAGCTCTGGACAAATACAGCGACGGCGCCGTGGTGATCGATCCCGATCTGTGCCTGGGGGGCGCCAAATGCAAGGCCGTCTGTCCCTGGCTGATTCCGCAGCGCCAGAGCGGGGTGGGAATTTACCTGAAGCTTCAGCCCATCCCTGCCGGCGGAGGGGTCATGTTCAAATGCGATTTTTGTCATGACCTCATCAATAAAGGCGGCATTCCCGCCTGTGTCGAGGCCTGCGAGAAAAGGCTCGGAGCAAACAAGCCCCTCCTGTTCGGAAACCGCAACGATATCCTGAAAACGGCGGGAAAGCGGGCGAATGAAATCGGCGGGTTTATCTACGGCGATAAGGAAAACGGCGGCACGGCCACCCTGTACATCAGTAAAATTCCCTTTGAAGACATCAGCGTGAAACTCTTCGAAAACGAATCATCCCTCCACATGCTCACTGTCCGCAACCGGCTTGACAAAATCAATCCTTGGGCTGCGGGTTTTGTCGTCAGCCCGATGGTCTTTGCCGCCGGCGCCGTCGGCCTTGCCTTCTATCGTCGAAGGAAGACAGACCAGGAGGGACGATGATGGAAGAGCAGATCATGACGGAAAAGAATGTCGTTGTCCGCCACAGCGCCATTGAGATTGCGGAACACTGGATCATTGCGCTGTCGGGTCTCGTTCTCCTCTTCACTGGATTCGGTGAATTTCCCATGTACAAGCGGTACATGGTAACGCAAATCCCCGGCCTCGGATGGACGGGTGACTTCTGGATCCATCTCAAGATTCACTATCTGGCGGCGATTGTCTTCACTGGCGCTGTTGTTTTTCACATCATCCATCATAGCATCCTCGGCCACCGCGGTCTCATGCCCCGAAAGGGAGACGGAACGGCATCCCTGAAGACCATTCTGAGTTTCATCGGAATCGGGGAAGAGCCGAAAGCGGACAAGTATCTGCCCGAGCAGAGGCTTGCCTATGCATTCATCGGGATCGTGTCCCTTATCCTCATTATCACGGGGCTTTTAAAGGTCATCAAGAACATCCCGATTGTCTATCTGCCTCCATCGATCATTTCCTGGTCAACTCTGATCCACACCTTTGCGACGTTTCTTTTTCTGTTCGGCTTCCTGTCTCATATCGCCGCCCTGCTTCTCAAGGTCAACTGGCCCCTCGTAAAGCCAATTTTTACCGGAATGGTCGATCTGGATTATGTCCGCCGCCGCCACACGATCTGGTACGAAGAACTGCTGAAGGCACACCCGCCCGTTGAGGATAAAACGGAGGATCAAACACCTGTGGAAACAGTTACAGAAGCGGCATCCTCTTCGGAGACTGAAATATTGCCGGAGATACCGTCGAGGCCCGAGGAGGTCGAGACGCCGTCAGAGCCGACGGATAAATGAAGCCCCGTTTCAGGAAACAGAGATCAGGGGTCGGGGAACAGAATCTTTTCTGTTCACTTGCGGAGATTGTATTTAATCATTTTCAGTTGCAGCCCTTTCCTGCTTAAACCCAGGCGCTGGGCCGCTTTCGTAACATTGCCGCCGCATTCTTCCAGACACCGGATGATAGCCTGTTTTTCCACGTCTTCCATGTGGCTTTTCATCACATCCTTGAAGGGCTTTTCCAGGCCATCCGTCCCGGAAACCTGCGGGGCCGATGCGGCCAGTTTCAATTCTGCGGGGATGTCTTCAAGCACGATGGTGTCTTCTCCCGCCATGAGCACCAGCCTTTCGATGAGATTTTCCAGCTCTCTGATATTTCCGGGCCAATCATAACGAACAAATATCTCCTGCACCTTCGGGTCGATGTGTTTGATCTCACGATCAAGTTTCTTATTGAACTTCTCAATAAAATATTCGGCCAGCGGCAGGATATCCTCCTTCTTCTCTCTCAAAGGAGGCACCTGGGTGTGAAATACATTAAGGCGGTAATAGAGATCCTCTCTGAATATCCCCTCTTTCACATCCTGAAGAAGATTTCTGTTCGTCGCCGCAATCAATCTTACATCAACCTTAATGGTGCGCAACCCCCCGACCCGCTCAAATTCCTGATCCTGAATCACCCTGAGGAGCTTCACCTGCATTTCTCTGGGAAGTTCTCCGACTTCGTCAAGAAAAAGCGTTCCTTTATCGGCCAGTTCGAATCTTCCCGGTTTCGTCGATACCGCACCGGTGAAGGCGCCCTTCTCATAGCCGAAAAGTTCACTCTCCATCAGGTTTTCCGCAATGGCAGCACAATTTATCTTGATGAACGGATTGTTTTTCCGGGCACTGTTTCTGTGAATGGCGTTCGCAATGAGTTCTTTCCCCGTCCCTGTTTCTCCCGTAATCAGAACGGTTGTCGCCGCCGGGGCCACCTTTTTAATGGCATCGTAAATTCTCTGCATGGCCTCGCTGGTGCCGACAATCCCCTGTCTGTCTACCTCATCGGGGCTGAACACCAGTTCATCTTCATTCAACTGCCGGGTCTTGACAGCCTTGTGAATGACACGTTTAAGCTCATCCTGTTCAAACGGTTTGGTGATATAATCAAACGCCCCTTTTTTCAAAGCATCTACCGCTGTTGCAACGGTGCCATGGGCGGTGATGATAATGACCGGCGTGGATGGATATTCACGGATAACCCGATCCAAAAGACCCATGCCGTCGAGTTTTGGCATCTTCAGGTCTGTCACCACGACGTTTACACCACCGCTCTTGAGAACTTTCAATGCCTCAATGCCGTCCGACGCCGTTGCCACTTCATAACCCTCCTTGTTCAACAGGGTCTTCAGAACGAGGCGCATGTTCAATTCGTCATCAACAACCAGTATTTTGTTCATATTTCATAACCAGCATTAAAAATAAACAACCGTCATAACACGCGAACATGGTTGTATTCAGTGGGCGATACCAAGCCTGATATAAAATATACTCCCCTGTCCCGGAATAGACTTGACCCGAAGATGGCCCCCGTGATTCTTAACGATTCTCTGGCAGATGGCAAGCCCGAGCCCCACGCCCCTCTTCTTGGTTGTGAAAAAAGGCTTGAAAATATTTTTCATATCTTCCTTCCTGATCCCGCTTCCCGTATCGCGGATGGAAATTCCCACTGCCCCTCCCGTATCCCCCTCAATCTTTGACGTTCTGAATATCAGGCTTCCTCCCGAGGGCATCGCCTCAATGGCATTAAATGATATGTTCAGAATAACCTGAACCAGTTGTTCAGCATCCACAGGAACCGGCGGCAAATCAGGGCGCAATTCCTTCTCAATGGCGATGTGGTCGGACAGATAGCTTGCCCTGATGATGGATATGGCCTTTTCGATAACCTGATTGACATCCTGTATCTTCACATTGAGCATATATGGTTTTGCGTAATTAAGGAACTGGGAAACGACCCCGTTGAGGCGGTCCACCTCTTCAATGATGACATCCAGCAATTTCTGATTTTCGTGTGTGTCCGCTTCCGATCTGAGGTACTGAGCGGCGCCCTTTATCGACCCCAGGGGATTCCGTATCTCGTGAGCAAGAACGGGAGCCATTTCCTCCAGGAGCATCGCCTTCTCCTTCTCCAGTTTTTCATCAAGGGTATACAGGGAAGAAAATATTTCCTGACTGTCCGGATAGATATAACCGAATATCTTCTTTAAAGCGAGATGTAATGGCTCGATAGCGATGACGATGATAAACGACGCCAGAAGAATCTGGGTAAAGGGGAGAATTGGCCCCTTTCCGAACAAACCCGTAACCAGAATAATAGTAACGGCAGCGAACAGGGTGGCAATGGAAACAACCAGGGCCCTGGCCATGAGTTCATGAAGTTCAGGCAATTGGAGATGTGTAATAAGAATAAGGATAAAATAGAGAAGGACTGCGATAAATAAATTTGAGAACGGAGGAAAGGGATAACCGTAGTGGGATAAAATATCAAGGCTGCTCAGTATTGCTGTCACTCCGCAGGCAACAGCCAGGTAAACCATTCTTTTTCTTTCAACACCTGCATTTTTTTGCCTGATGAAGATAATCAAAGACATATAACAGACGGCAAGTACGATACCGTTATAAAGGTAAAGAAAGGCGTTCAGATATGGCCATTCATACAGGGGACTGAACAAAGCGACGGCAATCAGAAAACTGAATAACGAGGTCGAGGCCACATCCCTTTTCGATACAAGAACCTGCTGGTTTAAGAGAATACGGGTGAATTGCGTGACGATCGGAGGAATTACAATGAAACCAAGGTATTCAAGTATCTTCCAGAAATCGCCGGAAAACACCCTGTAAGAAAAAGCACCGCCCTTATAAAAAAATATAGCCAGACACAAGGCGGTGAAGGAAAGATGAAGGGGATCTCTTCTTTTGTTTATGAAAAGAGAAACCGCAATGATGAGGCCAACCGTTGCCAGTACAAATGTTTCCATAAGGCCATAGCCCAGTTATTCCGCTGTTATCAAAGGCTCAGGAATGCATTCCCGCTCTCGCAGGCACGACGGTTTAATTCAGTTATTCTTTACAGATGTTTTCCTTGTAGAATGATATATAAATAATAAGCAGGGAAGTCAAGGAGGACAGGCACACGCCTGAAACCGGGCTAAAAAAACAATCCGGGCATGTTTATCGACATGCCCGGATGTTTTAATGATAGAATGAATACCGATTTTACTTAGCCGCTGGTGCCGGTGGTGCGGGAGCTGCTCCCGGAGCTGGTGCCGGCGCTGCCCCTGGTGCCGCTGGTGGCGCTGCCGCCTCTTTCTTCGCAGGTTCTGCTGGTTTCTTCTCAGGAGCAGAGGGACATCCTGTCAGAGAAAGGGTCAGAACGACAAAGAAAAGAATGGAGAACATAATAGCAAATACTTTTTTCATCTACCTTTTTCCTCCTTTACAAAAAAATCCTCCCCTCACTGGGTACTGTAAATCCGCCTCTCTGAAAGGCAAGATACCCTTTTTTTTAACCTTGTCAAGCTAAATTTATCGGGAGATGCCTATTATTGCGTACTCCGATTCACACCGCAAAGGATACTACACAGTAAACCACCTGTATCATCACTCTGTAGATGCATCATATGCTGTCTTGTTTATCGATAATTAAATAGTAATATCAGTATGTTGTCAGCAGAACACCCCTGTTTCACCCTATAGTGGCATGAATCATGCTGTAACACAAGCGTTTGTGACAAATGAACGTATAAAAGGACATCAGGAATGGATTTCACTCTCACAGATACTCAACAAATGTATACAGATACGGTCAGCAGATTCGTTAAGAATGAAATTATCCCCCGCGCCATGACAATGGAAAAGAATCATGTTTTCCCCTGGGACATCATAAAAAAAGCCTGGGAACTGGGAATTCTGAACCTGAGCATTCCGGAATCCGTTAAGGGCTACGAGGTAGATATCGTATCGACTGCAATGATCATTAAAGAGCTTTCCTACGGCGATACGGGAATTTCCACATCGGCAATGTGCAACGATCTGGCAAATGCCGTCATCGCCCAACATGGCACTGACGAACAGAAGAACGCTTTCCTCGGGCCTTTTGCTGAAAAACCGATCCTTGCCTCTTTCTGCCTGACAGAGCCCGGCGCCGGATCGGACAATTCCGCCATGACCACATTCATCCGGAAAAACGATGACGGAACCTATCTTCTCAACGGCGCCAAATGCTTCATTACCAATGCCTCATACGCCTCGCAGTTCACGGTGTTCTGCAAGGTTGGAAAGCCTACGGCCAACCTGCTGGCCTGTGTGATTGTCCCGGCTCCATTGTACCTGCCTGAAGATGCAACATCCCCTGTAACGGAAAGCAGGGAGGTTTTGCTTCCCAAGGGGGGGAAAATCGTCATCGGAAAACCGGAAGACAAGCTGGGACAGCGATTGTCCAATACAGCGACAGTCACGTTTGAGGATGTTGTCATAGAAAAAGAGCAGATCATTGGCGACCGGAGACAGGGCTTCAAATATGTCATTGATGTGCTGGATTATGCAAGACCAATGGTCGCAGCGATCGGTGTCGGGCTTGCCCGGCGGGCTTTTGACGTTACCTTGGCATATACGCGCGAGCGAAGACAATTCGGACAGAGGATCTGTGACCTCCCGGTTGCGAGAGACACCCTTGTCGCCATGTGGAAAAAGGTTGAACTCGCGGAACTCGCCCTGATGAAGGCTGCTTTTAAAGTGCTGGAAAAAGCAGAGGACAGGGGGATGTACGCTTCTCTTGCAAAAAACGTCGCAGCGGAGGCGGCTCTCTTCTGCGCGAACGAAGGGCTTCACCTTCATGGCGGATACGGATTCATGTCGGAATATGAAATTTCAAAGCTGGCAAGGGATGCACACATCATTGATATTTATGAAGGTGTGCGGGAGGTGCAGAACATGATTATCGGAAGGGAGATTATCTGATTATGCTCTATCTTCACGGTCTTGGCCATTTTCACCCGGAAAACGTGATTACCAATCCGTTACTGGAAGAACTGGATATCGGTACGTCCGAGGAATGGATCCTGGAAAGGGTCGGCATTCGGACCCGCCGTACCGTTCTTCCTCTGGATTACATCAGAGAAACAAAAAACAAAGACCCCCGGGAGGCCTACGACGCCGGTTTATACAACAACGCCCAGACAGGCGCTGAAGCCGCCTGCATGGCTCTTGACCGGGCGGGACTTGAGCCGGAAGATATCGGGCTTGTCATCTCGGGCAGTTCCGCCCCGGATAACCACTCACCGGCTGAGGCGGCAACCATAGCCGCTGAACTGGGCATCGACGTTCCCTGTTTTGATATCAATTCCGCATGCACGAGCTTCGGCGTGCAGATTCATTTCGTCGATCAGATGAAGCCGGAGTCACTGCCGTCCTTCATCCTGCTGGTCAACCCGGAAAATCTGACCCGCTGTATAGACTATTCCGACAGAAATAGTGCCGTACTCTTCGGCGACGGCAGCTCCGCCGCCGTCGTATCCGCAAGGGTTCCGGCGCGGGCGGCATTCAAGGCCTGCCATTGTGATTCAAGACCATCCTCCTGGGAAAAAGTCGCCATTCCCCGAATGGGATATTTTCGGCAGGACGGAAACGCCATCCAGGGATTTGCCATCCGCAAGACAACGGACTCAATCCGTACACTCCAGGATTCATTTCATGTCAATGGCAACCGCTTTATCTTTGTTGGTCATCAGGCCAATCTGAATATGCTGAAAACCGTCTGCGAACGCACCGGCATCCCCGAGAATCGTCACTGGCGCTCTGTGGAAGATTTCGGAAACACCGGGTGTTCCGGCGCACCGGCCGTTTTAAGCCTGCACTGGGACGATCTTCGCCCCGGCGATCATATTGCGATCTCACTTGTTGGAGCGGGATTGACCTGGGTACACATGATGCTGCAAGTTGAGGAACCTTCATGAAATACATGGAATTCAGGGAACGACAGCACTTCGGACTGGAAGAGATCCTCGCATTTTCCTATGGAAGCCTGGTGAATGACCCTCCTGTTGATTTCGACGCCCGCCTGCCGGCGCCTCCCTTTCTTATGGTGGACCGTGTCTTGTCCATTAAGAGCAATGGGAGACAGGGCTCCATCGTGGCGGAACAGGACATCAAACTCGACGCCTGGTACTTTCAATGTCATATGCCGGGAGATCCTGTCCAGCCGGGTTGTCTCTGCGTCGATGCGGTCTGGCAACTACTGGGTTTTTACTGCGTCTGGCGGGGCGCTCTTGGCGCCGGAAGAGCTCTGGGTTGCGGCGAGGTTTCCTTCAACGGCCAGATCAGGCCTTTTAACAAGTGCGTCCGTTATGAAATCGAGATAAGGCGATTTGCCCATCTGAAGGAATCAGGGGCGTCGCTGGTCATAGCAGACGGCAATGTCTATGTGGACAATGAATTGATCACCCAGATCAAAGATGCGCGTACCGGTGTTTTTCGGGGAATCGTTTACCCCGACTATCCGAAACGATCCGTGCATTCCGTCGGCGGAATCATGAGGAGCGGTTCATGAGCGAAAAACCTGTTGCCGTTGTAACCGGCGCCGGAACCGGGATCGGCGCTGCATGCTGCCGGTTTCTCTCTAAAGAAGGATTCAGGGTAGGCGTCCATTACCGGAGCAGCCAGGATAAGGCAAAGACCGTCCTTTCCGAAATCGGAGACGGATTTCTTCTTCAGGCGGACATCTCCGATATCAATCAGGTTGATGCCCTTGTAAATCGAGTAAAAGAATCGGCAGGCCGCGTGGATGTGCTGGTAAATAACGCCGGTATTTCGCTTAATGCGGACATCCACAGCATGAAAATCGATCAGTTCGATGCCCAGCGATCTGTGATGCGGGGACTGTGGTACCTGACGAAACGGATCATCAGGCTGTTCATGCTGCGTCAGGGAAGCGGTCGCATCATCAATATATCCAGTGTTGTAGGATACACGGGAAACGCCGGCCAGATTCCCTACACCATGGAAAAGGCAGCCCTTGACGCCTTTACGAAATCGCTGTCCAAGGAACTGGCGGGGCGGAATATTCTTGTGAATTCCGTCGCTCCCGGTTTTATCGATACGGAAATGACGCACGATCTTCCGGATGAGATTCGTACAAGAATTCTTGAAAATGTTACTTTAGGTCGCACGGGACGTCCCGAGGAAGTGGCCGATGTGGTTTCTTTCCTCGCCACACGGGGTTCCTACATCACCGGCAGCGTCATCCATGTGAACGGGGGCCTTTATGGCGGCTGATCGTGAAACGATGGATCAGACATTAAACAGTGTTCCCCAGCAATATCCCTTTCGATTTATCGATGACATTCTAGAACTGGATGAAGAACATATCGTGGGCGCTTACCGGTTTCGTGAAGATGAATATTTTTACCGGGGCCATTTCCCCGGCAGGCCGATCACGCCGGGCGTCATTCTCATCGAGACCATGGCCCAGACCGGGGTGGTTGCCTTCGGTCTTTATCTGAAGATGATGCAGCCTCGTGCAACAGATGAAAAAACAAAAGGTTTGATTACGCTGTTCACCCTTGTTGAGGGTGTGGAATTTACCGGGATGGTGCAACCGGGCGAACAGGTCATCATCCGGGGTCAAAAAATATACTTCCGCATGGGAAATCTGAAATCGAAGGTTTCCATGGAAAGAGAAAACGGAGAAACGGTCAGCAGCGGCATCCTGGCCGGTATGGGAATTTTTTTGGAGGGTTGATTTAACGTGCAAAAGAGAAGAGTGGTTATAACAGGAATGGGGGTAACAGCCCCAAATGCTCATGGCCTGGATCATTTTGAAGAGGCCCTGCGGGAAGGCCGCTCGGGAATCCGTTTTATTCCCGAGTTGCAGGAATTGAACTTTGCCTGTCAGATCGGCGGCATACCCCAAGACTTTGAGAGAATCCGTAACAGTTACTTTGATCACGAAAAACTGATGTCCTTAAACGACAATATCGGATATGCGTCCGTCTCTGCCGTAGATGCCTGGACCGACGCCGGTTTTACCGTGCCTGACGCTGAAGATGATTGCGTGGACTGGGACACGGGCGTGATCGTCGGCTCCGGCATCGGCGGTATGGATACCATCGCAAAGACCGTGGTTCCCATGGTAAATGACGGCAAGGTTCGCCGCATGGGTAGCCGCATCGTCGAGCAGGTGATGAACAGCGGAACCAGCGCCCGTATTGCCGGTCTTTTGGCATTGGGAAATCAGGTGACGTCAAACTCATCCGCCTGCAGCACAGGGAACGAGGCTGTTATTGAAGCGCTGTGGAGAATACGCATGGGGCTTGCCAAACGCGTGCTGGCCGGCGGATCTGAGGGGGCGTCCCCCTACATCTGGGCCGGATTTGACGCCATGCGGGTCATCTGCCGTAAATTCAATGATCAACCGGAAACGGCGTCACGGCCCTTGAGCGCTACAGCAAGCGGTTTTGTCCCCGGGTCGGGGGCCGCAGTCCTGGTCGTTGAAGATCTGGAGTGCGCCCTGGAGCGGGGCGCCCGGATCTATGCGGAAGTCCTCGGCGGCGCCGTGAATTGCGGGGGGCACCGCATGGGCGGTTCCATCACCGCACCGAATCCCGAGGGCGTCAGACGCTGCATTCGGGCTGCCATATCCGACGCCGGTATTACGCCTGGAGAAATCGACGCCATCAACGGCCATCTGACGGCAACCTTTGCCGATCCTGGGGAGGTAAAAAACTGGATGGCGGCGTTAGAACGCACCCCGGGGGATTTCCCCTATATCAACTCCACAAAATCACTGATCGGCCACTGCCTGGGTGCTGCCGGGGCAATCGAATCTGTTGCCGTCGTTCTGCAACTGTACAAGAAATTCCTCCACCCGTCCGTTAATTGCGAGGATATCCACCCCGATATCACGGAATTTAAAGACAAAATCCCGCAGAAATGCATGGACTATCCTGAGTTAAAAACCATCGCCAAGGCCGGTTTCGGCTTCGGCGATGTGAACAGTTGTTTGATATTCAAAAAATGGGGAAATAATAATCAGCAAGGAGTTTTATAACAATGGATGAACAAAGTATTTTTAGTAAAATGGTAGAAATTCTCAAAGCTTACACGAAGGACCCGAGTCTCCTGGACAAGGCGACGATGGACACCCACATCCTGAATGACCTGAAGGTAAATTCGGCAAGGCTGGTGGATGTCATCATCAAGTGTGAGGATGTTTTCGGCATCGCCGTAGAAGACGACGAGGCGGACAAGATTGGTACAATCGGCGACGCCGTCTCCATCATTAAGACCAAACTGGAATAAAACAGGTAATGAATATGAGATTGCGGGGATCTTTGCTGGTACAACATGTCATCGGCCAGATCGGTGTTTTTATCATCGGTCCGCTTTACTTTGCAGCCATCCGGCTGATGGGCTACCGGGTCCGGGATCTGAAAAAGATCAGAGAAGACGTCTCCCGTCATTTCAAAAACCACGAGGGCCCGTGGATCATCTGCGCCAATCATCTGACCATGATCGATTCAGCGATTCTTACGTATGTGATGCTGTCCCTGTTTGGACACTTCACGCAATTCCGGTTGATTCCCTGGAACCTGCCGGAGAGAAAGAATTTTCAACGCAACATCTTTTTGACGGTCATTTGCTATCTGGCCAAGTGCATTCCTGTCAATCGCGGCGGTGACCGTGACGAAATGAAAAAAACCCTTGAAAAATGTACCGGCATTCTGAAGGGGAAACAGTTTCTGCAGATTTTCCCGGAGGGAGGACGTTCCCGGACCGGCAGAATAAATACGGAGAGCTTTTCCTACGGCGTGGGACGCTTCGTCAAGGATTTTGAGAATTGCAGGGTGATGTGCATCTATCTCCGCGGGGATGGCCAGCATACGTATAGTACGATCCCGAAATTCGGTGAACATTTTACCGTGAAGGTGGATGTATTTCAGCCACAGCTAACCGAACAAAACGGCCTCAAGGCCCAACGCTATTACGCAGAGCAAATTGTCAAACATTTAGCTCACATGGAGGAAGACTATTTTTCTTCACATCGGCAACGACATAGTGGATCTGAACGATCCGAACAACAGGGGAAAGAGCCTGAATACGCGATTCGTAAACCGCGTTTTCACTCCCAATGAGCAGAGGCAGATTTTTAACTCTCCCCATCCGGATACGGTTCTATGGGCTCTCTGGGCAGGCAAGGAGACGGCATACAAGATTATCTGTAAAGATGATCCCGGCGTCTCTTCATCACCCCGATTGTACGAAGTGAGCCTTTTCCAGGACCGGGATTCCGACGGGGAGGAATGTCTTTTCAACGGAAAATCCTCTTTTGACGGATGCGTTGACACGCCAAACGGCAGGGTTCATATCAGGGTTTTCATGACGCGTGATTACATACACTGCACCGGAACCGCGGATTCGGCAAAAGCCATAGACTCTGTTGTATGGCATACAGACAATATCGGTCCTGTTCCCCAATCTTCACCGGATTATGAATCGATTTGTGTACGCAACGCTTTGAAGAAACATCTTTCGGCATATGTTGATCAGGATACGAAAGATATTGAAATCAGAAGGGAAAAATGTCCACGGGGTCTGGGACCTCCCCTTGTCTATATAAACGGCAGGCAATCCGACATTGACATCAGCCTGAGCCATGACGGTCGATTTGCCGCCTACGCCTTTACTGTATTCGGAAGTACATGTGCCGCTCCTTGGGAGAATGGCACGATCAAGCAATGTGGCCTTCAGCATTAGGCATTTTTTGTCTGATGACAACATAACAGGTCATTTCATCATTCTGTGAAGCACTCGGGGATATTCTTCCGTATGCCTGAACGGGTTACGGAAACGCTTCCCTTTGATTGTATTGCCTTACATCATGGGCACGACGCCCGTCTTGATTAAAAGAAAGGAGGGGAAAAGTAACGTACGAAAACGAAATTTTTGATTAACTTTTTCATTAAGGAGGGAAAAACATGAGTAATCCGTATGAAACAGCATTTCAAAGGTCTATACAGGACCCCGAGGGTTTCTGGGGCGAGGCGGCGGAAGACTGCCACTGGTACAAAAGATGGGACAAGGTCCTCGATGATTCCAACAAGCCGTTCTATCGCTGGTTTGTCGGGGGAGAGATCAACACCTGTTACAATGCCCTCGACGTCCACATTGAAAACGGCAGAGGAAACCAGGCTGCCCTGATTTATGACAGTCCCGTCACAAACACAATCAAGACGTTCACCTACAGGGAGTTACGGGACGAAGTCGCCGGATTTGCCGGGGCGCTTGACGGTCTCGGCGTGAAAAAGGGCGACCGCGTCATCATCTATATGCCCATGATTCCCGAGGCGGTCATTGCCATGCTTGCCTGCGCCCGCATCGGCGCAGTCCATTCGGTGGTGTTCGGAGGATTCGCAGCGAATGAACTGGCAACCCGCATCAACGACGCCAGGCCGAAGGTAATCGTTTCGGCCTCCTGCGGTATTGAGGTCAGGAATGTCATCCGCTACAAGCCGCTCCTGGACGGGGCCATCGAAATGGCGACCTCAAAACCCGAATATTGCATCATCTACCAGCGACCCATGGAAAAGGCGGCGATGATTGCGGGAAGAGACTTGGACTGGAACGATGTCATGGCCAAGGCAAAACCCCATGACTGCGTTCCCGTGGCGGCTACGGATCCCCTTTATATTCTTTACACGTCCGGCACAACCGCCCAGCCCAAGGGTGTTGTACGGGACAACGGGGGGCATGTGGTCGCATTGAAATGGAGCATGAAAAACATCTACAATGTGGATGCCGGCGACGTGTACTGGGCCGCCTCCGACGTGGGCTGGGTCGTGGGTCATTCTTATATTGTCTACGGCCCCCTGTTCAGAGGCTGCACAACCATCCTCTATGAAGGCAAGCCGGTGGATACGCCGGACGCAGGGGCGTTCTGGCGGGTCATTTCCCAGTACAACGTCAGATCCCTCTTCACCGCTCCCACGGCTTTCCGGGCGATCAAGCGGGAGGACCCCAAAGCCGAGCTGATGAAAAATTATGATCTGTCAAACTTTTATTGCCTATTCCTTGCCGGTGAAAGGACTGATCCCGACACCCTGCAATGGGCAGAAAAAAATCTTGGTAAACCGGTGATTGACCACTGGTGGCAGACGGAAACCGGCTGGGCGATCTGTGCCAACTGCATGGGGCTTCACCACTTCCCGGTCAAGCCCGGTTCACCGACGAAACCGGCGCCGGGCTGGGATGTGCGGATTGTCAATGAGGCGGGCAAGGAAATCAATCACAATGAAACGGGCGCCCTGGTTGTCCGGCTTCCCCTTCCCCCGGGATCACTTCCCACCCTCTGGAATAACGACGCCGGCTTTATTGAGGCCTATCTTGAGGAATTTCCGGGATATTACAAGACTGCCGATGCAGGCTTCATTGATGAAGACGGTTACGTTTCTGTTATGTCCCGTACGGATGATGTTATCAATGTTGCAGGGCATCGTCTTTCCACCGGAGCAATGGAAGAGGTTCTGTCTTCTCATCCCGATGTGGCGGAATGTGCCGTACTCGGAGTGGAGGATGATCTTAAAGGGCAGGTCCCTCTTGGTTTTGTGGTATTGAAAGCAGGGGTCACGCGCGATCGTGACGAGATTATTAAGGAAGTTATCCAGATGGTGAGAGACCGCATCGGACCTGTAGCGTCATTCAAGATAGCCACCGTTGTGAAACGTCTCCCCAAGACACGTTCCGGGAAAACCTTACGAGGCACCATTCAAAAAATTGCAGACAACAAAGAGTTCACAGTGCCTGCAACCATAGACGATCCAGCTGTTCTGAAAGAAATGGAATATGCCCTGATTTCAATGGGGTATGCAAAGGCAAGGTTAAGTTAGAGTTCAAACAAATTTCCTTTTACCTCAATCCTCCCCTTTCTTCGGGAGGGTTTGAGGGGGAAAGGATGCCCGTCATCCCGCCATACGTCATTGTCAAACGTCGATCCTATCCAAGGCCTCTCTATGATTCCATTATTATTAAGTATTTATCATAAAGCGCAAAACTTTTTTGCCGTCGTTTATTGCTGAATGAATTCATATAGATATCCTATGCCGGAGCTCCGGCATTCACCTTTTTAAAATTGCAAACTATTTTTAAGATTTCGTTCAATCACGGTTGCAGTTTTTTTAACAGAATCCCTTGCCATTGGATAATGAATAGGGGTTAGAGGGAATAGTGTTTCTTACGGAGGACAGCCCGGACCTGATCCAAAAGCTTCATCGTGCATCACCACACTCGGCATTAACTAACTGACTAAATATACTTTTATTTTGACATCTAACCTATCTTATGCAAAGGTGATTTGCAATATTTTTTAACTGTCAACGGTTATAAGATACCGACGATAGTCGGTCTACACTATGTTGCCGCCGCGTTGCGCGCGACGGCAACGGCGGAGCTAATCCACCGCTTTTCAGCTCTTTATTGGCGCTATGATCAGTGTGAATGAAAGATGGGAGCTGAATCTCCTGCCTGATCAGTTGCCTGCGCACTGATTCGCGCGGCGCCAATCGGGTAGCCGGGGGTTTTTCTCCCCCAGCCCCCACACCACCCGGCATGCGGGTCCGCACCGGGCGGTTCACAGAGATTACCGGGCCGTAGCCGGGTAGTGGATATTCACCCACTGTTCTTTGACAGATAAAAGCCCTTGATCCTTGAGCCAATCGTTGGTCATGCCCGTTTGCGTTGCCAACGTCCGGGACAAACGCCATGGCCCCTTACGGCTGATGGCCACTGAGATGGCCACATGAAGCGACGTGCCCAGTTTGCGAAGTTCCCGCACCTTGGTTCTTGCCCAGCGCCACTGTTTGAAATAGCACATGCGCAAACGCCTTCTCAGCCAGTGGTCTATTTCGGGAATCGGCCTGTAATATTCCGAAATCCCGAAGTAGTTCAGCCAGCCGTGGAGGTATTCGGTGAGCTTCTTGTACCGATAGTCCATGGAGACGAACCAGGATCTACCGGTCAGCTTCTTGACCCTTCGCTTAAATTCCCGGAAGGCTTTTCCCGACCAATGTATTTTGGTTCCACGGAAAGTGAAGCCAAGAAAGGCATCCTGATTTGTCGGCACGACACGGCTTTTATCCTGGTTGATCCTGAGTTTGAGGTTATACTCAAGGAAGAGTTTGAGGCTTCCCATGACCCGTTCTCCCGCTTGCCGGCTCTTCACCAACACGATGAAGTCGGCGGCGTAGTGGACGAAGCGATGGCCGCTCGGATTCATCATGTCATGAGAGCTCATAATAGATGTTCTTCCCTTCTCTGTGTTCGGCCCTTCGGCGGGGTAAGTCTTTCCCGGGTTTTTTTCTTTTCCGCCGGGCTTGTTTCCTCGCGCCTACTATGGCCTCTGCTGACTCCTGACCGGTTCCGCGGCATGTTGCCATGACGGGCGCCGCTCCCCAAGGGGAGTTGCCAACCGGGCAGGGCTCCCCGGATAAGAACGTGAACTGTGACTATGCAACCGCAGCATTTACCGTATCTCCCGAATCCAGGGCTTTGTCATGTTGTGCTGGCTTACCCGGAGACTCAGCCTTGTATGCTGTTTCTGTTCGTCGGCTCATAGCTTTGCACTCCGGCTTCCTCCGGACGGTCCCTCACGGTTCC
>CAZIQY010000006.1:0-63867 GCA_964541605.1 uncultured Syntrophaceae bacterium | reverse complement strand
CCGAACGGCTGGCCGCATAATACGTAACCGAATTTATGAACCGATGTACTTAGATCAAAAAGCTATGAATTAAAGAGAGATGGTCGCTTTGGATGATGTCACCGATAGTCTTCCCTCGCGGGGTAAAATACATCGATGAGTTCTGAATCGATCATGGCTTTACCGCTGTGTCTTGCATCGGAAGGGATAACGAAGACAGCGCCGCGCTCCATAATCCGTGTCTCGCCGGCAACAGTCATCTCAAATTTTCCCTTGATAACGGTCGTAATCTGTTCATTGGGATGGGAGTGTTCCGGCAGCGTTGCCCCGGCTTCTATATTCCAGAAGGCAAGGGTCATATGATCGGAATGGACCATTTTTGCTTTAAAGCCAGGCACGATTTCTCTTTGTTTAATGTCGGATAAATGGATGAATGACATGGTTACCCTCTTTCTTTCCCTGTTGGTACAGACGTTGTCGCCGGAGTTGATTGGTCCGGAATTTTTGCTGTAATATTTTCATAAAATTCGCGTATTGTCTTCATGTCCAGTTCAATGTTGCTCCTCTGTGCGAGGGTAGGGCCAATACCTCCCACTTTACGGAAATAATCCAAAAATGAAAGGACAATGGAAATATTCGCGCCCTGTGCAATGTAATAGAATCCCGTTTTCCAGTGCATGACCTTTTTTCGGGTCCCCTCCGGGGCAATAACCATAACCATTTTTACTCTGTCCTTGAATGCCTGGACTGACTGTGCGACAACATCGCCTGGCGGTGACCGTTTGATGGGAATGCCGCCGAGAAACTTGAAAAAGCCGCCGAAAGGCCACCGGAAAAGTGAATCCTTGCCCAGCCAGCTTAGTTTCATCTTGAAGGAAAACATGAAGGCCATTGCAATGGGGAAGTCCCAGTTTGATGTATGGGGTGCGGCTACCATGACATATTTGGGAATATCGGGCAGTTTGCCTTCCCGGCGCCAGCCGAATATTTTTAAAAAAATGATGGAAAGACCTTGCAGCAAATGCCGCAGGATGGGAATGTCAAAGATAGTATAGCGCATCAGAGATAATTCTGAACTTTTGAGACCCATTCCCGTACCTTAATCCATGATTTGGGAAGTAGTAAAATTCTTTCATGTTGATCGAAATAAAAGAAATACGTTGCTTATTATAATAAACAACAAAAATATTTCAATGATTATATGGGCCTCTTGTCGAATAAGGTCATAAAATGATGCTCAGCTCAAATATTATTCACAAATTGTTTGGACTGTGGTGTCTCCGTATCGGTCAGCCAAGTGCCTCTTTGATTTCTCTGACATAGGATGAAATGATGCTTATGAGGTCATTTTTGTCCGCGTTGTCTTCAATCAGCTTGACAATAGCACTCCCGATGACGACACCGTCTGCACAGGATGCGATTTCTGCAGCCTGGCCGGGTGTGGAAATTCCGAAACCGACGACAACAGGAAGCGTCGTTCTCTCTTGAATTCTTTCCAGATCCTTTTTAATGTCATCAAAATGAGGCTTTTGGGTTCCGGTCACACCCGTGACGGATATATAATAAAGAAATCCGGTCGCATTTTTCGAAATCTTTTGTATGCGTTCGTTGCCTGTAGTCGGAGCGATGAGTGAAATAAAATCCAGATTTTCACGGTCTGTATATTGACGAAGCTCTCGCGATTCTTCGTGGGGCAGATCGACGACAAGAATCCCGTCAACTCCCGATTTCCTTGCTTTCATTGCAAAGTACTGATTTCCCATGGCAAAAATGGGATTGTAATAGCCAAACAGGACAACGGGGATGTCGCATACTTCCCGAAAGGATGCAATCATATCAAGAATGGCCGACAGGGTGACACCTTTGCGGAGCGCTCTTTGAGAGGCCGCCTGAATAATAGGTCCGTCCGCCGTCGGATCGGAAAAGGGAACGCCTATTTCAAGAATATCGACACCGGAAGAGGCAAGGCCAAGAATCAGTCGATACGTCGTGTCCAGATCCGGATCGCCGGCTGTGAGATAGGCAACCAGGGCTTTTTCGTTTTTATGCTTGATCTCAAGGAATTTTTTTTCGATTCTTCTCTTCATTGATGAATCTCCATTCTATGAATCATGGTTTCTGCGTCCTTGTCTCCTCTTCCTGAAAGGTTAACCACGATGATGTCGTCACGTTTCAGGGTAGGGGCCAGCTTCATGGCATATGCCACGGCGTGGGCGCTCTCCATGGCGGGAATGATACCTTCGCATTTAGACAGGAGCATAAAGGCTTGTATCGCCTCTTCATCCTCGATACTGACGTAATGCGCTCTGCCCGAATCTTTAAAATGGCTGTGTTCGGGACCGACACCCGGATAATCGAGGCCGGCGGCGATAGAGTAGGCGTCATACACCTGGCCGTTTTTGTCTTGGAGAAGATAGGTCTTGTTTCCATGAAGGATGCCGACACGCCCCGCCGATATACTGGCTGCGTGTTCGCCGGTCTTGATTCCCTTTCCGGCCGCCTCGACTCCGATCATTCTGACGGTCTTGGCATCCCTGAATGGATAAAAAAGTCCCATGGCGTTGCTGCCTCCGCCTACACAGGCGATCAGGCAGTCGGGAAGCCGCCCTGCCTGCTTTAATATCTGCTTTTTCGTTTCTTTACCGATGACACTCTGAAAGTTTCTCACCATCGTAGGGTAGGGATGGGGTCCCGCAGTAGTTCCGATAACATAAAATGTGTCTCTGACCCGCGATACCCACTGTCGCATGGCCTCATTCATGGCATCCTTCAACGTAGCGGTTCCGGAGGCTACAGGCACAACTTCGGCACCCAGAATCTTCATTCTGAACACATTGGGCGCCTGCCTCCTGATATCCTCTTCACCCATAAAAATCTGACATTCCATGCCGAAAAGAGCGGCGACGGTTGCCGTGGCGACACCGTGCTGCCCGGCCCCCGTTTCTGCGATGACCCTCTTTTTCCCCATCCGTACAGCCAGCAGGGCCTGCCCCAGAGTGTTGTTAATCTTATGTGAACCGGTATGATTGAGATCTTCACGCTTAAGATATATCCTGGCGCCTCCAAGCTCTTCGGTAAGATGTCCGGCGTAATAAAGGGGCGTTTCCCTTCCTGCATAGTCTTTCAGATAACGCGTAAACTCTTCTTTGAAGGCTTTTTCCCTGCTGACTTTCTTGTAGACCATTTCGAGTTCAGTCAGTGCAGGCATAAGGGTCTCGGCAACATACCGTCCGCCGAATATTCCAAAGTGCCCTGTCTTTACTGTTGACATTTGCTGCATACTTTCTCCTTAAAGTGTTCACGTAAAAATTTTCAGATCGCTTTTGTCAGCATCTTTTAAAGGGTATTTGTCGATCTCTCGTATCATTTGAATGATGTTTTTCACCTTTAGCGGATCTTTCTTCCCCGTAGAATGTTCCACACCGCTGTTCAGATCAACGGCATGGGGTAACACCACTTTGATTGCTTTCCGGATATTAGCGTCAGTCAACCCTCCCGCAAGGATCAGAGGGTGAACTGTCTTTACCCTGATAGCGAGATTCCAGTCACATTCTTTCCCCGTTCCACCATATTTTCCGTGAATGCGCGAGTCCACGAGGATGGCTTTAACGGGGTAGCGTTCCAGAGTATCGAGTGAGCTTTCAGACTTCGGTGATACGGCCTTGATCAGTGTGGATGCGGGAAACTGAAAACAATATTCGGGCGACTCATCGCCGTGAAGCTGGATCATGCTTAGTCCGCACAGCGAAAAAATATCCTTCACTTCACTTGGATTATGATTCACGAATACTCCGACCCTGGATATATGCCGTGGAAGTTCTTTGATAATGTCCCTGGATGTGCGCGGCTCAATATACCTGGGGCTTTTCCGATAAAAGATAAAACCTACGGCATCAGCCCCTGATTCACAGGCATGAAGAGCGTCTTCCAGATTGGTGATCCCGCAGATCTTTATTTCCATGCTATGTATTCCCGCCAAGAAGTTCTTTCATTTTCTTTCCAACATCGTCGGCTCGCATCAACGTCTCTCCAATCAAAAAGGCATGAATACCGGCATTCTGCAATAATTCAACATCGTTCCTGGTATGGATGCCGCTTTCGCTGATCAGCATTTTTTCAGGGGGGACATGGGGAGCAAGATTCAAAGAAACACTCAGATCCGTATTGAATGTTTTCAGATCACGGTTGTTTATGCCGATCATGACAGCATCCGCGGCAAGCGCTTTGTCAAGTTCTGTCCGTGAATGAACTTCCACGAGCGGAAACAGTCCAAGCGATTCGGTCAATCCGACAAACTCCCTTAGCTCTTCCTCTTTTAAAATTCCTGCGATGAGGAGCAATGCATCGCTTTCCATGGCTCTCGCTTCGTAGATTTGATAGGAATCGACGATGAAGTCCTTCCGCAAAAGAGGAAGATGAGAGATCTTTTTGATGTCACTGAGGAATGTTTTGTCTCCACCAAAATATTTCTCATCCGTCAGGACGGAGATTGCCGCTGCACCGGATTCCTGGTAAACAGACGCGATCCGTATATGGTCAAAGTCATCTCTAAGAATCCCTTTTGACGGAGAGCGTCTCTTTATTTCCGCAATGATGGCAGTACGTTGACCCATAATGGCTGCTGCGAAATTTCCGGGACGGGGCAGATCCCGGATAATTTCCTGAAGCTCGGCCAGAGGTTTTATGCGCTTTAAGTGGCGGACTTCTTCCTTTTTTGTGGATATAATTTTATTTATAAACATATTCGAAAAATCAACTGTTGCTCAGTTCAATCAATGACTGGAGTTTTTTTATCGCCCTGCCGCTGTCGATACATTCTTCCGCAATTAAGATGCCTTCTCTTATATTTGCAGCTTTTTCACCTGCCACGATGGCCAGGGCGGCATTGAGGAGGACGATCTTCCGGCAAGCTCCGTCTTCACCGGTAAGAACGTTTTTCGTTATCTGTGCATTTAGCGTTGCGTCGCCGCCTAAAATAGATTCTCCGGCATAGGTTTCATTAAAGAAATCGACGGCATTTAGATTGTAAGTAGTAATAAGACCGTCTTTCAATTCAGACACCCGCGTTTCACCCGCGACGGTTGCTTCATCAAGACCGTTTGAGCCGTGGACCACAAAAGCCCTTCTGGTTCCAAGATTTTTAAGGACGGAAGCAAACATTTCCGTCAGTTTCTGATCGTAGACGCCGATGAGTTGTGATGTTGCGCCGGCCGGATTTGTCAGAGGCCCCAGCATGTTGAAAATGGTCCTGATTCCTATTTCCCTTCGAGGGCCGATAGCGTACTTCATGGCGCCGTGAAGATTGGGTGCGAAAAGAAATCCGATGCCGATCTGCTGAATACATTCCTCCACGACATCATGTGAGGCGCTTATGTTCACTCCCAGCGCTTCCAGAACGTCGGCGCTTCCGCAACTGCTCGATACGGCACGATTACCGTGTTTTGCCACCGTAATGCCCGCTGCCGCAACGACGAACGCAGCGGTCGTGGAGATATTGAACGTATTTTTCCCGTCCCCCCCCGTACCGCATGTATCAACGATGATGGAAGACTGGGCGTCAATCCGGGCTGCCTTTTTTCTCATGATTTTCGCGGCGCCCGTCACCTCGTCGACTGTCTCGCCCTTCATTCTGAGTGCGGTCATGAAAGAAGCGATCTGGGCAGGCGTTGTTTTTCCTTCCATCACATCATCCATGACCACCATCATTTCAGATTCTCCAAGGTCAATATGATTTGCTGTTTTATAAATTGCTTCTTTAATCATTGTGTCTGCTCCTTTTCCCCGATGATATCCAGAAAGTTTTTAATAATGCGTTTACCGTTCGGTGTCAGGATTGATTCGGGATGAAACTGTATCCCTTCCACCGGATATTGCCTGTGCCGGATCCCCATGATTTCACCCTCAACCGTCTCGGCGCTGATTTCCAGACAATCGGGCAGAGATTTTTTTTCCACGATAAGTGAATGATACCGGCCTGCTGTGAAAGGATTGGGAAGTCCCTTGAATATTGTCTTCCCGTCGTTATGGATGGGAGACGTCTTCCCGTGCATGAGTCTGTCAGCCCTGACGACATTACCGCCAAAGGCGTACCCGATGGCTTGATGTCCCAGGCATACCCCCATGACGGGTACTGTCCGGTAAAATGTTCTGATGACATCCACGGTGACCCCCGCTTCTTTCGGTGAACAGGGGCCGGGTGATAGAAACAAGGCTTCCGGCCGCAGATCATTGATCTCGTCAAGGGCAATTTCATCGTTCCTTCGAACCATGACCTCGCGACCGAACTGCCCCAGATACTGCACCAGGTTATATGTAAAGGAATCATAATTATCGATCATTAAAATCATTTCATTCTCCTTCAGGGTTTTTTTGTCATTTCAAAGCCGGAGGTGGCAAGCCGTATGGCCTGCATCATGCCCTCAACCTTGTTGAGCGTTTCCTGATATTCACGGTCAGGGTTTGAATCCGCCACGATGCCGGCCCCCACCTGTATAAATATCTTTTCATTTTTGACAAGCATTGTTCTGATGGTGATGCACAGGTCCATATTTCCGGAGTAGCTGAAATATCCTACGGCGCCTCCATATGGGCCTCGCCGGGTAGGTTCCAGTTCATCAATGATCTCCATCGCCCTTACTTTTGGTGCGCCGCTCAGTGTTCCGGCAGGGAAGCTTGCTTTCAGGACATCAAAACAGTCCTTACCGGGGGACAGTTGTGCCTGAATATTGGACACCAGGTGCATGACATGAGAATATCTCTCTACGACCATTAGTTGATTGACCTGAACGGTGCCGATTTGCGCAATTCTACCCAGATCATTTCTTCCCAGATCGACCAGCATGACATGTTCCGCCCTCTCCTTCGGATCCTTGAGAAGTTCATCGGCCATGCGCCTGTCTTCCTGTTCGTTCCTGCCCCGCCTTCTTGTTCCTGCTATAGGTCTCAACTCGGCGACTCCCTCTTCAAGACGCACCATGACTTCGGGAGACGAACCGATAAGAAACATGTCTTCAATCTTCAGGAAAAAAAGATAGGGGGATGGGTTTACAAAACGGAGCGCCCTGTAAAGATCAAGCGGATTCAATCCGTTTTTTACGTGAAACCGCTGAGAAAGAACGGCCTGGATAATATCGCCGGCCATGATGTATTCCTTGGCCTGTTTTACCATGTCTCCGAAGGCTTCAGGGGTCATGTTGGAGTGATGTTTGAATGTTTTATCTGCATGCTGCTGCTGTTCTTGTTTTCGGTGCGGCTCTTTTAATGTCTTAATGATTCCATCTATCTTCTGAATGGTATTGTTATAAACCGTCTCATGTTCGATATGTTCTTCGGTAGAGGCACATGAAACGACTTTGATGGTATGTTTCACATTGTCAAAGACAACCAACGTATCGGTTATCAGGAAAACGGCATCATCCGTCTTAAGATCATCATGGCTCGATATGGTGACCTTTTCGAAAAAGCGCACCATGTCATAGCCGAGGAATCCCACTGCGCCTCCGTAAAATCTTGGTAAACCCTCCACGGCCACGGGGCGGTACTTGTGTAACAGCTGCTTCAGGAACTTCATGGGGTTTCCGTTGTGCTTGTAACACTGGACGTCTTTGTCTTTCTGAATCAGAACATCATCATTCCGGACTTTGAATATCATCGCCGGTTCGGATCCAAGAAAAGTGTAGCGTCCCCACTTTTCGCCGCCTTCGACGCTTTCCAGCAGAAAGACGTGATCGCTTGAAGCAAGTTTCATCAAAGCGGAAACCGGAGTCTCCATATCGGCCAGGATCTCTTTATAGACCGGAATGAGATTGCCCTTTTGTGTCAGTTTCTTAAACGTATCAAAATCAGGATAATACATGAATGATGACTCCTTTTTATTGCGATTCCCGATGAGCCTGGAATCCGTGCACTGAGAAATAAAAAAAGGCCGCGAATCATCACGGCCTTTTATACCTACAGAAAATAAAAAAGCCGCGGAGGTCAAGAGGTTCTCCACGGCTTGTGCTTTACGTTACATAAAATCAGCGGTGGTCAAACCCCTCCATTGGATTCTGCCACCACCAGTTTAAATAAGAATTTAATAATCTTTTCATCACACCATCACGCACACATTCAAATTGTGATGACTCAATTAACAGAGGATGAAGACCATGTCAATCATTTTTTTTAAGCCGTTTTCAAAAAAGCCTGCCGAACAGCTCAGAACGGTTTATTTGAAGTAGGCAGGAATCCGGTTACTGACCAAGGCAAGCCCGGGAAAATCGCATCATGTTTTCATCTTCTCCCATGGCAATAAGTTTGTCGCCGCTTTCAATGACATATGCAGCAATAGGGTTGAAAATCATTTTTCCCGAGTCTTTTTTGACAGCGACGATGATCAAGCCGTAACTGTGTCGGATTTCCGACTCTTCCAGAGATTTTCCGGCTATCGGAGACCCGTCGCAAACGGCGACTTCTTCCATTTTCAGTTCGAGGCTCTGTCTTCTTGTTGTGATCTCGATAAAATCGAGCATGGCAGGCCTTAAAATGGCCATGGCCATTCTCATCCCTCCCAGGATATAGGGTGACATAACGCGGTCGGCACCTGCACGCAGAAGGCGATGTTCCGATTCCTCCTCCTCGGAACGGGAAAGGATATAGATATTGGGGTTGAGTTCTTTCGCCGTCAGGATGATATAAAGGTTCTGTGCATCCAAAGGAAGGACGCAGACGATGCCCTTTGCCCTTTTAATGCCTGTTGCAAGGAGCGTTTTATCCTGCGTTGAATCTCCCTTGTAATAGACGAATCCTTCATCTTCTATTTTCTGAATAACTTCGATATTGTTATCGATGACGACAAAAGGGATCTTCTCTTCAGTCAGTTCCTTGCATATAAGATGACCGATTCTGCCGCACCCGCAGATGATATAATGGTTGTTCATTTTGTTTATCATCTTTTCCAATTTACCCCTCCCCATGAGCATTCTAAAGCGAGTCTCAACCATGGTCTCTGCAAAAAGAACGACGGAGTAGAACATGGT
Organism: uncultured Syntrophaceae bacterium; assembly: GCA_964541605.1. GTDB lineage: Bacteria > Desulfobacterota > Syntrophia > Syntrophales > UBA2185 > CAZIQY01. The sequence goes on along the minus strand of CAZIQY010000006.1, from coordinate 54,871 downwards.
TCCGACACCAAAAATTATCAGAATAACGGTGAAAAATCTGCCCCCCTCTGTGTGAGGGTAGAAATCGCCGTAGCCGACTGTTGACAGGGTTATCGCCGTTGCATAAAGTGATTCCGTAATGCTCCAACCTTCAATAAGGTGGTATCCGAGCGAGCCTATGAGAAATATGACAAACAAACCAAGAAAAGCGATTTTGAGTTTTTTTGTCGGTACCAAAGAGTCCTCCTGCTGAGGTAATCCTGATTGTTTTTATTATAATATTAAAAAATCACAGCAAATGATAGGGATAAATTATAATATGATTCTTAATATATAGATGTTAAGGACTTGACATTGTGGGATACGCTGTCTTGCGTTAATATGAAATTGCTGGTAATGAGCAGCCCGCAGTAATGTCAAAAATCATATCTAAAGGGCGGGGGAAGATTATGAGTGAAAGGTTTTATCCGAAGATAGCCGCAGAACTCGGAGTCGGATTAAGGCAGATATCAGCAACGGCGGAGCTGCTTGCGGAGGGATGTACCATTCCTTTTATTGCCCGTTACAGAAAAGAAGTAACAGGTTTGCTCGATGAAGTTGCAGTTACAGAAATTCGCGACCGTCTGGAGCAACTCTCAGAACTGGAAAAACGCCGTGAAGCCGTTCTCAAATCCCTGAATGAGAGGGACATTTTGAGCGATGAGCTGAAAGAAAAGATTCTTTCGGCAGAAACCATGACCATCCTTGAGGACATTTACCTCCCTTTCCGACCCAAACGGCGCACCCGTGCCACGGTGGCGAAGGAAAGGGGACTGGAACCGCTGGCCCGCATGCTGTTCCAGCAGGAGTCTGAAAAAGACCCGGTAGCGGAAGCACAGGCCTATCTCAATGCGGATAACGGCGTGACATCCGTGAAAGACGCCCTTTCCGGCGCCAGGGACATTATCGCCGAGTGGGTCAATGAAAATCAGGCGGCGCGTTCCGAAATCCGGAATCTTTTTTTCTCAAAAGGTACGTATCGAAGCAGGGCAACCCGCAGCAAAGAAGAGGAAGGCATTAAATACAAGGACTATTATGACTGGGAAGAGCCGGTCTCATCCGCCCCTTCACACCGGATTCTGGCCATGAGGCGCGGAGAGAATGAAGGTTTTTTAACACTGCGGATCTCTCATCCGGATATCGAGGCCGTGTTCATTATGGAGCGTCTTTTCGTAAAAAGTGATAATGCCTGTTCAGAACAGGTCAGAACGGCTGTTAAGGACAGTTATGACAGGCTTCTCGCGCCGTCAATGGAAACGGAAGTTCGCCTGGCTGCCAAGAAAATTGCCGATATCGAAGCGATAAAGGTATTTGCGGACAACCTCCGCCAGCTCCTGCTGGCGTCTCCCCTTGGTCACAAGAACGTTCTTGCGATCGATCCCGGTTTGCGGACAGGATGCAAGATCGTCTGCCTTGACCGTCAGGGCAAGCTGCTGCACAATGAAACCATATACCCCCTTTTAACGGCAGCAGGCAGAAATGAATCAGCAAAAAAAGTGCAGGAGCTCTGCAATTCTTTCAAAATTGAAGCCGTCGCTGTCGGGAACGGAACGGGCGGACGCGAAACGGAAACTTTTATCAGAAACCTCGGACTGTCTGAAAATGCCCAGATTGTGATGGTCAACGAAAGCGGGGCGTCTGTTTATTCTGCATCCAAACTTGCCCGGGAAGAGTTTCCCGACCATGACGTGACGGTTAAAGGCGCCGTATCCATCGGGAGAAGGTTGCAGGACCCGCTTGCAGAGCTTGTCAAAGTCGAGCCGAAGTCCATCGGGGTAGGGCAGTACCAGCATGACGTGGATCAGGGGGCTTTGAAGAGAAGCCTCGACGAGGTGGTGATGAGTTGTGTCAACACGGTGGGCGTGGACATCAATTCGGCAAGCGCGCAGCTTCTCACCTATGTCTCCGGCTTGAGTAATCAGCTTGCCCGGAATATCATTCAATACAGAAATGAATACGGGCCATTTTCTTCCCGGGGAATTCTTAAAAAAGTGCCGAGGCTCGGTCCGAAAGCGTTTGAACAGTCCGCCGGGTTCCTGCGTATCCGGGGAGGGGATAATCCTCTCGATGCGAGTGCGGTTCATCCGGAAAGTTATCCGGTCGTTCAGGCGATGGCGGCGGATATGGGATGCGGCGTATCGGATTTGATGAGCGATGCGGCTCTCAGGGATAAAATAGACATCGCAAGATACGTGACGGACAAAACGGGAATACCCACCCTGAGAGACATTCTCGATGAGCTGGCGAGGCCCGGCCGCGATCCCAGGGAAAAATTTGAAGCGTTCTCATTTGCGGACGGTGTTGAAAAACTCGAAGATCTGGAGCCGGGAATGAAACTGCCCGGAATCGTGACGAATGTAGCCGCATTCGGGGCCTTTGTGGATATCGGCGTCCACCAGGACGGGCTGGTCCATATCAGTGAGCTTTCAGACCATTTCGTAAAAGATCCCCATCGGGTTGTGAAAGTTCAACAGAAGGTCGATGTGACCGTCCTTTCCGTTGATTTGGATCGCAGGCGGATTTCCCTGTCCATGAAAAAGAATGCTTCGAATATAGTGGAGGGGAAAAAACCACAGAAGACAGGCATAAACGTGCCCAAAAAACCATTGGAAAAGATCAAAAAAGATAATCTCCCGTTTAACAATCCCTTCGCCAGGGTTTTTGGAAAAGATTAGGGATCATTTATTTAAAAAGATATTAAAAAAACTATAAATGTGATATATTTCATCATCAATAATGGTGATGAAAATGCATCAAAATAATGCGACGCTCGGTTTAAAAGGCGATGTGACGGTTCTCCCCTTTCCGACGTTGAAGTCAAGCCTTCAACCAGAGGGCTTTTTTGTTTTGGAAAGGGGGGGTGAAATTTAGATATCACTGCAGTATCGATTGTTTAAAACCAAGCGGAAATATCACGATCAGTATTTTATAAATGAGTGAAATAAGGAGAATGATATGAATGCAGCAATACTTCCTATCATAGCGGCTGTTTTATTCTACTTAGGTTATCGTTTTTACGGAAGGTATATTTCAAAGGTATTTAAAGAAGATGATGCCTGTCCCACGCCGGCCTGTTCAATGAAGGACGATGTCGATTATGTGCCTACAAAACCGCTTGTCCTGTTCGGGCATCATTTCTCGAGCATTGCCGGCGGCGGGCCCATCATCGGCCCCACGGTGGCCATGATGTTCGGATTTATTCCCGTATGGCTGTGGGCAGTGCTCGGGAGCATCTTTATCGGTGCCGTACATGACATGACGGCGCTTTTCGCCAGCGTCAGGGAAAAGGGGAAGTCGGTTGCGGAGATCGCAAAAGCGACCCTGGGAAACACAGGATTTTTTCTCTTTATAAGTTTTACCATTCTGATGCTTCTGCTTGTCACCTCGGCGTTTCTGGGGTTGACGGCAACGGCGCTGACGTCGTTGCTGTCATTGGACGTACTGAGGCTGGATCCCTCCCAGACCGTGGTGAGGACAATAATGGTAGGGGGGGTAGAGAAGGCCGTGATAGGCGGCATTGCCTCAACGTCTGTTATCGTTATCACCGCCTTTGCGCCAATCCTCGGCTACCTGGTTTATAAGAGAAATATCAATGTGTATCTCGCCTCCGGAATCGCGATCATTGTGTGCTTCGTATCAGTTGCCATCGGCATGGAATTTCCGGTTCAGTTAAACCCCAACACGTGGATGATCATCCTCTGCTTCTATACATTGTTTGCCGCAGGAATCCCCGTCTGGATTATCTTGCAGCCGAGGGATTTTACGAATTCGTTTTTGCTCTATAGCGGTGTTGTAGCCTTGTTTATTGCCGCTCTCGTGGCCGGCTTTAAAGGCGTTACGTTTCAAGCCCCGGCTTTAAATGTTGCCGCAGGAACAGCCAAGTTAGGTCCTATCTGGCCGTTTTTATTTATCACCGTTGCCTGCGGTGCCATTTCAGGGTTCCACTGCCTGGTTGCCGGCGGGACTTCTTCAAAACAGGTTTCAAAAGAATCGGATATTAAAAAGATTGCCTACGGCGGGATGCTGTTGGAAGGGTTGCTTGCCATCGGCGTCCTCGTTGCCTGCGGATGCGGTCTCATGTTCTCGGACTACATGAATATTGTATTTCCGACCGCCGCGGGGGCAAGATCAAACCCCATTCTGGCATTTGCCGCCGGCGCAGGCGGGTTGCTTGACAAGGGGCTGGGAATCCCGCCGGTGTACGGGACTGTTTTCGGAATCCTCCTCGTTGAGGGTTTTGTTGTCACAACCCTCGATACGGCCGTCAGGCTCAACCGGTATTTATTCGAAGAGCTCTGGCAGGTGATGTTCAAGAATGTTCCGAAGATAATGAAAAGCTATATCTTCAACGCCGCGCTCGCGGTGGTGTTTATGTATCTTCTGGCCTACCACAATGCATTTTTGGTTATCTGGCCGGCATTCGGCTCTGCGAATCAATTGCTTGCCTCCCTTGCACTGATTGCCGTGTCCGTATGGCTGGTGAAAAGAGGCATCAACGCATTGTTCACTGTAGTACCGGCGATATTTATGATGGTGACAACCATATATTCTCTGTTTGTGTTGCTCATTGAAAAATATCTTCCCAAGCAAAACTACGCACTGTCTGCATTTGCCGTATTGATGATTATTCTGGCCATCGGCGTGATATGGCTGGCGTTTAAAAAATGGCAGGAATTGAAGAAGAGCGGCACAGTAGCAGAGAGTGCGGCATAGAGAATCATAGAAAATTCAAACGTATTGAGAAGGGACTTGCGGAGGGACAGCACGGGCTGTCCCTCCGTTTATTTTGAGCCTCTGCGGCAGGGAAGGACGTCGGGATTGACAAGATTCGGAGGAATTCTTCCTGCGAGACCGGCAATCAGGTTTTCCACGGCAAGGGATCCCATCCGGAAACGAGCTTCATGGGTGCCGCTTCCCACGTGGGGAAGAAGAATCACATTGTCAAGCTCATCCAGACCGGGGCTGAGGGAGGGTTCATGCTCGTAAACATCCAGGCCGGCGCCGCCGATTTTTCCGTCTTTCAGGGCTGAGACCAGCGCCTCTTCATCAATTACGGGACCGCGGGAGGTGTTGACGAGAAAGGCCTTTATTTTCATCAGGGAAAGCTCATTTTCTCCGATCAGGTGTTGGGTTTCTTCCGTCAGGGGGACATGCAGGGAAACAATGTCCGATTCCATCAGCAGCGTTTCCAGATCGGCGTATTCAACCGCGAGTTCTCTTTCCTCTGCGGGGTCCAATTGATGTCGTTTATAGTACAGAATCCGCATACGAAAGCTTCCGGCTATCCTGGCGACGGCTTTCCCGATTTTTCCGAGACCGACAATGCCCAGGGTCTTGCCGGTTACCTCCCGGCCCAAAAACAGCATGGGCGCCCAGAACTGGAAACGGCCTTCTCTTACCAGTTTGTCGCATTCGACAACCCTTCTGGATACGGCAAGGATCAGCGCAAAAGCGAGTTCGGCGGTTGTGTCGGTGAGAACCCCTGGTGTATTTGAAACCATGATTCCACGTGACGTAGCTGCCTTAACATCGATATTGTTATAACCGACACCGAAGTTGGCGATCATTCTTACCAGAGGCGCCATATCCAGCACTTCTTCGTCAATACGGTCCGTGATCATCGGCAGAAGCCCTGCTTTATCCCCTATGCTTTGCAGGAGCTTCAGGCGATCCATGGGTCGATCTTCATGATTCATTTCAACCTGGAATTTTTCTTCGAGAGGGAATATGACCTCGTGGGGAAGACGTCCTGTAATCAGTATCCGCATGTTTATCTCCTTCAATGTAGAATTGGGCTTTGTGTGAAGTTGTCAGCCTTGACGTTATCGTAAAAAGTCCGAAAATCGCTACTTTGTCATTCCGGACTTGATCCGGAATCCGGTTCTTCCCAGTAGTTACATTTACTGCTGGATTCCGGCTTTCGCCGGAATGACGACTTTTTACGAAACTGCCAGTCTTGATTTATCAAAGAAAGTATGAGATTGTCGATAGAAATATAGCGAAACTAATCCAACAGGGATAATAATACATGAACTACAGGGTGATCATCGTCGGGAGCGGTCCCGCGGGAATATTTACAGCGTTGACCCTGGCAGAAGCGGGTATCGATGGCGTTGTCATGCTCGATCAGGGAAAAAATCTTGAGAATCGCAACCATTGCGACGCGAAAGACGTTCTTTGCGGATGGGGGGGAGCGGGCGCCTACAGCGACGGAAAGCTGGCTCTCTCTACGGAAGTGGGGGGATATCTCTCTGATTTTATTGATCGCGAGAGCCTCATCAAGCTATTAAAAAGAACCGATGAAACCTTTGTCAATTACGGCGCCCCTGACCGCGTCTTCGGGAGTATTTCACCGTCAATTGAAGAAATCGCGGATCAGGCCCGCATGGCGGGTCTTGAATTTGTTCCAACAGTCATTCGCCACATCGGTACGGAAAACTGTCAGAATGTTTTGAGCCGCATGAGAACTGCCCTTCACGGTAAAGTTGAAATTCTGACGAACTGCCCCGTGCGGAAACTTCTTCAAAATAACGGGCAGGTTTACGGTGTGGAATTTGCGGATGGAAAGACAGTTGAAAGCGACTTTGTAATTGCAGCACCGGGACGTGTCGGCGCCAACTGGATGAAACAGGAAGCGGAATACATAGGTCTTAAAACAACAGTCAGCCCCGTGGATATCGGCGTCCGCGTGGAAATGCCCGCAATCGTGCTGAAGAAGCTGACCGATGTAACCTACGAATCAAAACTGATATACTATTCGAAAACATTCGATGACAAGGTGCGCACTTTTTGCATGAATCCTTATGGAGAAGTAGTTACGGAAGAAAATGAAGGCATTGTGACCGTTAATGGTCACAGTTATGCAAAAAGAAAGAGCGAGAACACCAATTTTGCCATTTTGGTAAGCAGCACGTTCACCGAACCCTTTCATGATCCAATCGCTTACGGCAGGTACATCGCGCAGCTCGCAAATCTTCTTGGCGGAGGCATTATTATCCAGAGGCTGGGAGATCTTCTTGCCGGCAGACGCTCAACAGAGAACAAGATTAAGAATTGCCTTACGAGGCCGACATTTCCGAAAGCGACGCCGGGCGATTTGAGTTTTGTGTTTCCATACCGTCACCTGCAGAGCATCATTGAAATGCTTGAGGCAATGGATAAACTGGCCCCCGGAGTATATTCACGCCATACCCTTCTTTACGGCGTCGAAGTGAAGTTCTATTCAAACCGGATCGAAGTATCACCGGAGCTCGAAACAAGGGTAAAAAACCTTTTTGCTATTGGCGATGGAGCCGGCATCAGCAGAGGATTGCTTCAGGCCTCCGCAAGCGGCATCATCGCTGCGAACGCTATTGCATCGCGCATCGGGTAATATCGGCCACGATATTCCGTCCTCCTTTTTTCATTGACTTACCGTTGTATTTATCATATGGACAGAAACCGTAAAAGTATCGCCCATTCGGGGGTTATGATAAAAAGCATTAAAAGATTGGGAGTATATAAATATTTCAAATAAGTAGCTGATTTTAGACGTAATGTTAAAATTGCGTATTTTTAAATATTGATGCCGGCCAGTTCACCCATTCAGATAATCACCCATTTTTCTCAGCACGCAAATATTTAAAAACAACTAATTTAACAGTTTATCCTGGTGTCAAGAAGCGTTCCTGCGCGAGCTTTCATCCGTAAACTCCCGCATAGACGCTATAAATATATGTGACATATCAAGTGAAGGTTTAAACCGATGAAAAACTCTACAATTCAAAAAAGACGGTCATCACATTATATATTATTGATATCGTTGGCAATTCTTGTATTAACTATCGCCGGTATGGGATGGGTGGGAACGAAGTATCTGGCTGAGAGGGCCAGGCAGGAAATCCTTAAGGATATCCGACGCTGGATCTTGACGGCAATGTGATCAGTTTTCGGGGAGTGAGCCGCGACATTACGGATAGAACAAGGGCGGAGGAAAAGCTCGCTGATGCCTTGAAGGATATGGAAGGACAGAGGGAAAAATTCAGGACACTCGTGGACAATGCGCCTTTCGGAATGGCCCTCGTCGGAAAAGAAGGTGACTTCATTCTTATAAATCCGAGATTCAAAGAACTGTTCGGATATGATGAGAAGGATGTGCCGAACGGAAGGGAGTGGTTCAAGAGGGCATATCCCGATCCCGAATACCGCCGCGAAGTAATTGCTGCCTGGATTACCGACATGGAGAAATCAAATGCCGGAGAAAAACGCCCCCGCGTCTATACCGTCACATGTAAAAACGGCGAGGAAAAGATCATTCACTTTATTCCTGTAAAATTAACAACCGGCGAGGATATTGTATCTCTCGAGGATATCACCGAGCGTGTCCAATCAGAGGATATCCTGAGAAAAAGCGAGAGGTTGTACCGCAGTGTTATCGAAAACATCAATGACACATTTTATCGGAGCGATATTGACGGCAAATTGATCATGATGAGTCCGTCGGGAGCAGCCCTGTTCGATTACGATTCTGTCGAATACATGATCGGGGCCGATATCGCTGAATTTTTCTATGTAAATCCGGAAGATCGAAAAAAGCTTTTATCGGAAATTCAGAAACATGGTTTTGTCAAAGATTATGAGATAAAATTGAAACGCCGAGACGGCACGCCTGTCGAGATTTCAGCAAGCAGCCATTTGTATTACGATGAACAGGGAAACCTGCTCGGTGTCGAAGGTATATTGCGTGATATCACAGAACGTAAGCGTGCGGAGGAACTTTACAGGACACTGGCGGAAAGTTCACATGCCGGCGTTTACATCATCCAAGACAGAAAGGTCAAATTCGTAAATCCTCGCGTATTGGAGTACTCGGGTTATTCAAAAGACGAATTGATAGAAAAAGATGTCCCGAACTTTGTCCACCCCGAAGATCGGGAAATGGTTCGAAGGAATGCGATCGACATGTTGAAGGGAAAGCGGATGACTCCCTATGAGTTTCGCATTATTGACCGGGCCGGTCACACGAAGTGGCTCATGGAAACGGTCAGGTCGATCATCTATGAGGGGAAACGGGCGGTTTTAAGCAACTCCATGGATATTACAGAGCGCTACCGGCTGGAGAGGATGCTTCAACAGGCGCATAAAATGGAGTCCATCGGGACGCTCGCCGGAGGAATCGCGCACGACTTCAACAATATCCTCGGTGTCATGATTGGATATGCCGATCTTGCCCGTTCCGATGTGCGACCAGAGAAGCAAAAGTACTACCTTGATCAGGTTCTCCGGGCCTGTGACCGGGCGAAAGGACTTGTCAGTCAAATTCTCACCTTCAGTCGTCAGAGCGAGCAGGAACGAAAGCCGATTTTTATCACGTCTCTCATCAAGGAAGGAATAAAAATGCTCAGATCATCTCTGCCATCGACCATTCAGATAACTCAGGATATTTCACCTTTATCCATTGTGGTTTCCACTGATCCCACACAGATTCATCAGATATTGATGAATCTTGTTACCAATGCTGCTCATGCGATGCGCGATACGGGCGGAATTTTGAACATTCAACTGGACATCGTCAGGGGACTTTCTTCGATGACAAACCACCATCTTGGTTTGGAAGCGGGGGATTATGCGCTATTGAGAGTAAGTGATACCGGTCATGGAATGGATGCATCCACAATGGACCGCATTTTCGATCCCTTCTATACCACAAAAGGGCCGGGGGAAGGAACAGGACTAGGTCTATCCGTGGTGTACGGAATCGTCAAGAACCACGGTGGAGTCATTGATGTATCCAGTGATCTCAAAAAGGGAAGCACTTTCAGCGTATATCTTCCTCTGATTGAAAACCAAGGGAAAATGTCGAAAGTGGCGTCGGAAGTTATTTCCGGAGGAAGCGAAAGGATACTCTTTGTTGATGATGAAGCAGGACTGATCGATGTGGGATCGATGATGCTGATGTCGCTTGGGTACCATGTCACATCCAAGACAAGCAGCATCGAGGCGCTGGAAGCGTTTCGCACCCGGCCGCAGGATTTCGATCTGGTGATTACCGATACGACGATGCCAAACATGACAGGGATTGATCTTGCAAGAGAATTGCTCAAAATCAGGCCGGATATTCCCATTATCCTCTGCACGGGCTTCAGCGAAAACATGTCGGAAGAAAGAGCAAAAAGCATCGGCATCCGCCGGTTCGTCATGAAACCCTTGTTCAAGAAGGATCTCGCAAGGGTCATACGGGAAGTCCTGGTTTAAACTATCCGAAATAGATCAACGTGCTGATGACGCGGGGTTGATCGATATCAATGGCGATGGGTTCTATTCTTTCCAGCTCCTCAATATTCCATTTACTGTCACTTTTAAGCAATTCAAGGGCATCGTCCCGGGAATTTGCCAGCACGATAGCTTCGGCCTGCAGGTAATTGTCATCGTAAATGTGCGGTTCATTGAACATGGACCAGCTTGAATACTTCTTGCTGTGTCTCCAGATAAATATTTTCATGTCACGTTCTCCTTTGATCATGCTTTGGAAACTTAAAATGAAATGCAGGTTGGTCTTACCTCCGGCAAATCGCCGATAGGCACTTCAAGCAAAAGAAGCGGCGCATGCTGCTGAGCGCCATAAATATCCGTATCGCCGATCGATCCGGAAACAACGGGACGGATCAGGGTGATCTTGACAGCCCACGCCGGATCGAAGTAAACGATTCTTATTATTTTATCGACAGTTATACCATATAGTTGAGATACAAGTTCAGCATTGAAAAAGCCGATCTCTTTCACATGACGGTAATACATTTCATTCTTGAAAAGAATATCGAGAGTCAGTTCATAGGGTCCCGCATTCTTGCTGCGGATAATGGCCGCGATATCGGTAAGAGATGGCGTTTTCACGGTTGCACCTCCCGAACCGTTATCGGGAAAAGTCGCAGAGGATCATCCACTGACATCAGGTGGTAGATGTTGAATTCATACACCTCGCCGCATGCCATATCGGAAGGGCTGTAGAGAAAGGCTACATTTCCCGCTGTTGAAATGCGTCCCGGATATCCGTAGTGGAGCAGGCTGCTTCGCGCATAGGCGCATATGGCTTCCGATTCCGATTGACTAGGGGAAACGACCTCCATGACCAGCCCGATTTCATGGGGAAGAGGTTCTTTTTCCGGCTCCATTGCACCCATAACGCCGTTTTTCCCATACAGATGAAACAGGATTTCCCAACGATGGTGCAGCTCATTTTTCACCCGGTCCCGGATTTGATCGAGGACCGGATCAATCTGCCGGATCAAAACAGGATCCCGGATGCCGCAGATGGATATGGTCCGGAAGCCGGCGGATTTCACGCCCTCCAGCTTGACCGTGTAAGGGTCGGAAATCAGAAAACGTGTGCCGGAAACTCGAACGCAACCTTCCTCTATGGCATCGAAGCGGCTGTCTCTGAGATCAAGAGCGCCGCCGGGCCCGGGCAGATGGTAGGGGTCTGATTTTTCGTAGAGCGTATGCGCTGATGTCGAAATTCGGGTAAAAATTCTCTCTTCATTCAGGGCTTCAAGAACAAAGCTGTCGTCATAAAGAGTTCCCATCACGCAATCGCTGCCGCTCCCCGGCGAAGCTGCGATGGCGGCGCATTCGAGAATCTTGCCCATATGAAATGCAAGGGCAGGATCGTATCCCCGCCGAATGGCCGGCGCTGCGAAGGGAACGGGATCGTAGCAGCGTCCGCACAAGATGATCTGACAGCCAAGTTTTAACGCTTCGATTACCGGTTCAGAGCCCATTTGCGCGACAATCCGGGCACTCTTTTCAATCTCGTCATGTCCGATTAAGGGTGCGGGGAAGAGGGGAGAAATGCGCCCCTGATCCATTGCGGCCAGCACATCATCTTTTCCGATATCCGCGTGAATGATGGCCATACGAAATGACAACCCTCTTTCACGGGCAATTTCCTGAATGATATTTTCGGTCCACTCAACGTGAGGACGTGCTCCGGCGCCGCCCGCTGTGCCGATAATCAGGGGAATGGCTGTTCCGACAGCTGCCGTAAGCATGAATTCAAGGTCGCGCTTGACTGCGGGCAAGGAGGTAAACGATTTACCGGAGCCCAGATAATAAGGTCCCGGATCAGTGCTGCCGGCGTCGACGGCAATCAGATGCGGTTTTTTTTTCATTCCCTTTTCGAAAGAACGCTGTGGGAAGCCATAACCTAAAATGGCCGTGGGGGAGAGGACTCTGAATTCACGCTGCATGTAAGTCACCTGTCATGGCTTTAGTAGTATGCTTCTGGTTATACAGTGCGGAGAGCCTCCACAATGTTCATTCTCGAGGCTCTGATGGCCGGCAGAACACCACCCAGAAGACCCATGATAAGAGAAAAGGCCATGGCCTGAATCATGTTTTCAATGGTCAGGACAAAGCTGAACGCCAGTTCCGCAAATGTCTGAAAATTTATGGTGGATATGGTAATAAATTGCATAAAAGAAGCAATGAAGAGCCCCACAAAGCCCCCTATGAAGCCAAGGATCAGCGATTCAAGTATAAACGCGGCCAGAATACTTCTTCTTCGAAAGCCAAGTGATCGAAGGGTGCCTATTTCCTGTGTCCGGCTCGCAACCGCGGCATACATAGTGATCATCGCACCAATGACGGCGCCTATGGAGAAAATCAGCGTCAGCGAAAAACCAAGGATTTTCAGGAATTTCGCCATGACTTCAGATTGATCCAGATAGTATTTTGTTTCCCGCCTCGCATCCAGCGTCAGACGGGGATCGCTTTCGATCCGGGATTTGATCGTATCGAATTTTACGGGATCGCGTAATTTAAAAATGACGGAGGAATAAACAGGCCTTCTGAACGCCTGCATAAGCTGGTCCGCATCACCCCATATCTCGGAACTGAAAGCGGTGCTCCCCGCATCAAATATTCCCACAACTCGCCAGTTGCGCAAACCGCAGCAGACGCTTTCGTTAATGCCGACGTTTTTAAACGTTCTGTAGATGCTTCTGCCTACAACAATCTCCGTTGAACCCGGGCGGGGCAGACGTCCCTCTACGAGCCTGATCTGGGGCCTGAGGGGGACGGAACTTGAATTGATCCCGCGAATGATTACGTTTGACGGCTTGTCGCCGTCTTTATTGGGAAGATTGATCAGTACCACAAGTTCCTTTGCCAGGAGTTTTCTGCCGTCCCGGCCGATGGCGATCTCCGGTTCTGTTTCAACAATATTTGCCTGCTCCCTTTCAATCCCGCTCTGTACCTCCGTGGACGATCCTTTCCGTATGACCACCACGTTGTCATACGATCCGGTTTCAACCAGCGTTTTCCGCAGGCCGTCCGAGAGCATGAGAATCGTGCTGAAGACAAAAACTACCAGCGCCATCCCCCCGGCTGTCAATACCGTTGTCAGCCGCCTGGTCAGCAGGTTGCGCATGCTGTAGGAAAAAGGGATGGCCATCTAACCGATCCTCCTCAGTCCGTCGGCAATGCGGATGCCGATGGCCCGTCTGACCGGTATTACCGCCGCCACAAGACCGACAGAAAGGGCCGCAATAAAATCAAGGGCAACGGTCTTCGTTTCCACGTTAAATACAGGCAAGAAGGTTCCCATGCTCTCCCCGAAGGCGTGTGCTGTCGGAAACGTGGAGGCTATCCCCAAGAGACAGCCCAGCAGCGTAATCAGCAGAGACTCGCCAAAAATGAGAACGGCGATATGCCATCCTCCGAAGCCAAGGGTTTTCAATACGGCGTATTCTCCAATACGCTCTCTCGTGGTCATGACCATCGTGTTTGCAACCACCGCCATGATAATAAAGATGATAATGAGCGAGACAATTTCTATGACTGTAACGATCGCCTCCGTCATGGAAACAAAACTGAGCTGAAACGCCTTCTCTGTTTCGGTCAATGTCTCTGCCAGAGAGTTCTTGAACGTGCTGTCGATGGAAACAGCGACGTCGGCAGCAAGCTCCGGACGTGTCACGCCTATCATATAAAAGCCGACCTGGTCCGCCCGGCGGGGCGCCATTTTCTTCATGGTTTCATTGAGGTAGTCCCAGTGGAAGAAAAACTGCGTCTCATCGATGGTCTTATCTTTACCCCGGTAGATGCCCCGAAGCACAAAGTCCCAGTTTCCGGGGAAAATTGTTCCTTTCAGGGTGACCAGGGAGCCGATTTGCCAGCTATACTTGTCCGCAAGTTTCCGCCCCGCAACAAACCCTTTGCGGTCATGCAGAAAAGCCTTTGTTTCATCCGGTGTTAGATTAAATTCCGGATAGAGATCGAGGTAGGTCGAGGGTTCCACCGCAAAATTAGCGAAAAAGTTTTTTTCTTCGATATACACCCCTCCAAACCAGTTTCCGTAGGAGATGGTTTTGACACCGCTGATCTGACGGATTTTATCCTTGTAGGAAATGGGGAGAGGGAAAACAAGAGATATGGCATTCCGGGTAATCAATCGGCTGGCGGAAGACGCCGCCACACCGGCATACCAGGCGCTGACCACTGTACGCAAGAGACCGAAGGCCAGAATAGCAATGGTAATGCTGACAATGGTGAGTACCGTGCGAAGTTTGTGACGAAAAGCATTTCTCAGGATAAGTTTAAGGATGAGCATTGCTCAAAAAACCCTTTTCGAGATAGCGGATGACCTTTGCCTTTTGAGCGGCACGCGGATCGTGGGTTACCATGATGATGGTCTTGCCCGATTCTTCGTTCAGATTTTCCATCAGGCCCAGAATCTCCTCCGCGGACTGTCGATCCAGATCACCTGTCGGTTCGTCAGCTACGAGAATGGTCGGATCCGTCACGATGGCCCGCGCAATGGCCACCCGTTGCTGTTCACCCCCGGAAAGCTGTCCGGGGTAATGATCCATTCGCTCTTTGAGATGAACCACACCGAGCGCCATTTCCACATGATCTTTTCTTTCTTTTGCGGATAGGCCTGTTAAATGAAGCGGAAGCTCAACGTTTTCAAACGCCGTCAGAACAGGAATAAGGTTGTAAAACTGGAAGATGAACCCAACATGATTGGATCGCCACTGGGCAAGTTCCGTTTCAGAAAGTGTTGTGATGTCGATTCCGCCCACACGGATGGCGCCGCTGTCTGCCTTGTCGATCCCGGCGATAAGGTTAAGAAGCGTACTCTTGCCGGAACCGGAAGGACCCATGAGAGCCATAAACTCGCCTTTCGCGATGGCAAAGGAAATGTCATTAAGAACGGGAATAACGTGCGGGCCGCGCCGGTAGGTCTTTTTAATATTGATGATTTCAACGACCGGTTCTGTCTTTTCCATTACTTCTCGGCCAGCTTGATCTTCGTGCCGTTTTTCAGCTCTTTTAAAGGTTTTATGACGACCCGGTCTCCTTCTTTCAATCCGGAAACAACTTCCACGAATTCTCCGAACGGCTCTCCTGCTTGGACGGGCGTTTCAACCACCTGGTTTCCTGCAACGAGAAAGGCGATTTGCTGATTTCCCCGGGCAACAAGCGCTCCGGAATTTACAACTATACGGGGCTTCATTTCCTCGGGTTTGACCAGGCGGGAAAGAAAGGCGACTTTGGCGCTCATCTCCGGCAGGATACGGGGATCAGTGTCAACAAATCCGACCTTGACCATCACCGTCGCCTTTGCGCGATCGGCTGTCGGAACAATGGTTCGAATGACGCCACGAAAGCGTGAATCCGGTATGGCATCCAGTTGAATCTGGCAGGGCTGGCCGACTTTCAGCAGGTAGAGGCTGGATTCGGAAACATCGGCCTCGACTTCCAGAGAGTTCATGTCCGCTATGGTTACCACAGCGGCCTTGGCATTTGCAGCGGCGCCAAGAGGGGTAACAATATCGCCAATGTCGGCGTTTTTTGTCAATACGACGGCATCAAACGGCGCTTTGATCAAAGCATATTCCTCAGCTACGGTGGCTGCCTGCAGCGCCGCAGTGGCGGCTTTCAGGCTTGCTTCGGCCGAAGACACGGCAGCTTTTGAACGGTTACAGCGAATTTCGGAATTCTCATATTCCATCTTTGATATGGAACCATTCACGATTAACCGTTTGTTTCGATTGAAGGCAAGCATGGCTTCGGTCATTTCCGCTTTTGCCTGCTCAATATTTGCCTGGGCCACAGTGCGATTGGCCTTTGCCTGCTCTCTGGCAGCAACGGCGTCTTCATTTTCCAGCCGGGCTATGATCTGACCCTTCTTCACCCGGCTTCCTTCCGATACCAGCAAAGACACGAGCCGGCCGGTGATTTTCGACGCCACTGCCGCTTTGCGCTGCGCAACCACATAACCGCTTGCGTTTAATGAAGAAAAAGTCTGGGCTGGGTAGATGCGGGAGACACTGACAGCTTCCACGGAAACGGACCGCGCGATGACCCCCCCCATATAGAGAAAAATAATCAGTAGAACCAAGCCGGCCGCTACGGTGCCGTACAGGATCTTTTTCTGGCCCAATGATTGTTTGAATCTTGACGACTTTTCAATCTTCAGCTTGGAGAGATCTTCATTGGCCATGTACCGATGCACTCCGTTTTAAATGATGGATGTTCCTGCACGGCGCAGTTTTATAAATTATCAGTTATTTGTCAATCAATAATGAATTTTGAGAGTTGATTGATACGGAAATATTCTGCTATAAAGGCAGAACAAGAAATAATCTGTCAGGACGGGGTACCATGATTACCATCAACAGTTATCTGCACCGGGAAGTTCTCAGTGACATTATCCTCCGCTGGATGTATGGTGATGTCCATCCGTCCGACACGAATCTGATAACACAGATTGTTCATTTCAATAATGTTTACGTTTCGCGCTACCTGAAAATATTTTCCCAAAACCTTTTCATGGCATTACATCATTCCGTTTTGCAAACAAAGCCTGCCACTCTGAAGAGCGATCTAAAGGATATCATTATCGTTAATCCGACTTATCGCAATGAGCGGATCGAAGAATTGATTTCAAATTATCAGATGGAGCCGGGACGGTTCTACCGGGAAACCCCCTTTCACGCGACCTTGTTTTTTATTCAGAGGGACGGCTTTGACGAATACATCGGCTCCAGCCGTATCAAGCGTGTGCACCGCCTGGCGGAGAAGGGGGCCAGGCGGATCATCGACTGGATGTACGATACGATTAAAAGGCATGCAGATCTTCTCGCGGATGACCGTGCCAGACGCCTCGGCATCCCGAGACACCAGTTATTGACACCGCAGGAAGAAATGTTTGAAGAGTTCCTCAAGGCGGAAAATCGACTGCTTGAAGACTTTAAGCACGGAAGAAAGATTCAGGACGAACGCAAAATGGTGATCAACGACGTGGCAGGCATGAAGGTCATACTGGAAGACGCCAATCAACATCGCCTGCTTGCATTGCTTTCCGATATGGATCACTGCGAGGTGGTCGAGGAGGAAAGGCATACCGGAAAATACAATGCCACAAACCTGCTCCTGCGTTTTTCTCCGCCCAAAGAGCAGTTGCTCATCGATCCCCTCGGACGTAAAATCATCAATATCATGCAGAAAAGAGGACTGAATCCGGATAATTTAAATCAGAAATTTGCGGATTTCGTGAGGACGGGGGAAGACAGTATCTGTCTTGAGATCATCGTTTCCAACTACCAGGAAATGCTGGAGAGCGAAATCGGCAGGTGCATGCATGAAGACCGGATTATAGAGCAGCGGCTGCATCAGCCGTACTGCGGTCATCTGGCGAAGAACATCGAGTACCTGATGGAATATCTGTTTACCTTCCCGGCATCGCCCAGGGCTGAGCTTGGCGATTTGCCGATCAAGATATGGAACCGTTATCTGCCGGATTATTTTGAAGATGTTGTAAGGAAACTTTTTCATGTCCCGCCGGATATGGTCATGGAATAATTCAGAACTACCCTATGTCAATCCGGGCAACCCCTATGTCATTCCGTGCTTGACACGGAATCCAGTCCTTTAAATTATGGATTCCTGCTTTCGCAGGAATGACAGATCCTTTAAATTATGGATTCCTGCTTTCGCAGGAATGACAGAAGGAGGGTTGTCGTTCCGGACTTGATCCGGAATCCAGCCTTTTTAAATCATTGTCTAATCGTTCTTTGCATCCACCATAAGGGTGCGCAAGATATCCTCCTTGCCGATAATGCCAACCAGCTTTCCCTTATCCACGACAGGCAGCGTGTGAATGTTATTTTTTACCATCAATGTGGCGATGTCTTCCAGACCGGTTTCCGGCCCAACCGTTACAGGATCAGGGGTCATGGCTTCGACCACCGCAACTGCGGCTATTTTCTTTAATTCTTTTTCAATGTGGGTATGAGACGTTAAGGGGAAATAACTGTCGAGCATGATAAAGAAGGATGGCAGAGGTATCTTTTTTTGCTGTGTGACAAGATCCGACTGGCAAATAATCCCTTTCAGGCGTCCCTCCTCATCAACGACCGGCAGTCCGTTTATGTGATGTTCAAGCATTAACCTGGCGGCCTGAATCACTTCCGTTTCCGGATGAACCGAGATTATTTCCTTTGTCATGATATCCTTCGCTTTGAGCATCTATCCTTCCTCCTGCTTTGAAATGTGAATGCAATGTATTCATCGAATCTTTTCCAAATCTGAAATGTTCTTCTGTTTAATAGAAAGTATACGAGGACATAGCCTGTATGTCAAGCAGGGTTGAAAATGAAAAAAATATGTCATTGCCATCGGATTGTTTTTGATGTTAGTAATGATGCAGTCGTAAAAAGTCCGAAAATCCCTGATTTGTCATTCCGGACTTGATCCGGAATCCGGTTCTCCCCAGTAGTTACATTTACTGCTGGATTCCGGCTTTCGCCGGAATGACGACATTTTACAAACTCATCAATAGTAAACAACAAATCAATGCACAGGAGGAAGCACAATGACTGAATATCCCGAGATCATTATTGATGTCAGAACGAGAGAGGAATTCGTGAAGGAACATGTGAAGGGCGCCATAAACATTCCCCTGTATGACGTCCATTACTATGCCGGTATTTTAAGCGGCAGGAAGCTCAGGGTATATTGCAACACTGGGGCAAGGGCGGCCCTGTGTATGAAAAAAATAAAGGCGATGGGCATGGATGCAGAAGTTATCCCGGTGGACGATGTGGACCTCATGGAGAAGGAGGGCAGAGACATCATCTGTGCCGTGAACTTTGTGTCCGTAAGGCCGGGGGACGAAGACCTCTTTCTCGGGGGAATGATGGATATCTGTAGGGCCACCGAGGCCATGGAAGGATACCTCGGATCAAAGGTGCTGGAGATTTCGGGCGTTTCTGCGGCGGGGAGTCTGCTGCCGGAAAATCAAAATGACCTGGAAATCACGCCAAAGAAATACATCATCCTAACCTACTGGGAGTCAAAAGATGCCCATGAGAAATCCCACGCACTTCCGGAATTTTTCGACCGGTACAACAGCGTGCCAAAATACCTGACGCAGATGCCCTACGAGGAGTTCTATGAGATCCTGAAGTGAGATTGTATGCAGGGGTGCACGGATTTCCTCTAAAGACTATAAACATTTCTAATTACTGTTGCGCTTTCAGCTCCCGCGGCTTTAACATCGCATATGCGAAGCGCATCACCGGCGTGGGTACGCGGTATTGCATGCCCAGACGCACCGCTGCACCGATCATGGATTCCAGCTCGGATGGTTTCCCGGATTCCACATCGCGCTGCATGGATGGCTTGATGCCCGGTTCACTGCTGTCAATAAAAGCAAGCGTCTTGGCTACCACATCGGCATCAAGTATTACACCTTTCGCCTGAGCCAGTGCAGCCACCTCGTTTATGGCTTCAGTCAGAACAGTACGCGCTTCCGGCACATCCCGGTAATCGCCAAACGCCATGCGTGTCAGACTTCCCATGAGCATAACTGGTGCGATAAACACGAATTTTGTCCACAGGACCTTCAGGATATTGTCGCTTAATTCGACTGTTAGGCCTGCAGCTTGAAGCGCATCATAAACTGCCCGGAGGCGCGGTGTTGTCTGTCCATTGAACTCACCGATCGCGATCCGGCGAAACTGACTGTACTGGCCGATCACACCCGGCTCCTCAACCGCCACAGAACACCACGTCGTACCACCCAGCACGTGCTCCATCCCCACCACCGCACCGATACGCTCTGCCGAATCTATGCCGTTCTGGAGAGAAACCACCACTGTATTTTGACCGACCATAGGTTTGATCAATTGCGCTGCCTCATTTGTCTGATAGGTTTTGGTTGTAAAAAGAATGACGTCAAAGGAACCCACCTCAGACGGGTCACTGATCGCCCTGGCCGGAAAGATTGTAAAATTGCCATGGACACTTTTCACTATCAGGCCCTTCTCTCGAATGGCCTGAAGATGCGCCCCGCGTGCGATAAAGGTTACATCGTGACCGGTTTGGGCAAGCAGCCCCCCATAATATCCTCCGATACCCCCTGTACCCATAATGGCAAACTTCATATACTCCCCCTAAGAATATAATACTTTGCATTATAAATCTTGCGATGCGTTTATGGAAGGATAAAAAGCAGTGAACCTGCTCCCGCTAACATTGAGAAAATCGGTCAGGCAATGCAATAAAAAACTCACTTTCTGCATCATTACTTCAGGCTTGCAAAGGACTTAAAAAAAATCGTTAAGTTTAACAAATATGCAGGATTTCAATCCGTTATCGTTGATGTTTCCTCTATAATTATGATTTGGATGATAAAAAAGTTGGACATCACAACAAATTTTGCAAGCGTTTTTTGTTTCTTCATGCTCAATATTGAACTATTTTAGATTGACTTAGGATGTTTATTAACGATACTTTGAGTTTAAATTTGTATAATATTTTGAGGATACGAAACAGTATTCACATGTAACAATTCAAAATAACCACATTCTAAATTTTCAACACATAAAGGGTGAGAAACGAGCATGACAATGAAAATAGGAATTTTAACAGGTGGAGGAGATTGTCCCGGTTTGAACGGTGCGATCAAATGGGTTACGAAGACTGCTCTCGATCCGAGACTTGTTGCCAAACGTTTTATTTCCTTTGAGGTAACAGGCATTACTGACGGATGGAGAGGCTTGGTAGAAGTTGATCCTACGGAGCCGAAAAGCCGCGATCGTTATCTTCGACATCTCGATGAAGAGGTAGTAAGAACATGGGACCGATATGGCGGGACCAATTTAGGCACGTCACGTACCAATCCATTTAATCCCCAAAATGATCGCTCGGAAAAGCTAATCGAAAACATCAAGAAACTTGGCATTGATGTCTTGGTTGTACTCGGTGGTGAAGACACCCTTGGCGTTGCGTATAAATTGCACAAGCTTGGCATCAGGACCGTAGGTATTCCAAAAACCATCGATAACGACCTCATGGGGACTGAATATTCCCTTGGCTTTGATACAGCTGTCAACGTGATTATGGAGGAAATTGATCGATTGAGAACAACAGCGGGTTCTCACGGCCGTATATTCGTTGTGGAAACAATGGGACGCCATGCCGGCTGGCTTGCTCTCCATGGCGGAGAGTGCAGCGGCGCATATATTATACTGATACCTGAATATCCTTTTGATATTGATAGGGTTTGCGAACTTCTCAGAGAGAGGAGAGGACGGGAGATAAAGTATTCTATAATCGTTGCATCAGAAGGGGCCAAGCCAGAGGGTCAGCAGGAGCTTCTCAGAAATGGTAAAATTGATGATTTCGGACATCCTACACTCGGAGGAATAGCGAGCTACATCGCAACTGAAATCGAAAAGAGAACGAACTTTGAATCACGGTCTCTCATCCTTAGTCATTTACAGCGGGGCGGATCACCCTCCGCCAATGATCGTTTGATGGCCAGGCGGTTCGGGACGGCCGCCGTTGACATGATCATTAACGAAGATTTCGGACGCATGGTAAGCCTTGTACGGGGTGAAATAACAAGCGTTCCTCTCAAGGAAATCGTTGATAAACTGAAACTTGTCGATGTAGAAAAGTATTACGACAGAGAAAGATACAACGGCCGGAGGTCAATATTATGAAATTTCCTCGCTACACTCCTTATAGAGGGGTCTTTCGACCCCCCTATTGCAATAAGGACCTCAGTTAGTCTTTGGCTATCAACTTGTCAAATTCTTCCACTGTCAGCGCAGGCAGTGTGGTAAAGGAAATCCCTGTCAGCTTATTCAGGGCAACAGAAGCTTGAATTGCCTTTTCCATATCCGGAAAGGTTAGAATGAAAACAAGATCTATTTCTCCAAGTAACGCATACATCGACTTAACTTCGCCACCGAACTTCTTTATAAGCTTCAGGGCCTTATCGGTCCGACCTGCGCTTATTCCCTTCAACGCTTCAGATGAATATCTACCCAACATAAAAAACGTGGCCATATTGCTTCCTCCTTTACGAAATGAGAACTTTGAATTTCTGCCGAATATGTCATTCCGGTGAAAACCGGGATCCAGGAAGTCATATATTCACCTCCTGTTTGACAGTAATTTCACTTTTGATGTGAAATTTATCGAGTTTTTTTACTCTTCATAGACGAAAGGCGCCCCTATTTTTTTTAAAGAAAAGTTATTCATAATATGGTGGCCATCGAAGTCCAAGACCCTCATGTCATCTACCTTTTGAAGATCTTCAACGATGTCAATGTAACTGATACCATAGAGGCCTTTACATCGATCAATAGGAATTTCAAAAGAGATGAATTTCTTAATCCCCTTCGCCTTCAATTTGCCGATGAAATTTGGATCATCGATCGAAGGATAAGAGGTCAAAATCAGAAGGGGCCCTGATCCGGTAAAAACCATTACTGCTTTCATAAAACTTCCTCCTTTCTTGAATAATAATGAGCCTTTTTTGTGATGTGCTGCTTAAGTGCCATATCCTTCGCTTAGTCTTCTACTCATAAGATGATCCTCCCTGGATTCATTATAGAGCAGTTTACCCAATTATGCACCTGTCAAGTTTTGCCAGACCAGCTCACCAGTTTTGCCCGACCCGCTCAGGCCTCATGAATAAGTATCCTCTGGCAGAGCCGAGGGTTTACTCGGGAGAAAATAACCTATGCGCGACCCATCGAACGGATGTCCTAGCGCGAAGGTATGTCGCACGGTTTGAACTAGCGGACGGGGATCCGCAGTGTGCGAGGTTCTTGAACCAGAAGTAAAAATCGATGTTGGGGACGAGGTTGAACATGAAAAAATCCGAGATGACTTTTTCCGTGGGCTCCTTCCTGCTATACGTAACAAAAAGGAAAGCTGTTACAAAATCGCATCAGCCACAAATCTCGACTTTAACACTCGATAAAATCTATATCGATAATAAAGCAGGCGAATGGAAAGCGTTTTGGCCTATTCACAAATTCCTGTCGCCCCACAATGCCTCTCTGAGGCCCGATGACCGATGGATTCTGCGCTGGATGGCTGTGAGAAAAACATCTTCTTTTCCCCAGACATGGATTTTCTTTTTCGCCCTGGTGATGGCTGTGTAGATCAACTCCCGCGTCATGACCTGTGTGTCCCGGTCCGGCGTGATGAAAAGAACGTCGTCAAATTCCGAACCCTGGCTCTTGTGCACCGTCATGGCGTACACCGTTTCATGTTCCGGCAGGCGGAGCGGTGGGAAGCTCCTGATCGATCCTTCCATTCCCGGGAAGAATACCCTCAGTTCATTGTCGTAATCTTTCGCCGTCATGGCGATCCCGATATCTCCGTTGAAAAGCCGCAGGTTGTAATCGTTTCGGGTTATCATGACGGGGCGTCCCGAATACCACCTGCCGCTTCGGTCGATAAGGCCTTTTTTCTGCATGATCCGCTCGATCAGGAAATTCAGGTTCTCCACACCGTAAGGCCCTTCGCGGAGCGCCGTCAGTATGCCGAATTTGCTGAATATATCGAAGGCTTCTGCGAAATCGGCGGCCTTCAGATACGCGTCATACCTGCCCGCAATCCACTTTTCAAGGTGGCGGGATAGCTCATCAGGTTGCGGCAGTTTTCTCCAGAGGATGTCGCTGAATGTTTCCTGCCGGATGAGATCGAGGGTTTTTTCACCCTCTCCGGCGTTGACGGCCTGGCTTACGACATGGATACCGCTCTTTTTGTCGAACCGGTAGCTTTTGGTGAGTTGAACGATGCAGTCGCTGATACCGGGCGATGCTGTACCAGAATGGTTTCCAGCCACGTCTTCACCCGTCACGCGGCGGCAGGCTTCAATAAATGGCGTGGAAAACCGGTGAACGTGTCCCCTGTCGCAAATATCGCCAAGGACGGATCCAGCCTCGACGGACGCCAGTTGATCCCTGTCGCCCAGAAGGATGAGGCGGGATTGGGGGCGAAGGGCTTTGATCAGCTTGGCAAAAAGGGCCAGATCCACCATGGACGCCTCATCGATGACAACCACATCGTAGGGCAGGGGGTTATCCTCATTGAAGCGGAAATAGGGCGAATAAGGGATGGTTTTCAGGAGCCTGTGAAGGGTGGATGCCTCCTCCGGGATTGCCTTCTTGACGGCCTCGCTGCAGTTTAATGTGGCCCTTGCCTCTTTGATCGCTTCCTGGAGCCGCGCCGCTGCTTTTCCCGTAGGGGCGGTCAGGGCAATATTCAATTGTCCCTCCCGGTTTTGTTCGATGAGAAGGGCGAGTATCCTGGCTACGGCGTAAGTCTTTCCCGTTCCCGGTCCCCCGGAAATGACGCTCAAACCGTTTCTGAGGGATGCGAAAGCGGCGACTTTCCGCCAATCGATGTCTTTTTCCATGTCATTGCCGTTACGGGGTAAAATCCGCCCGAAGCTCTCCTTCAGATTCAGTTCATTGAAGGCGTCGAATATACTCCCGGCACGGTCTTTCAATGCGTCCGCAAGTTTTTTTTCATAATCCCAGTATCTGAAAAGGTAAAGACGGGCGCCGTCTAAAACGAGTGGTCTTGCGTCACCTGGCTTTCCCACCACGGGGCTTTTCTCCAGGGTTTTCAGCCAGGATTTCAGGGGAGGGCAGGTCAGGGCTTCAGATTCTTCGAGCTCGATGGGTTTTCCTGCCAGCTCCGCGAGAGCAATGCAGATATGCCCCTCGCCGCGGTAACGGCTTACCAGGGACGCCGCCAGAAGGAGAAGCGCATCGTTCGATCCGTCGAGCCTGCCGATGAACCGGGCGAACCGGTAGTCGAGTTCGGAGAGGAATTGACGTTCATACAGATTGTCGATGGTGGCTGCTTTCATGGTAAATATTTATAATTCCTGGATTCCTGCTTTCGCAGGAATGACACATTCGGCATTGTGACAATTATTCAAAGCCCTCACTCTTTTAAATCCTGGATCCCCGTTTTCACGGGGATGACAGGGGAAAAATTTCAATTGGCGATCAGTGTGTCGCTTAGATAATCAATCGTTTCTTTTGTCGGCCTGTCCCGGTAAATTCCAGTGTCCGTTCCTGTTGACGGATCCACGCCCCGCAGGAAGATATAAAAGACGCCGCCGAAATGGGTGTCATAGTCGTATTCGGGCAGGCGCATTCTCAGGTACCGGTGAACGGCAAGCACATAGAGGTGATACTGGAGGATGTAGAATTCCTCCTCCATGGTTTTCGCAAGCGCTTCCACTTTGTAGTCAGCGACAGACGGGCCCAGGAAATTGGATTTCCAGTCGATGAGGTAGAAGCGCCCATCCTGCCGGAAGACAAGATCCATAAATCCCTTCATGAATCCCCGCACCGGCTGAAAATTGAGACGGCCGATTTTTGTCGGGGAGGCGGGGTAGGGCGACATGCCGCATTGGCTGAAGATTTTTTTCAACGTGTCCGGCGTCAGCCTGTTCAGAGGAAAGTAAAACTCAAGTTCGTTCAAGCGATCCTTTTTCCCGACGGTGGATAGGGCAGGGCTCTTTAATCCAGGTTGCAAGGGCGAGGAGACGACACAGCCGATCATCTCGCAAATGGTTTCCTCCCACTGAGAATCAAAACCGTGCTGTTTCAATTTAACGGCCACGATATTTTTCGTTTCGTCGTTGTCGGGATTGGTGAAATCGACGTGCTCCAGAATGTCATGGAGAAGATTGCCCGCCTTTGCCCCTTTCGGAAAGGAAAACATGCCTGTCGCTTCTTTCGGATAGGGCATCTCCGTCGAGGTAACGCCACCGTCCCGATCGGGAAGATCCGATGCGTCTTCCGGTGTGAGGCCCGGCAAATGGATGCGTTCCGACAGGAGGTAAGAGAAGCTGGCAATGCGCTTGTCCCTGTCGATGATTCCGGGAAATGCTCGGCAGGAAAGCTTTTCCGGAATTTCTGCAGTTGGCGACGGGATCTCGCTGAAAGGTTCCGCTATATCATACACGCTTATGGTACCGTCGGCTCTCGCGGCGATGCTTTCCAGAGCACTCCGCATATCGGAGCCCGAAAGGTTGTTAAATTTGGTCTCCGTTGCTTCGACGATGTCCGTGGCGCCGTCATCCGGCGGATGAAGGACATAGGCAAGTGAAGATGTTCCCGCGTCCTTAAACGGCCCCCACACGAGATAGCAGCGGTTTTTTGCACGGGTGAGGGAGACGTAGAGGAGGCGGATGTTTTCTGCGAGGCTCTCTTTTTCCGCAAGGGATTTATCGTAACCGGCTGCCGGATCGAGGACAAGGTTTAACCGCCAGTCGTCTTTCGGATCATGGCAGGTAAATTCCTTTGTTTTGTCTTTCGAATGGCCCCAGTTGAACGGGCAGAAGACGACGGGATATTCCAGGCCCTTGCTCTTGTGGATGGTGACGATCTTAACGGCGCGGGCATCGCTCTCAAGGCGAAGCTCGTGCTCTTCCAGACGCAACGTATTTTCGTCCCGCTGACGGGCAAGCCATTTGATCAGGCCGGTCATTCGCAACTTTTGCCCGACCGACTCCGTATGAAGAACCTCCATGAGGTGGAGGACGTTCGTCAGGCGGCGTTCGCCATCGGGATAGGTCAGTAGACGTTCCCGAACCTTTTCTTTCGAGAGAAAATAGCGGAACATGGCGATAAATCCGTACCGCTCCCAGAGGTCGTTGTAGTCGCGAAACCGCGTGACCCACTCTTCCCACTCGGATTCGCTTTCACTGAGTCTTTCCAATCCTTCTCCTGTAAGCCCCAGCATATCTGTCGAGAGGGCAACGCGCACCAAACTATCGGAACGAGGTTCCGCGATCCCCGTAAGGACTCGCGCCATTTCCAGCGATTCGTGGGTGTCGAAAAGATTACCTGTGCTGTGAAGCACACTGTGAATACCGTTATTTCTCAGGGCGTCCTGGACGAGGCGCGCCTCCCGGTTTGTCCTGACCAGGACGGCGATGTGCCCCTCAAAGAGCGTTTCAGGGCCGATCATCGCCTTTTTTTCTCTGCCAAGTTGAAGAAGGCGGGAGATCTCTGCGGCGAGTGCGTCCACAATAAGATCCGCCGTCAGGCTCTTGTTGGTTTTAGCTCCTTCATCCTTCAGGCGGTCTGAATGGATGAACCACAGGTGAAAGGGGGGCTCCGTACGGCCATCCATGGTAAAAAGCTTCCTGTCCTTGACGTCTCCCGCAACGGCGTTTTCAAAGGGGACCTCATCGTAGAGAAAGGCCTTTCTTCCCGGTGTTTCGAATATGGTGTTGACGGCGCGCACCAGATCGGGCTCGGAACGCCAGTTGCTCGTGAGAGTATAGCGGATATCGACGTGACGGGAAGCCCGCATGTAGGCGAAGAGGTCCGCCCCGCGGAAGCTGTAGATGGATTGTTTGGGATCGCCGATGAAAAAGAGGGGTGAGCCTTCGAGTCCAAAAATATTTTGAAAGATGGCGTACTGGATGGGGTCCGTATCTTGGAATTCATCGATGAGGGCGGCGCGATAGCGCTTCCGGATCAATCCGCCCAGATCTCTTCCGTCTGTTTGTTCAAGGGCTTCGCGAAGATTGTTGAGGAGATCGTCGAAAGACTGAATGTTTTGCCGTTTTTTTCTTTTCTGTAGCTCTTCCCGCGCGTAACGGAATATGTGTGTCTTCAGGAAAAGTAACTGTCCTTCAATCTGGGCCTCAAGCTCGGAAGCCTGCTTGTGCAAATCTTCGCAATCGTCGAAGAAGGGGTGCTCCGGGGTTGTTTTGCCCCTGTTGGTGGCATTTTTTAGATAGGATGATGTGAATTTATCGAATCCGTTAAAGGGGAGGAGAGGCGACTCCGAATCGACATAGCCGTCCATCATGGCCACGAGGGCTTCCGGGTTCTTGTATTTTGTTTTGTTTAATCCGGAGCGGCTCAGTTTTTCGGCAATGTTATCTCTGGCGCTGCGCCATGTCATACGAACCTTTTCGCGCGCCTGCCTGAAGGGGGTCAGGGCATCGAGAGAAACGAGCTGCGTGTGGGGGTTGATCCGCATTTCCGGGTTGAAAAGTTTACCCTTAATGAGTTTCTGAAAGTATTCAGGGCTAATTTTATTGTTCAGGGAATAAGAAGTAAACTCCTTTGATGACTCGTAAAAATGCGTTCTCCAAAAATCACGAACAATTTCTTCATTCAGGGCGCGCTCATCGGGGACCAGCTCCGTGTCAAAGAGACTCATGCTCTCGAAAGCGTTTTCATGGAGGGCGCGCTGGCAGAAACCATGAATCGTGTAAATGGGCGCTTCGTCGAAATCCCTCAGGGCCGCCCGAAGAATACGTAGGGCTTCACGCCGCTTCTCCACTTTGTCATTCCCGTAACGTTTCACCAGCCCATCCAGAAATGGGTCATCATGTCCTCCCCGGGCGAAGGCGTGAATAGCCGCACGGATCGTCCGGCGGATGCGGTCACGCAACTCCTCCGTCGCCGCGACGGTGTAGGTGACGACGAGAATCTCCCCGACGGAGAAGCGCTTTTCCAGAAGCAGGCGCAGAAATATCCCCGTGATGGCGTATGTCTTTCCAGTGCCGGCGCTCGCCTCGATGAGATTGGTCCGCTCGAGGGGGCTGTTCAGGAGATCAAATTTCCGCGATTCTTCCATAATAGTTTTTTTGTTGTCATTCCGGGCTTGATCCGGAATCCGTCTTGTCTA
Source organism: uncultured Syntrophaceae bacterium (assembly GCA_964541605.1). GTDB lineage: Bacteria > Desulfobacterota > Syntrophia > Syntrophales > UBA2185 > CAZIQY01. The sequence goes on along the minus strand of CAZIQY010000006.1, from coordinate 25,888 downwards.
TTCTGGATCCCCGTTTTCACGGGGATGACAAGGATGGGGTTGCCATTATTTTATCTGCTCTTCATGTTTAAGCATGGGTTCGTATATGCTTGTGGCCAGTTCACGGAATTCGTCATCAAGGGGGTCGATCTCTTTGAAGCACAACTCATAGTAGGGATTGTCTTTTTCCCCGAATTCGAAGGCATCCCATTTGCCTGAGGCTGACCTCATCGCTTTCTCAGGCTCTTTTCCTTTCGTTATTATATCGGCATAATTAAGTGATGATTCTGAAAAGAAATGAAGGGGTTGACGAAGACCTCTCAAGTAGATGTTTAGATAAATACGTAGATACATTTCCGGTTCTTCTACCGGCGAATAGCGGTATGTTCTGTCTTCAAAAATAGCGAACGTATGGGGCGCTGCTTCGCCTGGATGAAGGTGATTGAAAACGAGGTGTGAAATCCACGCCCTGAGGCGATCACGCCCTTTCATTTTCGCCGCGCGATAACAGACCAGACCTTCAGGATAGACATTGGTCAGCCTTCCGGTGAGATGAAATCCGTCGACAACAATGTCCACTGTTGCAGGTTCTATGGGACCCCCCTCGATGCGGGGGCGAATTTTCCTGACAAATTCGTTTGCTGATGCAGACAGGCCATCGTAGAAACACACGCCCGGAGCTCCGTGGGGCAACCTTCCTGATGCCTGCATGATTGGATAAACGTCGAAAAGTGAGTCTTCCTCAAGAGCTCTCGCGACAAGGTCCTGCCGGATGAGAAACCGCTCCAGGTTATTGAGTTCAAATGGTTCGGCGTCATCCGCGACGGCGGGCTCTTCTGTCAAATAGATGCCAAGCCGCCGGTTGAGAAGAAATCGTGCCGGGTTGCTGAAGAACACTAACAACGATTCCAGGTCGATCGTCTTCCATTCCTCTTCCGGCTCAGATAAAACGGACGGTATGAATGCAGAGGGCTCCCTGTGACCCGAAAGGGCGCTTTGAGCGGAACGGAAATTTTCATCTGAAAAGCTGAACAGCCGCCCTTTCCCGGAAAAATAATCGGGACTGAACGCCTGGAGGCGATGTGGAACGACAATTCTTTCCCGGACGGCTTCATCGAATCCCTCCTCGATGTAATCCAGAAGTTCGCTCACCAGAACCGAAGGGGGGCGAAGGCTGTTGTCCTTCAGGGTTTGGCCGACATAGCTGATATGGAGTTTCATGCGGGCCGATAGAAGAGCTTCGAGAAACAGGTACCGGTCGTCCATGCGTCGCGAGCGGTCGCCAATGCGGGGAGCTGCAGCCATGAGATCGAATCCGAGCCGGCGAGATTGACGGGGGTAGGCGTCATCGTTCATGCCGATAAGGCAGATGACCTTGAAAGGGATGCTCCGCATGGGAAGGATGGCGCAGAAGGTCACGCCTCCCGTGAGAAATCCCGCCCCGAAACCCTTCTCTTTAAGGTTTTGTCTAAACCAGGCTTTGATCACGTCGAGGTCCACCTTTTCGTTAAACCCTGATACAGCCTGAATGTCGAGGAGTTCATGAACAACGCGCCGGATCGCCTGAATGTCTCTCAGGTGATGTTCATCATCGGAAAAGAATGAATCGAGAATGTTAAAAAGCGTTTCGGCCCACCCGTTCAGTGTTTTCTTTTCTTCGAGGGCTGTCGTGAAGCGAAAGAGCGTTTCCGTGAATCCAAGAAAATTCCCCAGTGTTTCCGTGTTTCCCCCCTCGATATCGTTAAAGGGCAGGATATCCATAAATAGGCCTTCTTCCGTTCCGGAGGGCAGGGCATAGCCGAGAAGCATCCGGTCGAAACCCGTCCGCCAGGTGTTCCAGGGAAACGCCGGCAGTCCGAGCTTTTGCCTGCTTTCTGTGTCGATTCCCCAGCGGATGCCCGTTTCCCGAATCCAGTGATGGACGAGAGCGAGGTCTTCTTCCTCTATGGAAAACCTGGAGCGCACCGCATCGGCTTCGAGGATATCCATCACGCGGGATGCTTCATACCGGCTTCCTCTCAGGTCAAGGAGCCGGATGAAGGTGTCGATAAGGCCGCTTTCACTGAGAAGCCCTCTATCGGCGATGGTGAAGGGAAGCCAGCGGGGATCATCAGGGGGTATTGAGAAAACGGCCTGGACAAAGGGCGCGTAAAGCTCGATATCGGGGATCATGACGAGGACATCATCGGGCCTGATTCCGGGATGCTTTTCGATAAGATCGAGGAGAGCGTCCTGTAGCACCTCGATCTCCCGAAGGGGGCTGTGACAAGAGTGAACCTGGATCGAATCGTCCGCATCGTAAATGACAGGGTTGTCTTTACTGCTTCTTTCTCTCAAGTTCAGGATATCGGACTGGATCGCCGCAAGGAGGGTTGCCCCTCCCGGATCTTCGAAGGCGGACGTTTCTTCGGAAGGGATGTCTCCCGTCAACTGGAAAAACTCCCTGCCGAGGGCGCCCATGGAGGCAAGAAGGCGGTTTCCCGTCTCAAGATACAGATCATCGGGCAGAAGATCCTTTGATTTCCTGCCCGCCGTCAAGCGGCTCATTTCCCGGTCGGAGGCGATGTCTCCCCAGAATTCCCTGCATGGATTCATGAGAAAAAGATTCACGTCGATGACGGACGACAGAGCCGAAAGTATCTGGGTGTGAAAGGGCGGAAGGGCGGAAATGCCGAAGATAGAAATTCTTTCGGGCATATTCTGGAGGTGGATGCCCCCATCTTTCATGGAACGGAGAAATGCGTCATACAGGGCGGCCCGGTGTATCGACCCGTTTTTCTTGACCAGTTCCCGCCAGAGGGTCGCCTGCCAGTGGTCTTCGAGGCCGCGATCCCATCGCAATATCATGTCAGGCCGGAAGAGAAGGTATTGATCGTAAAGATCGGCGACCCGGGAGGAGAGCTGAAACAGTTTCAGACCGGATTCGGCGCCGCCCATATAGGCTTTCAGGCTCTGAAATCCTGCATGTTCAAGAAGGGAAGGGAGGAGGCGCATGATATCCCACGTCATGGTCATAGGTTCGTAGGGCGAATGCTCCGGTACGTGGGGAATGACTTCCCTGAAGATACTGTTGACAAAATGAATAGGGTAGGGGAAACGGACGTTGGCGCAGATGCCATGGCGCCGGGCAAGCTCCATGGACAGCCAGCGCTCCATACCCTTGCTTTGGACAAGAATGATCTCAGCGGCAAGCGGTTGTGCCAGGGGGACTTTCAGGACGTCCGAGATATGCGCCACCAGAATTTCCATCCGGTTGCTTGTGAAGAGATTTAATCCCGGCATGAACTTCGTCATTTACTCCGAGCCGCTTTTTTTGCCATTTTTGCCATTTCCGGCTGTAATTTTGCTATATTTTCTTTCATTTTCGGACGGGGATCGTTTTCCAGCTCACGCCTGAGCTGTTCCACAGCTCCCGGTCACGTAATCTGACCCGACTGTACCTTCTCTTTAAATTCTTCAAAATCTTTTAATTTGTCCTTTTCAGCAAAAAACTCCTCGGATATCGAAGCAAGCTTCTCCCGTGGACTTTTGGGAGAAATAAAATTGATGGCCGCCTGAATTGCCGTCATCTCCCCTTCGTGAACATTTTTTTTGATAAATCCTTCAGATACTCCGAAACAATAAATTCCATATATACATGCCAGCACGAGATATACGATATATTTTGTCTTCATCTAGCCTCCTTCTATCTTTTCAAAAAACAGTGATGGAAGATGATGGGCATTTTGATAAGAGCTAAGCTTTCCTCCAGAAATAATCTTCTAAAATTTCTCTATGATCAAAGACGAGGGGGTGTGGAAGATGATACCTCGTAAAAAGGCCGATTTCTGCTGCATCATCAGCTGCTGCGGGCGTTCCCACGGCTCTGGCGATAAAGACGGTGGAAATGGCGTGGTGGCGGGGGTCCCGGTCCGGTCGGGAATAGGTGTGAAGTTGCCTGATCAGAGATACATCCAGTCCTGTTTCCTCTTTTGCCTCTCTCGCTGCGGCGTCTTCGAGAGATTCTCCGTAATCCACGAAGCCTCCGGGGATGGCCCATCCGAGGGGCGGATTTTTGCGTTTGATCAGGACAATTCCCCTGTCTTCAACTTCGATGATAATGTCCACCGTAGGAAGAGGGTTTCTGTAACTTTCCGTTTCCGCGCCGCAGTTGGCGCAGCGTCTTTTTATTTTAGTTCCCATAAGCCCACCCTTTTTGTCATTCCTGCGGAAGCAGGAATCCATAACTAAAGAACTGGATTCCGGATCGAGTCCGGAATGACATCTTTTTTTAACCGGAATGACATCTTTTTAAGTGGATGCCGCTTACATGTATTGCCGCGATTGTATGGACTCGATGTAACCAAGGACCCCTTCGGTAATCTGGGCCGCATTTGCCTCATCCGTGTCGAGATGCATGTCCAGCTTGTAGTCCGGGTGGACCCTGACAAATACATCGCCGAAAATCAAGGTTCTCACCCCCTTCACCTGAACCATGACGACGTCCCTGTCTCTGAGTCCCAGGGTAAGCGCTTCCTCGGTATTGGAGTGAATGTGCCTCTTGGCGCAGATCACGCCTTTCTCAAGTTTCACCTGGCACGCTTCTCCTTCGAGGATTATTCCCGGTGTTCCCTCGATGTCGCCCGAATCCCTGATGGGGGCATCGATGCCGAGTTTAAATTGTTCGGTCCTGGAAATTTCCACCTGGGATTCCTTCCTGAACGGCCCAAGGATACGGACTTTGTTGACGGTTCCCTTCGGCCCGATCAGGTTGACCATTTCCGCAGCGGCAAACTGGCCGGGCTGGCTTAAATCCGACATGGGGGTAAGCGTCCTTCCCTTGCCAAAAAGAACTTCAAAATCGGCCTGGCTCAGATGAACGTGGTGGGCAGAGATGCTCAGGGGAATGGGCCTCGACTTGAACATCCGGATATCCTGCTTGGTTCTGACCCTGCCCAGAGCGTGGAGCGTTTCCCTTGCAATCATTTTCTCTTCATCCGCGGGAATGACCAGGACGCGTACTCTTGATTCCGGTTCGGACACGTCAATCGCCTCTCCGCGTTTCGGCTCCGCTTTTCTGTTTCTGTCCAGCGAAATGTTGATCCCGAAGACTTCGAGACCCTGGCATGTACGAGCACGGACTTCCGCTGAATTCTCACCAATTCCGCCCGTAAAGATCAGGGCATCAATACCACCCAGGGCGGCGATGTAGGCGCCGATATACTTTTTGATCCTGTAGCAGAAGGCGCCGATTGCCGTCTTACAGCGAGCGTCACCTGCGTCCGCCGCCTGAAGCACTTCGCGCATGTCGTTGCTTTTCCCGCTGATACCCCGAAGCCCGCTTTCCTTGTTCAGGATCTTGTCCACCTCTTCAATGGACATGCCCGAAACCCTCATCAGATGCAGGATAGCGCCGGAGTCAACATCCCCCGCTCTCGTACCCATGACAAGACCTTCCAGGGGTGTCATTCCCATGCTCGTGTCGATGCTTCGTCCGTGATCGATGGCGCAGATGGATGCACCGCTTCCCAGGTGACACGATACGATTTTCAGTTCCCCCAGGGGGCGTCTCAGATGGGTTGCCGCACTGAGGGCGACGAACTGGTGATTTGTGCCGTGGAATCCGTAACGCCTGATCCGCTCTTTTTCGCAAACTGCGTAGGGGAGGGCATATGTAAAGGCGCTTTCAGGGAGGGTATGATGAAAGGAAGTATCAAAGACAGCCACCTGGGGAGCGGAAGGCATCAGTTCCCTCATCATCTCGACGCCCTGAAGGTTATAGGGGTTGTGAAGGGGTGCAAGGGGAAAATAAGAGCGGACCGCCTTCATCACCGCATCGTCTATGACAACGGAGCTGGAAAATTTTCCCCCGCCGTGCGTGACCCTGTGCCCCACGGCATGAACCTCAGTCAGGTCTTTTACGGGTCCTGAAGATGGGTCCGTGACCGCGGAAACCATGGCATTGAACGCTTCTTTTATATCGGTGATATGGGGTACGAATTCTTCCTTCCGGGACTTTTGCGTCTTGATTTTATGTGACGCTTCGCCGGAACCTATTTTTTCGATCTGGCCTTCAAGAAGGGGAATGTTATCGGCTGTGTCGAAAAGTGAATATTTTAAAGAGGAACTTCCGCTGTTGACGACGAGAATTTTTATGGGATCGCTCATAGAGGAAAAATTCAGGTCATAAGGGTCATCATTTTCACTGTGGGCTGACCTGAGAAGTTCCTGCCGCTGTTCGTCTCTTTCGTTCTGGAGAAGGCGTTTTGTAATAATCCTGGCAATCTTGCTTAGCGTCTTGGGATTTCTGGCGATGATCTGGGAGAATATCTCTCTGGGTATTTTGATGAGATTGGCAACACCTGACGCAGAAACATCGGCAATAGCAGGATCTCCCGTCATAATGGACATCTCGCCGAATATTTCGCCTCTGCCGAGAGAGGCAACGGTCTGCCATGTTCCGTCTGTCTTCGGCAGGGTTACTTCCACTTTCCCGTCGTAGACTACCCACAGGTACCGGCCTATTTCACCTCTCTTTATGATTTTCCGGGTTTCCGGGTAGGCAAGGATCTGTGAACTGTCGACCAGACGGTTCAAGTCATCATCGTTGAGATCAGAAAGAATCTCTATTGATCTGAGAAAATTTAGCATTCCCATCTCATCAGCCTTTCTTCGTCCGGTCATTTTCCTTTCCGTTTGGCTAACCTCATCTCAAGGGCGGCCAGTTCATCCCGGAGGGCTTGCGGAAGCCGGTCTCCGAATTGGCTGTAATGTTCCTTAATGCTTTCTACCTCTCTTAACCAGTCTTCGGTATCCACCTTAAGAAGTTCAGCCATATCTTCGTCAGATACGTTCAGCCCCGAGGTATCGATAGCCCCGGGGGCAGGTACATAACCGATGGGAGTTTCCACAGCCTTGCCCGTTCCCTCAATTCGTTCGAAAATCCATTTCAGCACCCTGCTGTTTTCACCGTAGCCGGGCCATAACCATCTGCCGTCCGGTGTTTTGCGGAACCAGTTCACGTAAAAGATCCTGGGAAGCTTGCTCTCATTTGACTTCTTGCCCGTTTCAAGCCAGTGTGCAAAATAATCACCCATATGATAGCCGCAAAAGGGAAGCATGGCGAACGGGTCTCTGCGCAAATCGCCGACAGTTCCTGCTGCAGCAGCGGTTTTTTCGGAGCTGGCGATAGAACCCATGAAGGTTCCGTGCTGCCAGTTAAATGCCTCGTGAACCAGAGGAACAATGTTGGCGCGGCGTCCGCCAAAGAGAAAAGCCGAGATGGGCACGCCTTTTGGATCTTCCCATGAAGCATCGATAACAGGACACTGACCCGCCGGAGCGGTGAAACGCGCATTGGGATGAGCGGCCAGGCGGCCGCAACCGGGCGTCCATGGCCGGCCCTTCCAGTCGATGAGTTTTTCAGGTTCTTGTTCCGTCATCAGTTCCCACCATACATCGCCGTCAGGCGTTAAGGCAACATTGGTAAAGATGGATTTTTGTGTCATGCTCAGCATGGCGTTTGAATTGGATTCCATCGATGTTCCCGGTGCGACGCCGAAAAAGCCATACTCGGGATTAATGGCGTAGAGCCCTCGGTCTTCGCCGAATTTCATCCAGGCGATGTCGTCACCGACACATTCCGCCTTCCATCCTGGAAGCGTGGGAATCAACATGGCAAGGTTGGTCTTGCCGCACGCGCTTGGAAAAGCGCCGGTTATATATTTCTTTACGCCGCCGGGAGAGGTGAGTCCCTGTATCAGCATATGCTCTGCCAACCAGCCCTGGTCGCGTGCCATAACCGAAGCGATACGGAGTGAAAAACACTTCTTGCCGAGAAGCGCATTTCCTCCATAGCCGCTTCCATAGGACCAGATCGTTCTTTCCTCCGGGAAATGGACGATGTATTTATGATCATTGTTGCATGGCCACGGGACGTCTTTCCGGCCCGGCGGGAGTGGCATGCCGACCGAGTGCAGGCAGGGAACAAAATCACCTTCCGGTCCGAGGACGTCGAGAACAGCCTTTCCCATGCGCGTCATGATCCGCATGTTGCAGACGACGTAAGGAGAGTCGGTAATTTCAATACCGATATGGGCGATGTTCGACCCGAGCGGGCCCATGCTGAAGGGGATCACATACATGGTGCGTCCCTTCATGGCACCGTCGTAGAGGGCTGAGAGCGTTTTTTTCATTTCTACAGGATCGCACCAGTTGTTCGTCGGCCCTGCGTCTTCTTTCTTTATGGAACAGATGAACGTTCTGTCTTCCACGCGGGCCACATCGGCGGGATCGGACCTGCAGAGATAACTGCCGGGCCTCTTTTCATCGTTGAGCCTGATAAATGTGCCGGACTTAACCATAAGTTCGCACAATTCATCGTATTCTTTCTGTGATCCGTCGCACCAGTGAATGCGATCCGGCTTGCACATGCGGGCCATTTCATCCACCCATTTGATAAGTTTCTGATTTGACGTCATAACCATCCTTTCTTGAGGAGAATTTATTGTAAAGCGTTTAGCTGCTTGATGATCTAATTTACCGCGATAATTCGTAAAAATGGCATTCTGATCCAGTCGAGTATAGAGAAGAGGCAATATTGTGTCAAGAAGAAAAGCTTTTTCCAAATTCGATAAAATCTTGACAATTAGGAGGTGATCAATTAGCGTAAAACCCCTCGCATGATACTTTAAGGAGGATGACCATGATCGGAGTACTGATTACAACCCACGGGAACCTCGGAAGTGAGTTGATCCGGGCCGCAGAGCTGATAAAAGGAAATTTAAAGGGTGTCAACTGCGTTTCGGTAGACCAGACAAAAGGGGTTGAAGATTTAAAGAAAGAAATCAGTGTAGCCATAAAGAAGCTTGATCAAGGTCAGGGTGTTCTGGTTTTAACGGACCTCTTCGGCGGTACGCCGTCAAACATCTCTCTATCGTTTCTCAAAGAAGGCAAATTAGAAGTTGTAACAGGGGTCAATCTGCCCATGCTCCTCAAGATATCTGATTCCCGTGAAGGAATGAAGCTGAAGGAATTCGCCTCCTACTTAACAAACTATGGCAAGAAAAATATCTATCTGGCAAGCGAACTTTTAAATAAAAAAGTGAATGGGTAAGTTTGACCTTCGTCAAGACATAAAGATATCTTTGATGGAGATTGAGGATCTGGACGACGTCGTGTCCATAGAAAACGCCTCTTTTTCCAAACCATGGTCCAGAAATATGTTTCTGCAGGAACTTGAGTTGAAGATGTCTCGGAACCTCGTCGCAAAAATCACAGAAAAATCGAATACTCACATCGCAGGATATATAACCTACTGGATCGTAGCAGACGAAATTCATCTTCAGAAAATCGCCACCGGACATGATTACAGGCGCTCCGGTATCTCATCGAGACTGATGAAAGAGATGATCGGAAAGTCAGTGGATAACGGATGCAACCGGTGCACCCTGGAGGTAGGCGCTTTGAACAAAAATGCGATAAAGTTATATAAAAAATTTGGTTTTACCGTCCAGGGTGTGAGGCCATTGTATTATGCCGAAAGAGATGAAGACGCTCTCATTATGGGGGCGGATTTGAAAAAATGCATGAAGTTGATTCGCCATGAACCATAGCGGACTGCCAGTACCGGGGAAAATAGTTTCAAACCGGCAATTGATCAACGAGCATTACCTGATGACGGTGAATTTACCGGAGCCAATCATGAACCCCTTGCCCGGCCAGTTCATCATGGTGATGCTGAATCGCAGGGGAGAGGTTTTTCTTGGAAGGCCGTTCAGCATTTACAACTATAACCGTCGCAGGAACAAAGCCACCATTGATATTCTTTACCAGGTTGTGGGCAGAGGAACCCGTCTGATGGCGGAGCTTGAGCGTGGTGACACTCTGGGCATCTTCGGTCCACACGGCAAGTCCTTTGATATGTTCCCCCACGTCAGGAATGTTGTTTTGATAGCGGGTGGTATGGGTGTTGCGCCGATTTCTTACCTGGCATCGTATTACAAAAATAATATTAAGGCCTTTAACGGAAACATTATCTGTTACTCGGGTGCGAGAACGTCCGATCATCTGCTCGGAATGGACAGGCTCATAGCAACCTGCTCATCCGTCCATATCAGCACGGATGATGGAAGCGCCGGCTATTGCGGCGCCGTGACGGAACTTTTCGCCGGGGAACTTCCCGGCTATGTGCCGGATCAGTGCGTTCTTTATGCGTGCGGTCCTTCTCCTATGCTGAAAAGACTTTCAGAGATATTAAAAGGACATGCGATTCCGTGTCAGGTTCTTCTGGAGCAGCGAATGGCATGCGGCGTCGGAGCCTGTCTGGGCTGTGTTGTTGAAGTAATCCATGCAGGCGAAGAAAGTCAATATGCCCGTGTGTGTGTGGATGGGCCTGTTTTTGATATACGGGATATCAACTGGAATACGACATTGGGCGAATCATGACACGCGCTGTTAAAGAAAACGATCCCCAAACAAACCTGTCTGTCAATATCGGTGGGCTTCTTCTGAAAAATCCCGTTATGACCGCTTCGGGAACTTTCGGCTACGGTGAAGAATATGCTCCCTATGTGGATATCAACCGCCTCGGCGCCGTGATTGTAAAGGGCGTGTCTCTTCATCCCCGACGGGGAAATCCGCCACCGAGAATCATGGAAACCGCGTGCGGAATGCTAAATGCCATCGGACTGCAGAATCCCGGTGTCCATGTATTTGTCAGGGACAAGCTTCCCTTCCTCAAACAGTTTGATGTTGCCGTTGTGGTCAATATATTTGGTGAAACGGTTGATGAATACAAACGGATAGCAGAAATCCTGAATCGGACGGAAGGGGTTCATGCCCTCGAGGTAAACATATCCTGTCCGAACGTTGAAAAAGGCGGTATGTCCTTTGGAGCAGACCCAAAGGCAGCTTTTGAAGTGACCCGCGGCGTCAAAGGGGCAACCCATCTTCCTGTCATGGTCAAGCTGACGCCCAATGTGACCGATATCGGCGAGATTGCGGAAACTGTTCAGGCAGCGGGAGCGGACGTAATTTCACTGATTAATACCATCGCAGGAATGTCTGTAGATGTTGAAAATAGAAAGCCCAACCTGCAAAGAGTTACCGGAGGATTATCGGGACCCGCCATAAAGCCGGTGGCCCTCAGAATGGTGCGGGAAGTGACGAAAAGGGTTTCCGTTCCCGTGGTCGGAGTCGGAGGCATCACGAACGCGTCGGACGCGCTCGAATTTCTGATTGTCGGCGCCAGGGCGATACAGGTTGGCTCAGCAAATTTTGTTAATCCCCGTGCGACGATGGATATTCTCGAAGGAATCGAAGAATATATGGTGCGTCATCGTATTCGGGACATTCAGGCATTGATCGGAACGCTCAACGAAGGAGAGGATATATGTTAAATATTTTCATTTCAGTCATCATGATTTTCTTCTGGGTCTCAAATGTATGTGCCGTACAGTCAACGATTATGAACTCGGAAGGTTACGCATGTATGGGGGAGGACAAGTCCCGTAAACAGACCGAAGACGCGGCCATGGCGGATGCGAAGAAAAAGGCTGTCGAGGATGCCGTTACATACGTGAGCAGCATCACAAAAGTAGAAGACTTTGCCATTGTTCAGGACATCGCCAATGCGTATTCAAAAGCCAATGTAAAAATACTGGACAAAAAAAGCTCATGGTATAAGGATGAGCGCGCGGGAGATTGCTATAAGATACAAATCAAGGCAGAGGTGATTCCGGACGAAAAGGCCATCAAGGAAGCAGCAGCGAAAAAACCGGCGGCGGACAACCCCGTCCTGCCGCTGCAGGTCAGCCTCTGGACAGACAAAAAAGAATATGCGGATGGTGATAAAATCAAGATCTATCTCAAAGGAAACAAACCCTTTTATGCCAGGGTTCTGCACAAGGATACGAAAGGCAAATATCTGCAGCTTCTACCCAATCCCTACAGAACTGAAAACTATTTTAACGGGGGTGTGATATATGAAATACCTTCCGGTAACGACAAGTTTGAACTTGAAGTAAGCCCTCCCTTTGGCGATGAACAGATCGTGCTCTATTCAAGTACATCCCCTCTCGGTGATATCAACCTGAAGGCGGAAGGCGGCGTTTATCAGGTCAAGACTAAAGAAAGAGACATCGGCATAAAAACGCGGGGGGTGAAAATCAAAGGAATGGATGAGATGCCATTTGGAAAGAAAACCACCGATATCACGGAAAAGAAGGACAAGGTGGATGCATCCGAATTTTTTGAAGATCAACTGAAAATCAGAACGGGACAGTAAAGACATCATGTCGCCTATTGAAACCATTGCAGAAGGCATTTACATGATCGGCGGGCCGGACATCTCCCGTTCGGAAGATGCAACATCATTTATAATTGATTTTAAAGGTGAACTGGTCATGATCGATGCAGGGGCGGGAGGAAGTTCACGGATCCTGCAAAAAAATATGGAAGACGGAGGTCTTGATCCCGGGACCATAAGCACCCTCATTCTTACCCATAACCATATTGACCACATCGGCTCGGCAGCGTATTTCAGAACAAATTTCGGTTGTAAAATTCTGATCCATGAACTCGATGCCGGCGCCGTTGAAGAAGGCGACCCTGTCAGAACTGCAGCGAGCTGCTACGGCACACATTTTCCTCCGATGCCGGTAGACAGGAAACTGAAGGGCGATCAGGAAATTCTTGCCTTCGGAAACGAAGAACTTCACTGCCTTCATACCCCTGGACATACACCGGGCTCCATGTCCATTTATGTCGACAGGGGCGGAAAGCGCGTCCTCTTCGGTCAGGACATTCACGGACCTTTTCTGGATATTTTCGGATCCGACATTAACAGGTGGAAACAATCAATGGCGAAGCTCCTCGCCCTCGACGCGGACATTCTCTGCGAGGGACATTTCGGTATTTTTCAGCCAAAGGAGCATGTAAGGAAATATATCACGAGATACTTGAGAAACTATACCTGAAAAGAAGATTGACGGTTTCGTAAAAAGTCCGATAATCCCTACTTTGTCATTCCGGGCTTGATCCGGAATCCAGTTCTTTAGAGTAGTTGTACGTTCTCTGGATTCCCGCTTTCGCGGGAATGACACTTTGAGGTGAAATTCGACTTTTTACGAAATTGTCAAATAATTTCATTCAGGTGGGAAATATCATTAAGTAACAATACGGTTCCCTGCCCGCTCTCAAACGACACCACCGTCTTTGATGCCATATTCACAAACATCTGTCTTGCATTTGACAGGCTAAGATTCTGAATTTTGCACAGAATGGTCATGATCGCCATGCCGTGGGATACGACGAGAGTGTCTCTGGAGGTTTCGAGAATCATGCCCATCACATCCCAGACCCTTTCCTGAACCTGGGCGAGGGATTCCCCGTTAGGCATAACAACGGACGCCGGATTTTCAATCCATTCCTTGAGAAATGCTCCGTGAGTTTCCTTCAGTTCCTGTATGGTCAGGCTTTCAAAATCTCCATGATTGAGCTCCCGCAGCTTCGGTTCGACTTTGATCTCTGTATCATGGAACCGGGCAATCGCCTGGGCCGTATCATAGGCGCGTTTCAGCGGACTTGAGTATATGGCATCTATCTTATCCTTCTCCATAGACAGGGCGAGTTTCTTCACCTGCATGCGACCATCATCGCTCAATTCAACGTCCGTATGCCCCTGTATTCTGTTTTCCCTGTTCCAGAGCGTCTCTCCGTGTCTGACAAGTATGAGTTTCAAAAATTTTCCTCCCGGACATAAAACTTTTTGAATAATTTAATCGAAAGTACCCCTAAACCATCCGTTCAATTTCCTGTATTTTCTTTTCCAGCCTTTTCGCGGAAACGGGGAAGGCGGTTTTTATTTCCTGAGCGAACACGGAAACCTTGTATTCCTCAATCATCCATCTGAGTTCCTCAATCGCTTCCTTTTTTTTGCCCGAGGTATAGGGTGAAACGCCGTTTAGCATATCCTGATGCTGAACGACAAAGGTTTTTATCTCCTTTGTCTTCTGAAATGCCTTTTCGAGATGGACCAGTCCCCGTTCTGCACGGATGGTCATTGCGCGGAGATACCTGATAATATCAGGAGCTTTATCGTCATGGTACAGCAGCAGAAATTCGGGCGGCATCAAACGGTTCAGGTCGATCTTGATTTCTTCGAGATACTGAATAGCCGGCCGGTTAAAACGGCTGGCCGTCACGAGAGAGCGATGCTTCACGACGATGTCGCGGTAGGCCTTGATCAGGGGTTTAATCTTCATTAAAACGTCCTGGCCGACAGGCAGGATTTTCAAGGCCACATCTTCGGCATGCCTTTCAAACGCTTTTTTCGTTCTGACGGGATGATCAAACAGGTCGCGCAACACCCTTTCCAAAATAGCCTTTTCGAGGATCTTTGTCTGGCCGATATCATCAGCCCATATTTTTATTTCTCCAGTCGGCACGAGTGTTTTCTTAAGATACTTCAAGTCATTGTTGAAGAATATCGAATAGAGCTCCATGACACCTTTCTTGTGGGATGCTTCCGCTTCTATGCGGCTTTTAAATAAGCGTACGTTAATATAGCCATCGGCGGCTTCCAAAGCGGGATAGGCAAACCCTTCCAGATCGGATTCCTCTCCCAGTGAAATCGCCTCGGGGAGATCGCCGAAACTCCATTCCTTCAAGCCGGTTTTTTCCCATATCTTCTGCGCCTTGAGAAAGGCCGTCGATGCTATTTCAGAGACGATCTCATTCTGAAGGGATATGATATCCCGTCCTGATGAAACCTCCCTTCCTTTTTCATCAACGACAGCATAACGAATCTTCAAGTAATCGGAAACGGCGTCCTGGTTCCATAATGACGCAGGTATGTCCAGACCGTATCTTTCATAAATGGTTTTTCCCATTACGGAAAGCAGCAAATCTTCCCCTTGCTCCATTTCCTTCAGAATGATCCCGCAGGTATGGGACAGCGGTTGAAGTTTCTTTTTGAATTCTTTGGGGAGGTCTTTCAAAAGGGCTGTAATTTTTTCTCTCAAGAGCCCCGGTATCAGCTTGTCGGCAGATTTATCCGATATGCTGGAGATCATGTGAACGGGAACCCTCAAGGTAACACCGTCATCCGGTTTTCCGGGATCAAAACGATAGCTGCATAAAAAGCGCTGACTGCCGACGGCCACCTCGTCCGGATATAGGGCCATTTCGTCGTCAGGTGGAAAATGTTGAAGGATATCCTCTTCCTTCATGCGCAGGAAATCGTCGCTGCCCCTGTCTCTGATGAGTTTTCGAAGGGTTCTCGCATCGTAAATGCCTGCGATCCTTTCCCGATAGTAGCGCGCGAATTCCTCTTCAGAGGCGAGAAGGTTGCGTCTCCTGATTTTATCCTCCATCTTTGAGATTCTCTCGATGATCTCCTGATTGTGAAGCAGGAAAGGGAAGGGTCTCCTCACGTTACCTTCAACCAGGGCGCTGTGAATGAAGATTTCCGAGGCTTCATCGGGATTGATTCTGCCGTATGAAACAGGCTTTTTCGGCACAATCACCAGACCGAAGAGGCTGACCTCTTCATAGGCAACCACTTCACCGCGATCGCGGCTCCAGTGAGGCTCCGAATAATTGGAGCGGCAGAGGTCTCCTCCGAGTTCTTCGAGCCACTCGCTTTTTATGTTTGCCGCCATACGGGCAAATAATCTTGATGTCTCAATCATCTCTGCCGCAACAACCCACGTTCCAGCTTTGTTGAAAAGCCCGGAGCCCGGAAAGATCATCACTTCTTTTCCTCTGGCAGCGGTATAAATGTTCTTTTCCTTCTTGGTCGCTATGTTGGAAAGATACCCGCTCAGGATCGATTTGTGGATTCCCTCGTAGAGGATTTTATCGTCGTCATCCCGACTCTTTTTAATTTTCCAACCCTGCTCGTCCAGAATCGATTTGAGCTGGTCGTACACATCACCCCATTCTCTCATCCTTCTGAAGGAAAGAAAATGCTCCCGGCAGAATTTTCTCATACGGTTCTTTGTCGTTGCAGTACGCATTATGCCCCGGTACCGGTTCCAGATGTGAAGAAGGGTCATAAAATCCGAAGCGGGATCGGTAAAAGCGGCATGGATTTTATCGGCTTCCTTCTCAAATTCCACCGGCCTTTCTCTCGGGTCCTGGATGCTGATGACTGACGCAATGATCAGAATTTCATCCACGCATTTTTCCTTCTCTGCCTCAATGATCATTCGGGATATCCTGGGATCAATGGGAAGGTGCGCCATCATCTTGCCCCGCTCCGTCAACGAATACTGTTGATCATCGCCTGAGTCGGCATCTTTCTCCCCTGTTTCAATGGCGCCAAGCTCTCTGAGGATTTCGATGCCATCCCGGATATTCTTTGGATGCGGAGGATCGATGAAAGGGAAAAACGATATGTCTCCCAGATTGAGGGAAAGCATCCTCAGGATGACCTCGGCAAGGTTTGATCTGAGGATTTCCGGTTCTGTAAACAAGGGTCGGTCTTCATAATCGGCTTTATCGAACAGGCGTATACAAATCCCGTTCTGTACACGGCCGCATCTTCCTTTCCTCTGATCCGCACTGCTCCTGGAAATCGCTCTGATGGGCAGGCTTGTCGTCCGGGAGCGGGGATTATAACGGGAAATACGAGCCAGGCCTGTATCGATCACATATCTGATTCCGGGAATGGTGATGGATGTCTCGGCCACGTTGGTCGCCACAACGATTTTTCTTGACGATGACGGCTGAAAAATGCGGCGCTGTTCCGTCCAGGGAAGGCGGGCAAACAGGGGGAGAACGATAGCTCCTTTCCCAATTTTTGTTTCCAAAAGCTCACATGTTTCCCGTATATCCTGCTCTGTGGGCATGAAAATGAGCATATCCCCGCCATACCTGTCTTCCATGAGTTTTTCCGCAGCCGATACGGCAGCATCAACGTAAGTGATCTCGCCCGCTTCCTCCAGATCGTGGTCGAGGGGCCTGTAGCGCAATTCCACAGGATACATACGCCCGGAAACTTCGACAGTCGGCGCCTGAAAGGAACGGGAAAACTTTTCCGTATCGATGGTTGCCGAAGTGATGATGACTTTGAGGTCTCTTCTTTTGCGCAGGAGGGTCCTCAGGATGCCCATGACGAAATCAATGTTCAGGCTTCTTTCATGGGCTTCATCAACAATGATGGTATCATACCGTCTCAGGTAAGGGTCATTCTGTGCTTCGTTGAGGAGGATCCCATCCGTCATGATCTTGATATAGTTGTTCCGGCCCGACCTGTCCTCAAAACGAATCTGATAGCCGACGGATCGGCCAACCTCTTCGTCAAGCTCTTCCGCAATGCGATGAGCCACGGTTACGGCGGCAACCCTTCGGGGCTGGGTGCAACCGATGATGCCGAAAATTCCCCTGCCGGCTTCAAGACACATTTTGGGAATCTGCGTCGTCTTCCCCGAACCTGTTTCTCCCGTAATAACGACCACCCGGTTGTTCTTTATGGCTTCGACAATGTCATTTCTCTTAGCTGTAATGGGGAGGGCTTCCGGATACTTGATCTTCGGAATGTTGGCACGCCTTAGGGACTTTCTGACATCGGCAGTCATTGATCTTTTCTTTGTTACAATACGCTTGTTAATCATACTAAATTATTTCATGAATCCGAGCATGATGTCAATACAACTGACCCATATTAATATATCTCACGAAAGTGACTTGTAATATTTTATAAACATGGTATTTTTAAAGCGTAAAAGAAACGTGTCTTTTTATGCAGACAGGCACATAAGGCTCGACGCAGATAAGAAAAATATAAGGAAGGGATTATTCAGATGCCGCTGGCCACATTTTATTTCCAGCTTCATCAGCCGCTCCGGCTCCATCCGGAAAGAGACAAGTTCCTGTGGGATGAGAAAAACAGGGACGTATTTTTGAAAGTCTCTGAAAAATGCTATCTCCCCGCAACCGTCATGTTTACGGAGCTTATTTCGAATTACCCCGAATTTAAAATCACCCTCAGCATGACCGGCACGTTCCTCGAACAGGCCGAACTCTATCAACCTGCCGTCATCAGAGCCCTGCAGGAATTGTATGCAGCAGGAATGGAGTATAACCAGGTCGAATTTCTAAACGAGACATACTATCACTCTCTCACCAGTCTTTTTGAAGATCCCGTAAAGCAGGAATTTCGGGATCAGGTTTCTCTTCATCGTGAAAAACTAAGAGTTCTCTTCGGTGCTATCCCGACCTCGTTCCGTAATACCGAACTCATGTACAACAATCATATTGCAGACGTTGTTGCAGATATGGGCTATGCAGCCATGCTATGCGAGAAGAGGGACGATATGTACACCGGCAGCGATCAATCCATATCGCCTAACGCCGTCTTCCGGGCAAGGGGAAGGGGGAGCAACCTGATCGTGATACCGCGAAACAGGGAACTGAGCGATGACGTTGCGTTCAGATTTCCAAACGATCCTCTGCCTCCCGAACAGTATGCTTCGTATATCGCGCGGATTGACGGAGAAGCCGTTATGCTCGGCTATGATTTCGAACATATCGGCGAACACATCTGGGAAGACAAAGGGATCTTCGATTTCTGGAGGGGTTTGCCGGAGGCGCTTTCAAAACATACCAACATCGTTCTGGCAAATCCCACGGAAATTGCGGAGAAGTTCAAGGATACCGATTGCCCGGTCCTTGATATTCACGGATTGGCCACATCGTCCTGGGCGGATGCAGGAAGAGACACCTTCGGATGGCTGGGAAACTATACTCAATTCGAACTGTTCAAAAACATTGAAAACATGGAAAAGGACGCCCGCAGGGCAGGGATCGAGCTCTTTACCCGGTGGAGACAACTGACCACATCGGATCATATTTATTTTCTTCACGAGAGAATCGGTGAAGATCATGCCGTGCATGCCTATTTCAATCCCTACGGGGGGTCTATTGCGCAGCCGACTCACGTACTGACGCGGAAGATCGACGACCTTGAAGTGCTCATCAAGCGCTTCGAAATCATCAAGGAAAAAAAGAGAACGGCCGTCCTGATGATTACTCCTGAAACGGGAAGACTGCCCGAAGATATGGGGGCGCTTGCCAAATATATATCCGGAAAGAGCGGCGGACAGGGAGAGGTGATTTCCGCCTTATGTGAAGGTCTGACAGAAAGAGGGATTGATGTTCACCTGCTAACCCTGAATTTAAAAAAACGTTTTCAGCGGGAAATGGCTATGGATGAACATCAGTGGAGAGAAATCAGGTATAATATCGATCCCGAAAAAATTCATCTCGTCAGTTCATCAATCTTTGCTGACAATCTAAGCGCTTATGCAGGGGACCCTTTGCTGACAGCCGCAGAATTTCAAAAAGAGATTGTAAACAATATCATCAAAGAGGTCCGCGGCAGGCATGAAGGAAGACTGATCGTCCACAGCCACGACTGGATGGCAGGCGGCATCGTAACGGCATACGCCAAGTCGACAGGGCTTCCCATTCTCCATACAGTCCATAATGTGTTTACAGCGGATTTACCTGTCGAATATCTTGGGGGGATTAATCTCAGCAGTATCTCCGACAACCTTTATTTTTCCGACCACCATGGGAAAAAAGCGATAGATTGTCAGGCCACGGCTATCAAGAATGCAAGCATTGTCAATTTCGTGGGGAAAAAATTTCTTTCGGAGGTGGTTGAAGATTATTTCCTGGACAGGCCGATTGTGCCCATAAGCGTCCGCAATGAAACCAAAATGAAATATTATCACGATAGGGCGCTGGCGATCATCAACGCGCCTTCTTTGAATATGTATCCGGAGCGATGTGAACACTGTGTAAGAAAATATGGACCCGATGATGCGGTCATTGAGACAAAAAAGGAAAATCTCGTGGAGTTTCAGAAGAAAACGGGGTTAAATGTTAATCCGGATGCCGTCCTGTTTTACTGGCCGTCGAGACTCGATCCAACCCAGAAAGGGGTTGAACTCCTTGAAGCCATAGCCCAGCACTTTGTAAACATGCACGCTGATGCACAGATAGCTATCGTGGCGGACGGCATCGGGAATGATCGAACCCATGCCGATACTCTGGGAAGAATTGCTTATGCATCCAACGGAAAGATCACCTATCAGCCTTTCAGCGATAGCCTCTCCATGCTTGGTTATGCGGCTGCAAGCGATGTGTTTGGAGCCTCCTTGTATGAACCATGCGGCCAGATTGATCAGATTGGAAACCTGTTCGGCGCAACGGCTACCAACCGTGATACAGGTGGGTATCATGACAAAATCAGGGAAATACGTTTGAAGACCGATGGAGCTACCCAGGATGTCGGCAATGGTTTTCTTTTCCGGGATTATGACACGGGAGGGCTCTGGTACGGAATGCAAAAAAGCCTTCACTTCCACAAGAGGCCTGCAAAAGTAAGAGAAATACAAGTGAAACGAATCATGAAGGAAGCCAGGGAAAAATTCGACCTGGGGAACATGATCGCCGAATACATCCGGATTTATGAGAGACTAAACGGAGGACGGCCGCTCACGTAGCAGC
Organism: uncultured Syntrophaceae bacterium; assembly: GCA_964541605.1. Lineage (GTDB taxonomy): Bacteria > Desulfobacterota > Syntrophia > Syntrophales > UBA2185 > CAZIQY01. Next base: position 5,410 of record CAZIQY010000006.1, on the reverse strand, counting down.
CGCATGTCATTTTTTCATCGCTGCCACCCCAAATCAAGGTTCATGTCGCCGGGAGCCTCCAGCCTGACAGAAGAAAGAATGGCCTTATTTTGTCCCGCCGCTACTTCAAGGTTCCAGATCAATAAGGATGGTGATTTTTCCGACGGTTCCGGATCATTTTTCAATGTCAGTTTGATTCTTTCATCCCGGGGCTGGGGATTTGCTTCTTCAATCATCACCCGGGAGGACTCTACTCGTGAATTCATGATATCAATGCGCCAGTCCCAGGCAAACGTTTGCCTGTCCGTCAGAATGCCCCTCTCTCCCGATTTTTTCGAAATCAGGGTTCTCTTGGCCGTAACAAGGGTATCGAGACCAAAGAAAAGGACTGTTTCTTTTCCGGCAAGTGAAAATTGACGCTTTCCAATTATGGCGCCATCGATCATGAAAGTGGCATTGCCGGGCGGAACCTCTTTTGATTCGGGAAGGCTGATCGAGGCTCTTACGAATGCCTGCGGGCTCAGGCTGGGCCTGATCAGATAGGCAAACTCCGACGGCCATGACTCTTCCTGTAGTTTAACCCTCTGTATCGATCCCGCCGGCAGGTTCTTCCTGCCCATTTGCCAGACGGAGTAGGTACTCTGTCTGACCTGCTGCGGAACTTCCGCGGCCGCCGGTGCGGCTCCGAGAGATTCGTCAAATTCTTGCATTACATTCGCCTTTGCCGCTTTCCTTTCCTGTTGATAGCGGAATACCGGACGGGGTTTAATGATCCACGGAGGCAGGTCGGAGGGAGAAACGGACGGCGGGGGCTTCAGCGTGGCTAAATTCGTGATGACCTGATTCCAGTCATGGCCGGAACTCTGCCAGATTTCCGCTTCCCAGGTAAATGATACCTTGCCGTCCCTGGGGCCGGCTTCAAGACGATACAGGGGAATCCACCCGCAACCGGACATGGAATAGGTGTATGTCAGTGTCGCCTCGGCAGCTTGCGGACCTGATATCAGGATGGTGACCTCCCATGCCGTATCTTTCTTGCCGGCCATTCGCTCCAGTTCGTCCTGAAGCTCCTTGATTTGTTTGTCCAGTTTTTCTACATCAAGCTCGTGATTTACCTTATCCTGATAGGCTTTTTTGGTATTTTTTCCGATGGCCGCAGACATGTTATGGGCATCGGATAAGGTTTTTGTCTTTGCCTTCGTCTGAAGTTGCCAGAACTGCATCTGGATATTGAGGGCGTGGATTGAGGCCTGGAGACTTCTTTTGTCATTCTTGATTTTCTCTATCTGTTTTTTGAGCTCGGATATTTTTACATCATTCTGACGGACTATCTGGCGCCATGACTGATCCTCTATTTTCATTTTCGAAGTGTTTTGCAGACGTGTCACCAGTGTATCGGGATCTGCCTGGGCCGGAAGGAAAAAGATGGCTTTCCGCAGGCCTTTCCCCTCAGACTGCAACTTAACCTTCGTTATCTCAACTATCTGAGCAGAATCGGGAAACAGGGTAACTTCGCGAGGGAGAGACCAGGAATTTACGGGAGTAAATGTAATGATAGCGGAGACCAATAATATCCGTATAGTCAAACGATAACTTCTGTCTTGCATCTGGCAACCTCCTAAAAGTGGGGTTTATGGCGCTTACGTTGAAAAGTCTTTTCCGATCGCTGCGGCGATCTTTCTGACCTCTTTCATGATCATGGGCAAATCCATCGTTAAAAGTTTTCTGTCCCGCATGACCATCCTGCCTCCGATGATGCTTGTGACCACATCTGCACCAGACGCGGCATAGACAAGCTGAGAGTAAGGGTTAAAAAGAGGAATCCAGTGGGGTTTGTTCGTGTCAAGAATGATAATATCAGCACTTTTTCCCACCTCAATGGAACCAATCCGGTCATCCAGACCAAGAACCCGGGCGCCGTCAATCGTCGTCATATTCAAAACGGTTCTGGCGTTCATTACCGTGGAATCCATTTCGGCGACCTTGTGAATCTTGGCTGCCGTATCCATTTCGCCGAAGAGGTCAAGATCATTATTGCTTGCGGTGCCGTCGGTGCCGAGACCGACGGTGACGCCTTTTTGCAGAAGCTTTGGAATTGGTGCAATACCGGCAGCAAGCTTCAGACTGCTTTCAGGATTATGAGATACCGTTACATCGAATGCGCTCAGTATGTCCATTTCTGCTTCCTCAAGCCAGTTGCAGTGAACGGCAATTGTGCGGCGATCAAGAACATTGAGGTCTCTCAGATAGGCAACAGGCAATTTCCCATACTGTTCCCGAATAATGGATACTTCTTCTTTGGTCTCGGACACATGAATGGTGTAAGGAACGTGGGCCTTTCTTGCCACGTCCTTGATGCTGCTGAGGGTCTCGGGAGAACAGCTGTACGGAGCATGACAGGCGAGTGCAGGGATAAGCAATGGGCTTTTCCCCTGCCACTTTTCTATAAATCGTTCCGCGACCTCTGTAATTCTGGACGGATCATTCGGTGTGGGAAGATCGATGAAACCCTGGCAGACGATTCCTCGCATTCCGGAGTCCAGAGCGGCCTTTGCAACACTGCTTTCATAAAAATAGGCATCACAGAAAGTGGTTGTACCTGAAAGGATCATCTCCGCGATGGCAAGCGTGGCCGCGGCATAGACCATTTCCCTGTTGACGTGCTTCGCTTCGGCCGGCCATATATGATTCTGAAGCCATTCCATTAAGGGAAGGTCATCCGCCATCCCCCTGAAGCATACCATAGGCAGATGTGTATGGGTATTAATGAGCCCGGGCATGACAAGACAGTCAGTGGCGTCAAGCGTTTCTTTCGCCCGGTATGAATGCCCGGCACCTGTCTTCATGGTTTCAATCAGATCGATCCGGCCATCCCGAATGCCTATAACCGGATTTTCAATTATTCCGACGCTTTCCGACACAGAGAGCAGGAGACCACCGGCAATAATGATATCATATTCTGCATTCATCAGCGAAACCTCAGGAGTCAAAACTCTTTCGAATGCGGACGGCGATCTGATTGACTCTTTGCATGACTTCCGCTTCATTGATCGTCAGAAGCCTGCGATCCTGCATGACTATTCTTCCATTGATAAGGACCGTTTCTGCATCTGCCCCGTTTACGGCATAGACCAGATGGGAGTATTCATCGTAAAGTGGTGTCAGATGGGGTTTATTCAGATTGACGATGACAATATCCGCTTTTTTCCCCGGCTCGAGCGTACCGACGAGTCTGTCAAATCCCAAGACCTTCGCTCCCTGGGAGGTGGCCATGTGAAGGACGGTATGGGCGGACATCACGGTCGGATCGAGCAAGGCGGATTTCTCCAGTTTGGCCGCCGTATCCATTTCCTGAAACATGTCCAGGTTGTTGTTGCTCGCGCAACCATCAGTGCCGAGACCGACGGTAACACCGGCCTTTAACATGTTCGTAATAGGGGCAACCCCGGAGGCAAGTTTCATGTTGCTTTCAGGATTATGAACGACCTTACAGCCATGGTCGGCAAAAAGACGGAAATCCTCTTCTTGCATGTAGACTCCATGAAAAACAAAGAAACGTTCATTCAAGTATCCGATCTCTTTCAGGAAATCCGACGCCTTTAGCCCCAGCTTTTCCTGGAGCAAGTCCACTTCAGTCATGTTTTCAAGAAAATGGGTAGCCAGCGGGGCGTCGTATCTGTCCGCCAAAGCCTTGGCGTCTTTGAGAAGAGCGGGGGAGCAGGTGTAGAGGGCATGGGGTTCCACAACGATGCTGACAAGGGGGTCGTCGGCCCACTTCCTGATCAGCCTCTCCGTATAGTCCAGCCCCTCCTGAGGCGTTTGAAAATTCGGCGAGGGAAAGTCATAAAGAACCTCTCCCAACAAACAGCGCATTCCTGCTGATTTAGCCGCCTGTGCCGTTTCATCTTCAAAGATGTACATGTCACAGAAGGTAGTCGTCCCGGACTTTATCATCTCCGCGCATGCCAGAAGACTGCCCCAGTAAGCGAGTTCCGGATCGACATTTTTTGCCTCTGCGGGTAATATATAATTACTCAGCCAGTCCATCAGATCCATATCATCGGCAAGCCCCCGGAAACAGGTCATGGCCGCATGGGTATGCGCGTTGATGAGACCCGGCATAACCAGAGAACCTTTCGCATCAATCTTCTTCTTCCCGGAATATTCTTTCTCGATGTCTCTCTCGTTTCCTACTGCAATGATGGTATCTCCCGTGATGGCCATGGCGCCCTTTTGAATCCTCGTATCCTTCTCATCCATCATGAGGATTCGCCCCCCTGAAATGATAATATCCGCATCTCTCATAGGTTTATGCTTTCTTTTGGCCAAAATCGCATCGCATATTCTCCGACTTTTAAGTGTGCAGTTTTACTTGAGGTAAAATCGCTGTTTCCTTATCACAATACCCGAATGATCATCAAGGGATATTCAGTTGCGTACTCTAAAGCCTTGACAGTGATTTTCAAAAATACTATATGAACCGGGAAAAAGCCTGGGTGGCGGAACTGGTAGACGCAAGGGACTTAAAATCCCTCGATACCTGGTATCGTGCCGGTTCGATTCCGGCCCCAGGCACCATGAATAAAAGATTTAGATACGGGGTTGAGATTTGACTATCTGCCCCCTTCTAAATCATCACCATTTCCAATCCTCCCCCCCATCTTTTCTTTTACGTTGTGAATTAACATAATCCAGATATTCTAAAATCAACCATAAAAATATCAGATAAAAATAATGACCATAAAACAAAAGCACTGGTATCAAGAGTATGCAGACACAAAAAAGGATTTTTATAACATTGTCAGTCAAGACAAAATCCAATATTCCGTTAATCCTTTTCAATAAATTCATTTACTCAGATCCCCTTTATCTTCTGCGCGTTGTTTTGGGTTTCAGTGCATCCCCTTTGCTCTCTAAATGCTCAAGTGCTAAATAAAGAAATGAAGGGATTTCCCTGACACCCCGCTCCCACATTGAAACCGCCTGATTAGTAACGCCCAGGACAGACGCTAATTGTGCCTGTGACCAATCGTTCTTTAATCTCCAGGTTTTTAATTCTATCGGTTGCATGGTTATTAAGTAAAACAATGTTTTATAATACTCAAGGTTAATTGATAAGGGAATGTCATTTTATTGTGTTTAATCCATTTGTCCATATCTCGAATGTCAATGAGCACCCGGCACCCTTCTTTTATATAAGGGATTTTCCCCGCCTATAACATTTCACGGATTCCTCAGACTATCCGAACCAGTGAAACAGACACCTCTGGTAAGGTGTAAAGCCCTTTTGCAACCGATATCTTTGGATTTGAAATCTATTTCACATTGACATACAATATCGCTTTCCCTATACTTCACAAACTGCAAAATAAAAAGCTCATTTCCGATAGAATCTGACTACAGGGAGACCATTTTGACCCTCCGCGAAATT
>CAZIQY010000005.1:0-67053 GCA_964541605.1 uncultured Syntrophaceae bacterium | reverse complement strand
ATTGTCGCTTGGCCGTGGATTATTAATGCACTATTGAATTAGAAATGGAATAAGCTCATAGATGCGGGGGATGTCGTTTTCTTCCGCATACTCACGAGCAATAACCATTGCTTCCTCATGAGACATCGCCTTCTTGTCCACAATCGTACAGAATGTGACTTTCTTTTGCCCAGATTGATAATCATGTGTAATTGTGGCGATGCATATACCTGGGGCTTTCGGAGATGGGTACGTATGAACCTGAATCGCATTCAAATCATCATCAGGTACTCTTCCTTGAATTATTTCTATCATTTATATCCTCCATCAATTTCGGCAATTTAACGAATGAAATTTTTTCTGCGACAAATTGAGATTCTTCCGACAGACTTAAAATTCATTCCATTTCATATAAGTTGAGCTGGGGTTTTATGCCGCACCCTTGTCCAGCCCGGAGTTATGCGTCAGCACCATTTATGCTGTAGGTTCCGGATCCAATAGAACCGAAAGGATACCCCACAAATTTTTCAATACCAGCACGCTCGCTAAGGTTAGTTGCAATCGATTTAATATCATTCAGTGCAATTTCAGCATTTTGAACAGTGCAATATTGCTCCCAATCAGGACCGAGCGCATTGAAATAGTCGATGTGGGAGGTTACTTTGATCTTTTTGCCCTCAACACGTACAATTTCATCCCGTCCGTGAGCAAGTCTATTTCTAAAGCGAAACAGAGACACTAATGTTTGATATGGTCTGGTGCTGTGGTTAGGTTTATAGCCGATTAGCCCGCAAATTATTGTTAATTTTTGTGCAACTGGTAAACGATCAAGTTCGTCCCAGAAGGATATGACTTTCGGGCCCAGTGAATTTAGAAAGGCTTCATGAGTAAATGCGGAATGAATGAGTGAAGCCGCAATTATATAAAACTGCCCTTCCTTTGTTTCTCGGGCAAGTTTTAGAAAATATTCAGCTGCCTTTCTATTGACAGCCGATGCGCTTGTTTTTCTTTCTCCTGTAATTCGATGCATGACCTTTATATAAACTCTTTACGCGTAACGTTGCTGATAACCGGACCGGCAAAACCGTCCAGCCCCCGGAGGCTCTTCTGGGGGATTTGCTCGTAGCCCCATAGGGACGTCCTGAAGACTTAATGCCCCGAACCGATTACTCCACAATCTCCCCTAATTAGGTAGTCGATATAACGGGCTATCCTTCCCGAAATTGATGATCATCGGCGTCTGCCAGTTGCCCACTTTCCGGGAGACGCCGATGGTTTGTTCCTTGGTATAGGCCCCAAGCTCGACGATGCTCACACGGGCGTCCCGGTTCGTATCTGCCTCACGGTTGTTATCCAGTCCTTTCAGGAGATGATACGTAAAGAGGCCGTTGCCCTTGTATCCGTCCATCGCCCCTTCCAGAGAACTCGCCGAGGCGTAGATATGCAGTCCCATTTTCTTGGCGATCACAGCCATCCGGGCGTCGTAGAGTCCGCTGACGATATTGTCCATGCCACCGGCATGGCAGGTGTCAAAGATCAGTAACTGGTTGAGGGATTTGATCTTCTTCGTCGCCTCCACGATTTCGTTGGAACCGATCATACAGTAAGCATCAAGGTCGCCCCGGTAGTCATGGGTCAGGAGATAATACTGATTCTGGATCAGTACCCCGTGGCCAGCCGTAAAGAGGATGAAGTAATCCCCGGGGCGGATGTCTTTCGCCAGTATGTCAAGGGTGGAGAGCAACTTGTTCCTCGTTACCTCCTCGTTGGTCAGAATCACCGTGTGGATTTGGTCTTTCTTAAATAAAGTTGCCAATTGCGCGGTGATCCGTTTATGGACGTCTTTGGCGTCTTTGACGGCATAGTTGAGTTTCGCCGATTTGTCCTGATAACGGTCAATCCCGGCAATGAGGACATAGACCCGTGGTTCAACGGGGGCGACGTTGGCGTTGAAGGTCATGGTCTCCAAAAATCCCTGCACCGTATTGTCTTTGTTGAAGGCGGCCACGCTGAGTTCATTCTCCCCGGCAATGACCTCGACATCAGCGCAATCTTCATAGGCTTCCCCTTTGGCGGCGCTGGCGATGATACTTTGCTCCTTATAACGCACCTGAATGCTTCTCTTCTGATCCGCCTGAATCGCACGGCTGTTGAGGGCGGCCAGTTGCATGGGCGTCTCCTTTGACCGGGCGTATTCCCGATAATGACCATCGGATTTGATCAACTTGGCGTTATGAAAGAGTCGCACTTCCCCGATCCCGCCACCCTTTGAGGAAATCCGGTAACAGACTTTGATGTGGGTTTTGTCCGTCCCAGTCATCTTTGTAGTGAATTCGGCGAGCGGGGGTGGATTCTTCAGGGCCTCCTTAGCGGTAAGGGTGATCAGGGGAGAGATGTCTTCACCTTTGAACTTGGTGGCCACGATATCGGGCCGGTAAAAGACATCATAAAGATTCTCCATCGGAATGAATGTAGCCTCTTTGTCTTTGCCCTGGTTTAGGTGATAACCGACAAGTCTGGCCCCGCCCCCGGAGTTGTCAAAGAAGCCCTCTGGAATCCAGACCACCCAGCGTTTCTGGTCCTTGTGGGGAAAGAAAGCTAAAACCTCCTTACCGTCCTTCATGTTGTACCAGCGGATCGTCCCATCGTCAAAGGCAGCGAGGGCAAAGCGATTGTCAGCGGCTATGTTCACCGCGCAGGCGTTGCCGGAACCGGGGGCCTGCCAGAGTTCCTTACCCCGGGAGTTGAAGAGGCGGAGCAACCATTCCGTCCCAAGGAGGAAGGTCTCGCCGTCCGGGGCGACTGCGAGGGAACGGGAGATTTCATATGGATTGAGTTTCAGGGGGGCACCGTTGAGCTTGGGATGATAATTATTTTCCCAGTCCGTCACCGTCAGACCGGAGGCCGCCGTCCGGGGGGTGGCAAGTGCGACGCCGTCGGGAACAGTTGCGCCAATGGTTAGACGACGTTCCGTAAGGGAAAAAACAGATGGAGAATTGCCGCCATATTCATAGGCGAAACGGACCACGGCACCGTCGGGGGAAACCTGGAAACCTTCCCGATTATTCCGGTAATCGCCGATGACGGGGTTCCGTGTGTAGAGGGAGTTCCCCTTACCGTCAAATGCTCCGAAGGCGGGATCGCTGGCCCCAAAGAAGACGCCGCCGCCCTGCCGGGACTGGAGGTCCATGATCGTGTTGTCCGCTGCCGGGATGTCAATGTAGCTCCCCCTGCCCCTCTCGAACCAGGAACGGATGAAGTGTTTCCATATACTGTCGAACTGTCCTGGATTGCGTCCCCCAGCGTAGAGGCGATGGCCATCGGCGGACCAGGCGACGCTGCTCAAATCGCCGATGTCCACCACCCCCTGCGTATCTGGGGCGCAGTGAAAGGCGAGGTCCTTCCCGGACAAGACATTCACCGCCGTGGTATCCTTAAACCCCACGGCGATCTCCCGCCCGTCGGGGGAAAAGCGGACGGCAAAGGGCAAAGTTCCCCCTGGAGCCTTCTCTTTGGCGATGAGCCGGAAACGAGCATCGTAGCGTCGTAGATACCCATCCAGAGATGTCGTCACGAGTCCCCCAGTGGCGTCAAAGTCCGCACCGTAGCTTTGGCCGCCATAGTCTTTGTCCTCCCCGGCGAGGGTGAAGTCGCTGGTAAGATAGATCCGGATACCGTTCTTGCCCCCCAGGCAGGCAGCGAGATACAGGCCGTCTCGGGAGAAGACGAGGTGGTCGATCACATTGGGAAGGCCCATCAGCCGCCGGAGGAGACGGCCTGTCCCTGCGTCGAAGAGGTAGATGGCATAGTCAATCGCTTGAGATGTTCCGCCTTCATATTGAGTCCACCCCCCGGCGGCGACGGTCTGCCCGTCCGGCGAGAGGGCCACGGCGTAGAGCGTTCCCTCGTTCCCCTCCCCGATGGGTGGCCGGATGATCCTAATCAGCGCCCCCGTCCCGGCGTCCCAGAGCCGGACAGTCTTGTCGTCCGAGGCAGTGGCGAGGAGGCGGTTCTCCCGATCCACGCTGATCCGCCCGATCATCGCCGTGTGCATCCCCGTTTCAATGCGCAGAATGGGCTCCTTGGGCGGTTCAGCGGCTGGCACTGCGCCAGGTAAACATGAAACAAGCAGGATGAAGTAAAGGATAATTATTGATGACTTTCCCTTCATGGCGGGCACCTTGAATTGGACGGTTTGTTTAAGGGCTGGAATTGGTTCCTGTTTGCTGGTAACTATAAAGGGATGGCGCTCCCGTGTCAAGGGAAAGTGGACGTTCCAAGAGGATAGCCCCCTTACCGCATCGCCATGCTGAGACCGTCAGGAATGGCCTACAATCAATTTTATCATGCAGGTATGAGCTGAGCTTCATGGTTGCCGGAGCAGATAAAAAAAGACGTTCTATCTATGCCATTTCAAAGAATGATCACCGGGCAAGGGAAATTTAAGTCAGCATGACAATTCATCTAAAATACCAGTATCTCCCTTTTCATCATACTTAGAGTTTTCGATAATCGTACATGAAACGTATTCTTCTTGTAGCCAGGGGCATCCGAGAAATTCGTCTGTTGGTACTGGTATGTCTTCACCAAACCAATATTCCAATTGAACTATTCTCCTTGCTTTATCTGGGTTTTCAGCGCGGACGATGATAGTATTTTTCATTTTACTTGACTGCCAAATCTTGTGATTCTTATCGATAGGTTCAAGCATATAAATATTCATCAATTATCCTCATTTATGGTTTTATCTTATTCTTTCGATTTTGGAAACAGTTATCTCGCACAACTGCACTGTAACCAAGCTTCACCAAGCATGCCTGTATATTGATCACACCTTTGCCTCATATCCTTAAGGCCAGAAGATACAGGCACTTACAATCGGGATGACTACATCTGTCGTTGAATCATTAATGATTTCACTGATGAATGTACGAATTATTCCGTATCCTCTCTCCATCGGCGTGTCTGGAGCGTCAACGGCAGCTCCAGGCTGTTTTCTTCCAGCAGCCGCTCGTCTGTGAGGATCTCTGCCGACCGACCGTCCGCGACAACTCTGCCGTCTCTGAGCACGATGCAGCGTTCACAGACATCGAGAATCATGTCGAGGTCGTGCGAGGCGATGATCTTGGAATGACTGAAGGTTTTGAGCAGCGCGATCAGCAACCGCCTCGACCTTGGGTCAAGGTTCGCGGCGGGCTCGTCCATCGCCAGAATGTCGGGTTCCATCGCCATGACCGAGGCGATGGAGACAGCCCTCTTCTGTCCGGCGGAAAGGTGGTGCGGCGGTTTGTCGCACAGATCGAGGCCGTGCACCGTGCTCAGGGCCTCATGGACCCGCTCCCGCACGCGTGTTTCATCCATGCCGAGGTTGAGCGGACCGAATGCAACATCGTCAAAGACCGTCGGCATGAAAAGCTGATCGTCCGGATTCTGAAAAACGACACCGACCTTCCTCCGGATTTCGCGCCTTGTCTTGCGCGTGAGCAGGAGGTCGCCGATCGTCACCGATCCCGACGTCGGCATCAGGCAGCCGTTCATATGCTGGATAAGCGTGGATTTTCCCGCCCCGTTGGCGCCGATGACGCCGACCGATTCCCCATGGGTGATCCTGAAATCGATATTCCTGAGCGCTTCCGTCCCATCGGGATAGCGGAAGGAGACGTTCCTGAACTCAATGATATGATGGCTCATCGAAACAGCTCCTGTGCAATGCGGCCAATCCCTTCGGTGACCCGGAAAAAACGGAAGATCACGAGAAAAACGATCGTCATCGCCAGGTACGCCAGATCGATTGTCGTAATATGATACTTCCTGAGGATCGGGATGTCTCCCATAAATCCGCGGGAAAGCATGGCGTGATAAATCCTTTCCGCACGATCCACCGTTCGGAACAGGAGTGTCCCGATAAGACGCGCAAACACCTTCATTTCCGTGCCGCGCGTACCGAATGACCGCATGTCCCTTGCGCGGATGACCCGCATCGCCTCTTCCATAAGCACAAAGAGATAACGATACAGAAAGAGGAGTTGCGCTACAAAGATCGCCGGGAAGCCCAATCGTCTGAGCGCATGACAGACACCGGGAAAAGATGTTGTCGCGATGAGCAGGAGCGCCGCGCTGACCGTAAGGATAAACTTCAGGAGAATTGAAAGGAAAGAGAGAAACCCGGCCGATACAGGGACTCCGGAGATGACGGCGACGGTCCCGGCATCGAGCAGCGGGTTGAAGATGCCGATGAGAACGGCAAAGGGTGAAACGAGCAGCACTTTCCTGAGAATGAACAGGGCGGGGATTTCGCCGATGGTTATCAGCAGCACCGGAAACAGGAAAAAAGGCGCCAGCGCGACAACCTCATACTTGGGAAAGGAGATGACGGTGAACAAAAACAGGATCGCCGCGATCACTTTGATGCGCGGGTCCAGACGGTGTACGAATGTGTCCCGGTAGGAAAGCCGGTCAAGCCGGCCGATGTCATAATACAAAGAGTCAAAGGTCATGTTTGCGCATTTCTCCCCCGGAACGTTCTGATCCCCATGCCGATGAGAAGGATCAAGCCAAGTACGATCGCCGCGCCGATGATGCCGGCGGCGGACGTTCCGGCATCGGCACCGGGCCAGGCAGGCGCCGCTTCCGCTTTTTTCGGTTCCTTTCCAGCAGATTTCAAGTTGTAATCAGGGAAGAACGCCGTCTTTTCCTGGATACCCTTCAACTTTGCGGCAATCCCGTGTTCATCTTCCGGCAGTTCGCCCTTGCCGTAAACCTTTTCGATGGACCACTCCAGACCGTCAGGATAGGTGGAAGCGAACCAGGAGAGCGCTCCGCCGGTGATGACCGCCAACACCGCGAACGTCACCATGACCTTCCTCAGTGAAATCGCTGTGTCAAGGGGGCGGGAGGCGGCAATGCTGTCGAGGAGTTCGGGTCTGGCGCTGCGGACATGGTTGATGATGCCGGCGGTCACCACCCCTTCGATGACGCCGATGGCCAGGTGAATCGGCTGCATCAGAAGGACGAAGGCGCCGAAGGGCAGTTCGCTCTTTCCGGACAGAAGCGTTTCCATGACGACGGAGAAAGCGCCGAGTTGCAGGGCGACGACAACGCTCACCACGGACGCGACAAGGATGCGGCCGGGATTTTTGCTATTTCCCGTCAATGGCTTGTAGATGAGGGGATAGACGAGGTAGCAGGGGTAGACCCCCATGTTCCAGATATTGCAGCCGAGGGCAAGCAGTCCGCCGTCGGCGAAGAAGAGCGCCTGGACCATCAGGACCGATGCCATGACGAGAAAGGCCGCATGTGGGCCGAGGATGATGGCCAGAATCATCCCTCCCCCCAGGTGTCCGCTCGAACCCGTCCCGGGGATTGTGAAATTGATCATCTGTGCCGCAAAAATGAAGGCGCCGAGAACTCCCATAAGGGGAATCTCTCTGTCATCGATCCGTTCCTTCAGCTTCACCGAAGCATACCCGCTGACCGCTGCCGTTCCGGCCCACAACGCCGTCCCTACGGCCGGAGAAAGCAAAGCATCTGCCATGTGCATGGCGTTTCCTCCTTCATGGAATATCAGAATAACAAAGTAGGGCTTTTCTGACTTTTTACGAGTTCATCAATGTTATGTTTTCAATATTCGTAACACGCGCGGATAAAAAAATAATACGGCTACCCGATCTCCCGCCCCGTGCTGGACATGCTCAGGGTTACATGACGAATCCCCTTGATGGAGGTCAGGGCATCGGCCAGCTTCTGCACCGCTTCGGCCTTCCCCCGGGCGGCCACGATCTCCAGGCAGTTGTGGTGATCGAGGTGGATGTGCTGGGTAGAGATGATCACTTCCTGGAATTTATGCTGGGTGTCGGTCACTTTTGCAAGGACATCCCGCTTGTGGTGATCGTAGATCAGCGTGATGGCGCCGGCCACATCGCGGCCCTCCCGCCATTCTCTCTGGACCAGTTCCCGACGGATCAGATCCCGCAGGGCTTCCGAGCGGTTTGTGTACTGCCTTTCCCGGATCAGGGCATCGAAACTCTCCAGGAGGGGTTTTTCCAGGGAAACCCCGAAACGAACCAGTTCGGACATCGTCAGTTCACCGTATTACGTTTTTTTGTTTCATAACACAACCAAACATTCTGTCAATCTCTTTTTGCGTCATGAATAGGTATATTAATCTGCCATCTTCCTGATTTTGACTTTAGTTCTTCAAGGCGCATCCCGGGGGACATGTTTATGCGAAAAATCGAAGAACTTCAATTGAAACCGTGGTATCATAGTATTCAATCGAAGATTATTAATGTGATGAGGAGTTCAAAAGGTTTGCCCATGAAAAAAGCTGTCGTTCTGTCAAGTGGTGGAATCGATTCCACCACCACAATGGCCATCGCGAGGGATGAAGGCTATGAGATATACAGCCTGAGTTTCCGCTACGGACAAAGGCATGCCGTGGAGATTAAGGCCGCGCGCCAGGTAGCGGCAGCTCTCGGCGCAAAGGAACACATCGTCATGGATATCGATCTGGGCGTAATCGGGGGATCTGCGCTCACGGACGAAATCCCCGTTCCCAAATCAAGAAACGAAGAGAAGATAAAGGCCGGAATTCCCGTAACTTACGTGCCTGCCAGGAACACCATTTTCCTTTCCTGCGCACTGGCATGGGCTGAAGTACTGGAAGCTTCAGACATATTCATCGGTGTGAATGTCATGGATTATTCGGGATATCCCGATTGCCGGCCCGAGTATATTCAGGCATTCGAAAAGATGGCAAATCTTGCATTGAAAAAAACCGTAGAAGGCACATTGAAAATTACCGTCCAAACCCCCCTCATCAGGATGACCAAGGCGGATATTATCCGGAAAGGCACGGAACTGGGCGTTGATTATCGTTTTACGCACAGTTGCTACGATCCCCGATCAACCGGAAAAGCCTGCGGACAGTGCGACAGCTGTCTTTTGAGAAAAAAAGGCTTTCGGGAGGCCGGTATCATTGATCCGGCCGAATACATCTGAGGTGTGGTAAAAAAATGCGACAGCCATCTAAATATCATTGTGTCATCTTGAGAAATAGAGAGGAACGTGGTATAGTTTTATCAGACTTCCATTCAGAGACATATTTCCAAGCTAGACGAAGACTGATCATATGACAACAGAACTCACATACGTGCTCATCACCCCCTACAGTCTCATCAAAGCACGTACGGGCAATATCGTCGCCAGGCTCATGTCGTTCTCCGGATGTGATCTGATAGGCGTCCGAATGATGCTCCCATCGGATGAGTTTGTGGACGAATACATCCGGCGTGTAAAAAGTCTGTGTATCGATCTCAAAGTGGAAAAAGCGCTCGTCGATTACATCGATCAGAATCTGCGGCAGAAAAACATCCTCGGCCAGCCGAACCGTTGTCTGTTTTTACTGTTTGAAGGTTTTAATGCCGTAGAGAGGATCTACGACGTCGTAGGAAAGCTCACAACGGAAACAGAATCGGAAGCCATGCTTGGAACCATTCGCGGGACGTATTCCGACTATGTCACCACTCCTGATGGAACGGTCCGGTATTTCGAACCGGCCGTGCTCGTACCGACGAATCCCGACTATGCCAGAGACAACCTGGAGTTGTTCGCAAATCTTGGATTTAACGATTCCGGCGTCTACGAGGAGTACGCCGCGGGGGAAACAACCCTCGTCATATTAAAACCGGACAATTTTTTCAAGCATTCCGTCCGGCCGGGTAACATGATCGACATGTTTGCCAAAACAGGGCTACGGATCGTCGGGGCACGTATGATTCGGATGAGCGCGGCCCAGGGTGAGGAGTTCTATGGGTTTCTTCGGGATACGTTCAAAAGAAAAAAGTTCCGTGTAGCGGATAAAATCAAAGAAGGCATTGAGAGTCTCTTTGAATTTGAAATCAGCGATGCGGAATACAACACCATGGCCGACGTCATTATCGGAAAGTACGTGACTCATGAGTTCTCGTTGATTGTGAAATATATGACCGGTGTCGACCCGAACAGGGTATCGCCGGGGGATCGTCATAAGCCCGGCATGCACCGCGCGCTGGCAATTCTTTATCGCGGATTCAGCGCAGTCGGGAAAATCCGTGATCGCCTGGGCGTAGCCGACCCGACTAAGGCCGCGGAAGGCACCATCCGTTCCGCTTTCGGGCAGAATATCCTGCAGAACGCCGCGCATGCATCGGATTCGGTACAGAGAGCCATTTATGAACGAAAGATTATCGGCCTCTATGACGATGCCGGCGATGACTGCAAAACGATCATCGAAAACTGGCTAAAAGGAAAATATTAGCCGCATTTATAAAAAACATGTAAACTGCTGATACAGGAAAGGAGCCTTATGACGAAACGAGCGGTAGAGGATGCCAAACGCTGGGTTGAGAATGCCGTCGCTTTTTATAAAGCATCCGGCAAAAGAATCGCTCTGGCTGAATACACGAATCCCAACGGGCAGTTCGTCCAGGATGAAATGTATATTTACGCCTTAAATCCGAAAGGAACCATGCTCGCACATGGCGTCAATGAGAAATTTGTCGGAGAGGAATTCGTTGACATCAAGGACTATGACGGCAAGTCTTTCATCAAGGAAATCGTTGATACCGCCAACACGAACGGAAGCGGCTGGGTTGAATATAAATGGTACAACCCGGTAACAAAAGAGGTGCTGCCCAAAACCGTGTACTTCAGGAAAGTGGATGACTTGATTATCTGCAGCGGTGTCTACAAGGAACAACTATAAGTAACTAACCGGTTTTCGATAGGACCGTTTCCACCAGAGCCGCCCAGTAGCTGGCGCCGATGGGTAATATCCGGTCGTTGAAGTCATACCGCGCCTGGTGCAGCAGGCCGTTTTCTCTGGGATGCCCGGCGCCGATCCCTATATATGCCCCCGGTCGTTCTCTCAGAATAAAAGCAAAATCCTCCGATGTCATGACCGGTGTGATGTCGGGCAATACCATGTCCTTCCCCGCCACCAGAGTCGCGGCCTGGATCGCCTCTTCCGTTTCATTATCCGTATTGACCAGCGTGGGGTAGCGACGCTCGTAGGTCATATCGACGGCAACCCCGAGGGAAGAGGACAGACCAGCGCATATCTCCCCCATGCGTAACTCCACCCGGTCCTGCACCTGGGGAAGGAAATGTCGCGTCGTCCCCCGCATCCTGACCGTATCGGGAATAATATTGTATGACGTGCCGCCATGGATCTCTGTAACGCTGACTACTGCCGCCTGCGTCGGATTGACGTCGCGGCTTACAATGCTCTGGAGAAGGCTGATCAGATGAGCTGAGGCGAGGACAGGATCCTTCACGTTCTGAGGCGTGGCGGCATGGCCGCCCCTTCCTGTAACCCGGATGTCGAAGACATCGTACGCCGCCATCATGGGCCCCTTGCAGATGGCAAATTTTCCTTCCGGCAAAACAGGAAAGTTGTGCATGGCGAAAACGGACTGAACGGGAAACTTATCGAAGAGTCCTTCCCTGACCATTCTCCCCCCTCCCCCCTCGTTTTCCTCGGCAGGCTGGAAGATAAAATGGACCGTTCCCCGGAACGTATCGTTTTCCGACAGATACTTCGCCGCCCCCAGAAGCATGGTCATATGGCCGTCATGGCCGCAGGCGTGCATCTTCCCCTCGTTACGGGAAGCGTAGGGTAGACCGGTAGCCTCGGTAATATCGAGGGCGTCCATATCGGACCTGAGGCCGATCGCCGGAAGATTCCCCCCCCCTCTTTGAATGGTGGCCACGACCCCGGTGCCCGCAAGTCCCCGATGGACGTCGAGACCGAAAGAAAGCAGTTTTTCGGCCACGAAATCGGACGTCTCCCGTTCCGTAAAGGCCGTTTCGGGCCGGATATGAAGCTCATGCCGCCATCGCGTCATCTCTTCAAGCATTGCTCCGATCTTTTCGTTGATTGCCATCTTCGATTTCCTTCCCCGATTGCTGTCATAACGATTTCTGTGCGCTTCACTGTCCTCCCGGAAAGAAGCCCACCGGACCCCGCAGAACCGATTCGAATCCCACTATTTCTAAACTGCTATAAGGATTGGTCTTTTCGATGAGAAAGTATAGATAAGAGGCAGGGGTGTGTCAAGAGCAAATGAAAATATACACAGCCGGGCAAGAATCTGATATATTACTTAAAATAAGCCGGGGGAAATAAAAACTTATGGAAGGTGTTATAGTTACGGACATGAAACAGCAGCGATGTCTTCACATTTTTATATTATCCGTCATTCTGATCTTCGTTTTATTTCTGACTGCGTGCAAGGAAGAAGGAGAGGTTATTTCCAAGCCGGATGAATTCACACGCGTCTACGAGGCCAACGAGGATGTCATTCTTCGGGCCATAGCACATGTCTTTAAAGAGAAGGGATTGGGAAATGCGAAGATAGATTCCCGGAAGGGCCGGGTGGAATCGGACCCTACCATCCAGGATGACTGGAGAACCAAAAGCATTGCAACGGTAAAAAAAATCAACTGGAAAGAAAGCGAGGTGACTCTTTCCGTCATTATGGAGAAGAAAACCTCCAAAGGCTGGGAGATGAGGAGACTCCTCGAAAAAAAACACTACGACAATTTTTTCGACGCCATCGATCTTCAGGTTTATAATGAGGTGTACAAGGTCAGATAAAGCGCCACCGAATGTGGCACGTATTACTCAGGACAGGTATGCCCGCCAGCCTGCCAGGAGAGAGCCGGGATGCAAATCCAATGCGCCGGAGGCCTCCGCCACGGGAGTAAAACCACACGCCCGGCAATCGATATTGCCTCTGTTTTTCACGTAGCACCCCTGGGTCAGTCTTCCGTCCGGATCGACGTTGATCAGCACGTCGTCGTGGCATTTCCAGTCGTTCCGGATCATGGCCGTCAAACACCGTTCGGAGTTGATCACCGGATAGGTCTTCCTGAGCCGGATAACATTTTCCAGAGCCATCTCACGTTCGCCGGGTGAAAGGGCAAGCGGTGATTCACCCTGATCGTACGGGTAGAACAGTTGCACCGATAATCCCTTCACGGCAGGGACATGCCTCAGTTGATCCACCAGTTGATCCAGTTCGCGCCAGTTGTACCGGTTCATTGTGAAATGCACCATGACACGGGGATGACGGGAAACCGCCAGGTTCGACCATATCCGATCGAAAGAGCCGTTTCGCAGGCGGTCATGGGTCTCGCTCAGCCCGTCTATGCTGACCCAGATGACATCGGCCGGGACATCCAGGGGAAATGTGCCGTTGGTGGTCACCGCCACACGGAGAAAGCGCTTCTTCGCGCAATGAACCAGTTCGTGAAGATCATGACTCCCGTCCCGCCAAAGGAAAGGTTCTCCGCCTTCAAACGCGATAATCCTCGTGCCTCGCTGTTTAAGGGCGTCCAACGCCTCTATGGCAAGGTCCCAGGTTATATGGGAATGATCATCAGCGGCGCGCCGGTGAAACGGACAGGCGCTGCAGGACAGGTTACACCGGTAGGTCAGCTTGAAACTGGCCAGCAGCGGTATTTTCTTGCCGAAGACTTTCCGCCGGATGTAGAAATCAAAAAGGTCGAGCGCCCAGAAAGGACGGCGAATGTTCCCAGACATACTGTATATAATATGATCTCACATTGTTTTTTTCGGTGCTATATGTTGTCATACCGGCCGACTATTATCAAGGACATTCAGATGTCCATTTTTTCACATTCCCGGCGTTCCTGCCGACAGATCAAGGCGGGGTTATTTTCAAGAAGTCCGATGGCCCGTTACGAAACATCAATGAATTGACATTTCCGGAAGTACCCGTTATTTAGAGAAATTGATACTGCCCATTTTCACGGAGGCGAGTCATCCATGCAATCCATGCGGTTTCTGCAAAACAAGAAGACCTACATCGCATATAACCATTTCAGGAAAAAAATATTTTCCCAACTGGCTCCCAGAGACAGCGAAGCGATCCTTTATCTCCTTCCATGGCTTCTGAGTGTCAACCATCCTTCCATTCCCGGTCATGTCAAGGATCTGGAAAAACCTTTCAAGGTGTATGGCGTTGACAGGGAAAAGGATTTCATAAAACGGGAAATCGTATTTAAAAATATGTTCAGGATAAAAAAAGAGGGAACCTTTTTAAGATTTCCTGCCGACGTGAACCTGATTCATGGAATCTACAGCATCGGAAGCGTGGGAACCATCAGTCAGACGTCACGATCCGACTGCGATCTGTGGATCTGCATCGACCAGAAAGTCTTTGACGAAAAGACAGCAAAGCAGTTTAACCAGAAGGTCAATCTTATCAAGGACTGGTTTGATTCATATCTGAAAATGCCCGTCTTTTTCTTCATCAGTGATCTCGATGACATCAGAAATTGCCACTACGGCAATGTAGGAGATGAAAGCTCGGGGAGCACGCAAAAGAATATCCTGAAGGAGGAATTTTACAGGACGTCCATCCTGATCTGTGGGAAGATACCGCTCTGGTGGGTTTGCTATGATGAAGACAGACCCGCAGATTACGACGAACTTCTTGATGAATATGGACGCGATGTTTTTGGGGACTACGATTTCATCGATCTCGGCAACATAGAGACGGTTGACCGCGGGGAATACCTGGGCGCCGCTTTGTGGCAGTTCAACAAATCCCTGACCCATCCCCTCAAATCAATCATCAAGATGCTCCTTCTCGAAATGCTCCTCGTATCACCGCGTGAGGAGCTTTTGTGTCATCAATTCCGGCATTCTATCTTCAGCCAGGCCGCGAATCCCGTATTTATCGACCCCAGCATGTATACCATGGAAGCCATTTTAAGGCACAAACGCGATATCGATGCCGACACGTTTGAATTCATAAAAAAATGCTTCTATCTGCGCTATGAAATCAAATTCCATTCAAAAAAGGTGACTCTGAAGGAGATTCTGGCCAGGGAATTGTTTCAAAAGTATCCGATTGACCGGGACGAAATCTGTCGCCTCAATGAATTCTCGAGGTGGCCGCTACATGAACAGACGGAATTCGGCGATCGGGTGCTGACGCTGCTGCTGAACATATATAAGGGCATTGAGGCCCAGCAACAAGGCATAGCCCAGGGTATCGCTCCTCAGGATCTGACCATCATCGGCAGAAAGCTTTCATCCTGTCTCGAGAAAAAGCCAAACAAGATTCCCATCATGCATAAGCCCATCGAAAGTCAGAATCTACCCGCGCTGATTTTCCGTTATGGCGGAAAAAGATGGCAGGTTCACCCCTACAAAGATCCTTCCAGGATAATCGTTGAGAGCCCGGATGTCGTATATTGCTTGGCCTACCTGATCTGGAATGACATTTACCTTTCGGGAAACGTCCACATGAGCCCCAATCCCACGCCAGTCACCGTCCAGGAAATTATGAATCTGGCAAGAAGAATAGGGGAGATATTCGGCGCATATGACATTACCACCATTGATTTCGGGAATTTCCTGAAGTCTGAAAGGATAACGAAAATCATGGTTATCGTAAGTTTTGAGGGCGCTCGGAACGAAAACGATTTTATCGATTTTTTTATTCTGTATCAGAACAGCTGGGGAGAACTGTTCGAAAAAAAAATCGGATCGACGAACCATTTCAAAGATTACTTCGAAACCAACCGGGAAAAATTTTCCTATGCGGATGTGTATTATTACGTCCAGCGGAACAGCCGGCATTATGAGAAAATTATTGAAAGATCAAAAAGATCCTTCGGTCAAATGATCCCGGACAATAAAGAAAACACCTTTAGGTGAATTCGTTAAAAGGAGGTGCACAATGAACTGGAAATCCTTTTGTATCGTTACATCTTCGCTTCTCATCCTCGTTGCCTGTGCCGGCATGACCAGACAGGACCGGACCGAGACCGGCCAGCTGCTGGAAATAAACGGCACCGTTCAGGCAGTCAACGCCCGGGAAATGACATTAATGATCAAGATACCCGAAATCAGGCGGACACCGGGATCGGCGGTCAGTGAAATTGCAGGGCAGGTTGTTCAAAAGTGCCACCTGATCGAGGGTATGACGACGGATATTGACGGGGTATCCGCTCTGGTGAAGGAAATACGCGGCAATACCGTGAAAGTCACTTTGGAGAAACCTGTTGCCTATGCCGCTGGAACGGTCGTGAAACTGAAAATCCCGAAAAAGACCATCGCTGTTGTGGATTTTGAAGTCATCAAGGGAGCCCAGAAAGAGGCGGGTCGAGTCACGCTGGAAGGACTGACATCAGCCCTGATCGATACAGATCAATTCATTGTTGTCGAAAGATCGAAGCTCAAATCGGTCATGGGTGAGCTGCAATTGAGCTTGAGCGGTTTGACGCGGGAAAAGCCGGACAAGGTGATCGGCAGCCTCTTCATTGCTGATCTCGTCTTGACCGGGACGCTGGCGGAAACGCAGGATGAATGGGACATTAACCTGAGAGTGATCAATGTGCGCACCGGTCAGGCGCACGCGGCCATTGCTCTGAAGACAAAACTATTCAAAGCGACGGAGATTCGCGATTCCGGACCATGGCATGAAGATTTCGAAGGCGCAACCCCGGATCCGTCCTGGCAGATCATGTATCGACAGGCGGAAAGGGGAACAGGCAAGGCTTCGTCGTCATACTGGCGGGTCGGGATCGATCGGGGAGCGGGGGCTACGGATTCGAAGAAATCCATGAAAATCGAATTTGATTTTCGTGGAGACAGGCGGATGTATGCCCAGGCGGAAAACCGCAGAAAACGGGATCTTTCACTTTATAACGGCATCGAGTTCTATGCCAGGGCATCGGAAAAAATTGTAGGTCAGGTTCATATTTTATGCTCGCTGCCGGACGACGTAAACAGGATCGACAACTGGACCGCATATTTCGAAGCCGATACAAAATGGGAAAAAATTCGAATCCCCTTTGACCAACTGGTTGTTGCCAGAGGTTGGATCCGGAGAGGTTCGGAGAGGTATGGCGCCAGGCCGGGAGATCAGGTCCTGAGACTTTTCCGGGTGGAATCTTTCATGGTGGGCATCGACAGCAACAAAAACCCCGACACCAGGGCAGCCGTCTGGATTGACGGGATAAACTTCTACAGGGATTAACAAATTAATCTCGTGACCGCTCTCCCGGAATGTTCAGGATGCGCAAGGTTTCCGTGATTTCTTCGGGACAGACGCTTTGTCGGATGCGCTCCATGCGTTCCATGACCTGCTGAAAGCGGAGTCCCTCCGCCGCGCTGATCCACTCAAGCCCCAGCCGCTCGGTGCGGAGGCCCAGTTTTTCCATCTTCTTCCATATCCGCCTGACGCGCCGTTCCGTCCAGTGATTGGCGTTGATGTAGTGGCAATCGCCGATATGGCAGCCGGAAACCAGGACGACCGGAGCGCCCCTTTCAAAAGAACGCCAGATGAACTTCTCGTGCACCCTGCCCGAACACATGGTCCGGATCAGGCGGGTATTCGGAGGATACTGAAGCCGTGACACGCCGGCGAAATCGGCTCCCGCGTAGGAGCACCAGTTGCACGCAAAGACGAGGATCCGGTCGGCGGCATCCTTATCCAGAAGCGCATCGATCTGCGCTTCGATCTGCGCGTCGGTGAAATGATTCATGGTAATGGCCATGGTCGGGCATTCAGCCGCGCAGGTGCCGCATCCCGCGCATGCCGCCTCGGTTACCTTCGCCGGCAACTTTGCCCTGGTATCCACCTGGATGGCATTGTAAGGGCATACCTTGGCGCACAATCCACAGAAGTTACACTTTTCAGGATCGACCTCTGCGGTAATCGCCTCCACCGTGAGCACACCGGGATTCATGAGACGCATGGCCCGGGCAGCGGCTGCGGACGCCTGGGTGACCGAATCCTTGATGTCCTTGGGACCCTCCGCGCAGCCGGCAAAGAAGATGCCGCGGGTGGCAGAATCCACCGGCTGAAGCTTCGGGTGGGCCTCGAGGTAGAAACCATCCGACGTTGTCTGGAGCGCCAGCATCTCCTGAATGGCCTTCATGTCGGCAGGGGGCTCGACGCCCGTAGCCAGAACGACCATTTCGGCTCTGTGGGTGTCCAAAGCGTTCGTTGCCGTGTTTTCCACGGTCAGAATCAGGTCCCGGGTTTCGGGCTCCTGTCTGATGTCGCCGGGAAGTCCCCTGATGTAACGGACGCCCATGCCTTTGCTGCGCCGGAAGAGATCTTCAAATCCCTTCCCGAAGGCCCGGATATCGATATAAAACACCTTGATCTCCATGTCCGGGTAATGCTCCTTCAGCATGATCGTATTCTTCACCGTGTTCATGCAGCAGATGTTCGAGCAATATGGCCGGCCCCGACGCTGTGACCGGGACCCCACACACTGGACAAAGGAAACGGATTGTGGAATTTTGCCATCCGTCAGGCGGATGACCTTGCCCGCGGTAGGACCGCCCGCATTGATCAGCCGCTCCAGTTCCATGCTCGTCAGCACATTCTCATGCCGGGTGTACCCGTATTCATCGAGGATAGTCGGATCGTAGGTTTCCATCCCCGTGGCCACGATGATGGTGCCGACATCGAAAGCCACCTCCTCGTCGTTCATGTCGAAGTCGATGCATCGCTTCTTGCACATCTCGATGCATTTCCCGCAGATGATGGGATTATGGCCGAGGCACTGGCTGATGTCCACGGCATAGGCAGAAGGAACCGCCTGGGGAAACGGCGAAAAAATAGCCCGGCGGGAACTCAGTCCCATGTTGAACTCATCAGGGATAATGACGGGGCACACCTCGACACAATCCCCGCAGGCCGTGCACTCCTTCTCCTTCACGTATCTCGCCCGCTTCAGGATACGAACGTGAAAGTTCCCCACAAACCCCCGGATCTCCTGCACTTCACTCATCGTCAGCAGCGTAATGTTGGGATGCCGACCGGCATCCGTCATCTTCGGCCCGAGTATTCAGATGGAGCAGTCCATGGTGGGAAACGTCTTGTCCAGTCTGGCCATGATACCCCCGATGCTTGGCTGTTTCTCGACGAGCACCACCTTGTACCCCGCATCCGCCAGGTCGAGGGCGGCCTGGATTCCCGCCACCCCGCCGCCGATGACGAGGGTGAAGCGCCGCACCGGAACCTCCATTTCCGTCTGCGCATCCAGCAGGCGGACCCGTACAACGGCGGAGCGCACCAGGTCCATGGCTTTGGTTGTCGCTTTCCCGGCATCATGACCGTGTACCCATGAACACTGTTCACGGATGTTCGCCATTTCAAGAAGGTACGGATTAACTCCCGCTTCGCCGACACACTGCCGGAATGTTGCTTCATGGAGCCGGGGTGAGCACGAAGCGACCACTACGCGGTTCAGGCCGTATTCCCGAATGTCCGCCTTGATCTGATTCTGACCCGGTTCGGAGCACGTGTAGCCCTGGTTCCGGCATATGACCACTCCCGGGAGTTTGCCCGCGTAGTCCGCCACGGCGGCGCAATCGACGACTCCGCCAATGTTCGATCCGCAGCGGCATACATAGACGCCCACCCTGATGACGTCATTTTGATTTATTTCCTGCATTGATCCCCCTCTCTCCTCTATCCGCTGTATTCGATCCCGTCAGCGAGAACGGATGCCAGATCCCGTATTTCCATCTTTATCTTTTTCCCGTGCCTCATCCGGTCCCGGATCGTGCAGGTCAGGTGGATCATACACTTGGGACACGCGGTAATGAGGAGATCGGCGCCGGTCGCCTTCGCCTCCTTGAGCCGCGCCACCTGAATCTGCTTGGAATAGGCATCGCAATTGATGAAACCGCAGTTTCCACAGCAAAGCGCGCCCCTGCCGGAGTTTTCCATCTCTACAAACGTCATTTCCGGAACGAGGCCGAGCAGCTCCCGCGGACCGGAAGAGCGGTCCAGCATGCGAACGAGCCGGCACGGGTCCTGAAAAGTGGCTTTTCTTTTAAGCGGCCGGAAGGCCAGTCCACCCTTCTTCAATTCCTGCTGCAGAAGGTCGATAAGCAAAGTGACTTTTATGTCGAAACCGGAAACGATTCCGGGCATGTGTTCACTTAAGACCTGGTAACACTCGGGACACGAAACGATGATCTCCCTGATCCCGGCATCTTTGAAGGTCTTGAAGTTCAGCCGGCAGAGGGCTTCGAAATTTTCAACGTCTCCCGACCATAGCAGGTCATGGCCGCAGCACCGTTCATCCGGCAGCAGGACCGGCTTGATGTCCAGGAAGTTGAGGAGCCGTATGCTGTCTTTCGCGATGGAGATCGTGTCCACCTCGATGCCGGCAAAAAATACGTCAAAATAGGGTGCACACCCGGCAAAGAACGCCACCTCGCCGGAACGGGCAACCTGGATATCACTATCAACCCAGTCGAGACGGTTTTGCTTGAGGCCGGGGGTGGTCATCATTCTCATCCAGGAATGGATGGCGCCGTCATGGGCCCGGTAACCTTTCAATCCCTTTGTCTCGGCAAGCATGGCGCGCATTTCCAGGATGAAGCGGTTGAAATCCACGCCGGAGGGGCATCGTTCGCGGCACATGCCGCAGGTCAGGCATTCCCAGACCGAATTCTCGATGTAGGCCTCGTCTTCCCGCTCGGCGATCACCTTGTGCGCCAGAAGCCGGGGAGAGTATTCCTTCCCCGAAAGCCTCCGCGGGCAGGATGCCGTGCACTTGCCGCATTCGAGGCACTGGTACAGCGACATATCCACAATCATCTGATCGATTCTGGGATCGTTCACATCGTTGTCCTTACCGGTTTCCCGTCGCTTCTTTTCTTTAGAGGACCCAGCGCGTCAATTTCCACGGCAAACTTCCACACAGTCTGGACAAGCGCCACTTTTTCGTGGGCGCCAAAGGTACGCTCCACCAAGCGCTCCTGACTGATTCCCAGCAGGTGAAGAAGTTTGCGGACGCGGTTCACGTTTTCATGACCCACCTCCGGGCCCGGGCCATAGCGGCAATCCTCGTCCTTGCATTCCAGAAGGATGACCCCGTCCGCTCCGAACTCAAATGCCCTCAATATCAGGGCCTGATTGATGCGGCCGATGCACATGACCCGTATCAGACGAAAGTTTGACGGCATATTCAATCCCGTCATCCCGGCGGCGTTATAGCAGACAAAAGGGCTCCAGTTGCAGCAAATTCCAAGGATCCGGACGGGCTCCATGTCATTCTCTCCCTGCCAGTGCGCCCGCCACGATCTCTTCGAGGAGGCGGTTGGTAAAATAGGGCATATCCATGGCCGTCACGGGACAGCGTCCCACGCAGCCGCCGCATCCGACGCAGTTGTGGCGCAATACTTTCGCCGTGTATAAGCCGCGCTCATTGGGAACGAGGGTAACGGCGTCGAAAGGACATATTTCCACGCATCGGCCGCAACCGCGGCAACGCTCCCTGTCCACCCTGGGACTGAGCTCGTGGTCTTTCAGAAAGGCCTCGGCAGCCGTTGTGGCCACGTGCGCCGCCAGGGCGGCTCCCGCCTGGAAGGCCGTGACTCTCTTTAGCGTCCTGGGCATCACCCGGTAAACGCCGATCTGCGGACTGTGAAAGAACTTGAAGTTGTAGCGATAGAACTTTTTAAGGCCGAACATGCCCACGGGAATCGCCAGAGACAAAACATTCAGGTCGGCAAGACAGACAATATCGGCTTGAAGCTGCCTGCGCACGTCTTCGTCCCGGACCGTCACCGTAAAATCTCCCAGGTGCCCCTTGATCCCCTCAACCAGGGCCTCATTAATCTGTGCAATGGATTTTCCCGCGATGCGGTTTACCGGCCTTTCCCGGATATCCTTCGACAGATCCCTGCCCCCCGGCAGAAGACATTTATGAACCAGTCGAACCTTGAACCCCTGCATATTCAGGTTAAGGGCGCAGCTCAGACCTACGTCGGATCCTCCAAGGATCAGGATCCGGTTCCCGATTTTCGTGACGCCCTGCCGGAGCGGCCCCATGAACCTTGCGCGGATGAAAGCCTCCCGCAGAAAATCGCGCATTCTATCCACAAGCACATCCTCGGACGGCTCGTCTGCGCCAAGATGATCCCTGATGTTGATCGTTTCAACCCGGTTACGGTCAAGGCCGAGCCTGTCAAAAAGATGGATCCGGGCGCGATTTCGCTGATCGTTACAGGAAATGCACTGAAACTCCAGAGGACAGCAAACACACGAAGCCAGAATGACCCTTCCTACTCCGTGCCGCTTCACAGCGGCGGCAATCTGTTCCGCTCCGCGCGGGTGGCAGGCGGAAAACACCAGCTCACTGTGAACCACGCCGGGCATACCTTTTGCCATGTTCCGGATACGATCAAGAGCGCCCGGGGGTGCCAGGGTTCCATTGCATGTGCATGTGAACACCGCGAACCGCGCATCCGGTCCAAATCCGGAGGAAACCGGTGCCTCGGGGATTCCCGGAATCCTCAACGAGGCGCACTCCGCCATGGCCCGGCCCGCCGCTGCGCTTCCAGCCATCAACACATTTACGAGGTCGGTGGCGCGCCGGAAGTCTCCCATGCGATAAATGCCCGCCTGATGGGTGATGTTCAGGTGTGCCGCCTCTTCATCGCTTGCCACGATCACCGCGGGGCTCGAAATGGTCACACGCCTGAAATCTCTGAAATGATCAATGGCGCCGATTTCACCACAGGCTGCCTCGCAAAGGCGGCATTCACAACAGGAACTGCATTGAATACAGCGAGACGCCTCGGCAACCGCCTGTTCGGGGGTGAAGCCCTGATCCACCTCATCAAAGTCGCGACGTCTCACCTTGGGCTGCCGTGGGATTGTCGCCTGCCGTGCCCTGCGGGGAACGTTTCCGGATATTTCAAGGTATTCTCCCGCGCCGCGGGGCTCGTCCTGCGGCTTGCCCCAGAAGGGAAACGCTCCCGTCAGATATTCGACCACCCGCGCCGCGGCACGGCGTCCCTGTGACATGGAACCGACGACGGTGTCAGGCCCTGTCACGACATCCCCGGCGGCAAAAACGCCGGTCTGCGAAGTGGAAAATGCCTTATCGACGTGAATCCTGTCACTGCGGCCGAAGACAAACGGGCTTCCGAGATCTGTTTCCCGCAGCTGGGGGCGCTGTCCCGCGGCAACGATGAGAGTGTCGGCGGGTCTAAAGAACTCCGACCCCTTGACCGGTTCCGGTTTTCTACGCCCGCTGTCATCGAGGGCGCCGGGTTTCATGCGAATCATCCTGATGCCCGCCACCCTTCCCTTCCGGGTAACAACGCGTACCGGCGCCACCTGGAATTCTACCTTTATCCCCTCTTCTTTCGCCGCCCTGATTTCTGAAGAATGAGCCGGCATGTCGTTCCGCTTTCTGCGGTAACAGACGGTCACTTCCTCCGCTCCCAGCCGGATGGCAGCGCGGGCCGCGTCGATGGCAGAATTGCCGCCGCCGATGACGGCCACGCGGCCCCGAATATTGGCGACCATTCCCGTGTTCAGGTTCCTCAGCATCTCCAGGGCGCCGAAGACACCCTCCGCCTTCTCGCCGGGAATGCCAAGACGAAGATCGCTATGCGCACCCGTGCACAGGATCACGGCCCGGAAGCCCCGGTCGAACAGGTCTTTTATTGAATGTACCGGCTCTGCCGTACGGATTTCCACTCCGGCGTCGACAATGGCCTGTATCTCCGCATCCAGGACATGACGGGGAAGCCGGAAGGCGTTGATTCCCACCCGGAGCATACCGCCCGCCTCGTGATGGGATTCAAATATGGTGACACGAAAGCCTTCCCTGTTGAGAAAATAGGCGGCAGTGAGACCCGCCGGTCCGCCCCCGATGATTGCCACCTCCTCCGATCTTTCCTTATTTGTCGCTTCGGGCAGCCTTGGCCGCTGCTTTGTCGCCTCCAGATCGGCAAGAAACCGCTTGACGGCGCAGATGGCCACCCCTTCATCCAGTGTGCCGCGGCGGCAGGCCTCCTCGCAGGGGTGATGGCAGACACGCCCGCAGATGCCCGGCAGGGGATTGTCCTGGCGGATGACATCAAGGGCTTCATCGAAGCGGGAAGCCGCGGTAAGCGCCATGTAGGCTTGAACATTTACACCCAGAGGACAGCTCGTCCGGCAAGGGCTCAGCGTGCGCTTATCCATATCCAGGGCGCGTGAAGGGCAATAAGCCGGCGTTCTTCTCAAGGGAGGATGGTCCGAGTCCTGAAGCGGGCAGACATCCATGCACCGCCCGCAGCCCGTGCAGAGATCATAGTCCACATATACGGGATCCTGTACGATGTCGGCCCGATATCCGTCAGCCCCCCGGCTGATGGCTTCAACCCGCGCATGGGTCATGGCCGTCACCAGCGGATGGCGTGTAACCTGCAGATAAAGTGGACGGAACTGGTAATCCAGATCGATGGGCCACTCGGTAAAATGTTCCACTCCCCCCGGAAGCTCCAGGAAGTGAATCGCCTTCGTAACCCAGACCAGGGGCAGACCGGATTGCGAAAGATCCTGCGCCACCTTCAGGGCGCCGTAACCGGAGCCGATTAAAAGAACCGCCCTTTTCAGGGCACGGGATGAGGAACGTTTGCGCATCGCTAATCTTTGAGCCTGTCCTTTTTTGCTCTGCTCTTGAGAATGGCCTCGCCATACTCACGTCCACGCTCAAAGGCCCGCGCGTTCGTTTCCCTCGTCGCCCCCGGCACGGAAGACAGGGCGGCTTCCCGCACGGCCCGGATGCTCACCAGATCGCATACCGCCGCTAAAAAACCGAGCATGACGATATTCGCCATCATTTTGTTTCCCAGCTCTTCGGCAAAACGGGTTGCCGGAATATGGTAGGCGGTCCACCCGGGATCAAGTTTTTTCGTCCGGACAAGGTCTGTGTCCCAAATGATGGTACCCCGGCGACGAAGGCTTCCCACATTTTTAGAATAGCCTTCCTGGCTCAGGCAGATGATCACCTCCGGCTCCGTAATATGGGGGAAGAGAATTTCCTCACCGCTGATAATAACCTGGGCAGAGCAGGCGCCGCCCCGCGCCTCCGGGCCGTAGGCCTGTGTCATGGCGGCAAATTTTTTATCATGGAGTGTGGCGGCCTTCCCCAGGATGTCACCGGCCATGATGATTCCCTGACCGCCGAAACCCGTTATCAGGACATGTTTTTCTTGATTCATGATCACCGACCCGCCTCATTTTCCGGTGCAATCGCTCTGTTGGGATCCAGCCAGTTGCCGATCCGGCCATTGCACGCCATCTGATAGTTGTCCATAAATGTCGGTCTTTCCGTATCCACAAACTTTCCGAGGACAATGTGATTTTCAAAGTCCACGGAGGCATCCTTCGGATCGATGTCGTTACGAATCACCGAACGCTCATGATAAAACTTCAGCATGTCCAGGGCGCTGCCGATTTTATTGCGGCGCCCGAACGATGTGGGACACGGGGCGAGGATCTCGACAAAGCCGAAGCCCTTCTTCTGCATGGCGTCGGTAATGGAATTCGTGATTCTTCGGATATGCAGGGTGGTCCATCGCGCCACATACACGGCGCCGCACGCCGAGGCGAGATAGCAGAAATTGAAAGGTTCCTCGGGACACCCGAGGGCGCTGGTGGTGGTCTTCGCGCCGAGAGGGGTGCTCGGTGCAAGCTGACCGCCCGTCATTCCGTAGTTTAAGTTGTTCACGCAGACAACGGTGATGTCGATGTTCCGCCTCGCCGCATGGATGAAATGATTGCCTCCGATAGCCAAAAGGTCGCCGTCGCCGGAGATGACGAGTACCTTGATATCCGGTCTGGCCAGTTTCAGGCCAGTGGCAAACGGTATGGCCCGGCCGTGGGTTGTATGAAAGGAATCCAGTCGGATATATCCGGCCATACGTGCGGTACAACCAATCCCGGAAACGACGGCGATCCTGTCAGGATCGTAACCGGATTTCTGGATCGCTGCCATCACGGAACTGAAAACGGTGCCGATCCCGCAACCGGAACACCAGATGTGCGGAAGCCGCTCGCTTCTGAGCAATTTTTCCAGGGGATGCGGCGGCGGGCTCTCTTTTGTTTTTCGGACTTTCATTGTTTCCTCTTCAAGGCATCTTTCATGGCGCCAAGGATAGCCCCGGGATGGATGATGGAGCCACCGAGGTGAGAGACCAGCCTTACAGGGCAGGCGCCTCCGGCGCAGCGCTCCAATTCAAGAACCATCTGGCCGGCGTTGATTTCAGGCATGATGAGAGCGCGCACGCGCCTCGCAATGTCCCGGATCAGCGTCTCGGGAAAGGGCCAGACCGTTTCAAGTTTTATGAGACCGGCGCGTATTCCCGCTGACCGCGCCTCACGGACAGCCCGCGTGGCCGACCGCGCACTGATCCC
The DNA here is from genome assembly GCA_964541605.1 of uncultured Syntrophaceae bacterium. GTDB lineage: Bacteria > Desulfobacterota > Syntrophia > Syntrophales > UBA2185 > CAZIQY01. The sequence goes on along the minus strand of CAZIQY010000005.1, from coordinate 40,825 downwards.
GTATGCCACAATCACGACCTCGGCATCATCCAGGCAAATATTTTCCGTCCGGATGATCCTGTCTTTGTTATTGCGGATTTTCCCGATCAGGCGATTGACCATCTGCGCCTGCGTTTCGACGTTCATTCCCGGATAACCGTGCTCGTCATGGGTGAGCCCCGTGATGTGGATCCGGTAACCTTCGCCGCAGCCGGCCATGGGAGCCACCCCGTCTTGATCCGGCCGATACGGCAGATACTCATCCGGAGGCACGGCAGGTTTTCGCCGTGCGACCAACTCGATTTCCCCCTCAGGCGGAATCACCACTCGCTCGGTCAAATGGCCGACCACTTCATCGGCCATAATGATGACGGGTATACGGTACTGTTCGCTTAAGTTAAAGGCACGGATAGTGAAATCAAACATCTCCTGAGGGCTGGAGGGAGAAAGTGCAATCATTTCGTAGTGGCCGTGCGACCCCCAGCGGGCCTGCATCATGTCTCCCTGGCCGACAAGCGTCGGGAGCCCCGTGCTTGGTCCTGCCCGCTGCACGTTACAGACGACGCAGGGCGTCTCGGTGCAGATGCCGAGACCGATATTCTCCATCATCAGAGAAAATCCCGGACCGGACGTACTGGTCATGGCCTTCACGCCTCCCCAGCTTGCTCCCATGATGGCCGCCATAGAGGCAATCTCGTCCTCCATCTGAATATATACCCCCCCGAGATCCGGAAGCCTGCGTGACATGCGCTCCGCGATCTCAGTCGCCGGTGTGATCGGATAACCCGCGAAAAAGCGGCATCCGGCGGCCAGAGCACCCTCGCAGCAGGCATCATCTCCATTCATAAAATAGGTTCCTGTCAATACGGCTTTAGCGGCCACGCGTTTATCTCCTGAAAACATGAATTGTCATTCTTACGAAGAGGCTGTGTCATCATTCCCTACACCACTGTCATCCCCGCGCAGGCGGGGATCCATTGTTATTACGAGGGTATTGCTTCCCGTTTGCACGGGATGAACGCTTCATGCCTTCATTCTGCTTCAGTTGCCTCCAAGGAAAAGATCGCAAATTCGGGACACAGATCTTCACAGAAATGACAATTAACACATTTCGACTCATTGAGCACCACGGGCGTGTGATACCCTCTCACATTGAATGCCGACGACATGGCAAGCACATCTCGCGGACAGTATTCAACACAGAATCCGCAGCCCTTGCACCGGTCCGCGATAACAATCACCCTTCCCCTGCTTGCCTTGATGCTTTCCAGATCAAGGGGTTTTCTCCAGTATTTCATGAGATCAATCTTCTCTCCGGCAAACAATATCATTCGGCTTGGGGCAGTATAGGAAAAGGATGACACGGTGTCAACAGACAAAAAAGCCTGTTTTACCTGCGGACGCATAAAACGCTTTTTCTTGACATCACATGAATTTTGCGTCATTTATTTCTCGACTTCATGTCGAACACCATTAACAAAAATGATGTGATGAATTCGTATTCTTCGTCAATAGTATGAAAACAAAACCTTTACCGTCATTCCGTGCTTGACACGGAATCCAGGTGTACAAAAGGCTGCATGGATCCCCGCCTGCGCGGGGATGACAGGGGAGGCACGGGAATGACGGGATTAAGACTTTTACAAAAACGGAAAGGAGAAACAGGATGAATACATACGATATTTATGTCGGGGGTTCTTTTCAAAAAACATCTGAAATCCTGCAGGTTGCCAATCCATATACAGGCCGGGCATTTGCCGAAACGTATCTTGCCGGTGAAAATGAACTCGAGGCTGCCATTGACAGGGCGCAGTCTGTTGAAAACACCATGAAGAGCCTGAGCTCCTTCCGGCGTTATGAAATTCTCTTCCATGTTTCCAAAGAATTAATTCTCAAAAAAGACTACCTGGCCGGTGTTCTTGCACAGGAAGCGGGAAAACCCATGGTCTATGCAGCCGCTGAAATTGATCGTTCCGCTCAGACTTTCCTGATTGCGGCAGAGGAATCAAAACGGCTTCCCAAAGAATATATCAGCCTCGACTGGAGCTCCGCCGGTGTCAACAGGGAAGGTATGGTTAAATATTTTCCCCTCGGCCTGGTGGCCGGAATTTCTCCATTCAACTTCCCGATGAACCTTGCAGCCCATAAGATCGCGCCGGCCATTGCGGCGGGATGCCCCATCATCTTGAAACCCGCATCCGCAACCCCGCTGTCCACGCTTGAACTTGCAAGGATTGTTGATGAAACGCCGCTTCCAAAAGGCGCATTGTCTATCATCCCCATGAACAGAACAACGGGGGAAAAGCTGGTGACCGATGAAAGATTCAAGCTGCTCACGTTTACAGGCTCACCCAAGGTCGGATGGCAGATGAAGCGAGAAGCGGGTAAGAAGAAAGTGGTGCTTGAGCTCGGAGGAAACGCCGGCGTCATCGTAACCCGAAGCGCCGATATTGATTTCGCCGTGAAAAGATGCCTGATCGGAGGTTTTGCCTATTCCGGTCAGGTCTGTATTCATGCCCAGAGAATATTCGTGGAGAAACCCGTCTTCGATGACTTTACGGAAAAATTTGTTGAGGGTGCAAAAACCCTGAAATCGGGCGATCCCCTGCATCCCGAAACACAGATTTCCGTCATGATCGACGAGCCCAATGCCCGCAGGGTCGAGAGCTGGGTGACGGAAGCCGTTCAGCGTGGAGCGGCCATCCTCTGCGGGGGGAACCGAAAGGGATCGTTCTTTGAACCGACGGTTCTCACAAACACGGAAGCGTCCATGAAAGTGAACTGCCTTGAGATTTTCGGACCTGTCGTTACGGTCGAACCCTATACGGATTTTGAAGAAGCCATTCGTCTGGTCAATGACACGCCATTCGGACTCCAGGCCGGGGTCTTTACAAACCGCATGAACGACATCAATATGGCTTTTGATCGATTGGAGGTGGGAGGCGTCATCATTAACGACGTGCCGACATTCCGGGTGGACCACATGCCCTACGGGGGAATCAAGGATTCCGGTCTTGGTAGAGAAGGCGTGAAATATGCCATCTGCGACATGATGGAACCGAAAATTCTTGTAACGGATAATCGTCAATCCCGTTGAGAATCCATCTGAAACATTATAATGTAAACGCCACATTCAGTTCTTTAGCGACGGCTTGCAGTTCTTTTATGGTCTCGGAGGGAATCGGGATACCTTCTTTTTCGTATTTCAGCAGCGTCAGATACTCTTTTTCTCCCGGCACCATGACGCGATCAAATCCTTTTGCAGGGGGCGTATCGTGAATATCATCAATCATGATGCCGACATTCCGCTTGAATTCCTCAATCGGGATGAAGTTATCGATTTTAATGGCGCCGATGAAGTGCCCCAGTTCGCGGTGTTTATCATAATCGCCGTACATCAACGGCAATTTCTTTCCAAAGAGTGCTCCCGTAAGCGGGCCTGACAGGATATCAAATATCAATGCCAGACCATAACCTTTCGGACCGGCCATCGGCATCAGGTATTTTACTTTTACAGGATCGCTGGTCGGAATGCCCTCTTCGTCAACCGCCCAATCCGGCGGAATTTTTTCACCCTTGTTTTTTGCATTTAATATTTTCCCGAGAGAGGCTGTGCTCGTTGCCATATCCAACAATACCGGATAATCTTTATTTGTGGGAACGGCCACGGCAAGGGGATTGGTTCCCACGGCAGGCATCTTTCCCCCGAAGGGGATCACGGATGCATCGGTATGGCTGATCGCAATGCCTATCATATTCTTTTTCACCGCCTGCATCGCAGTATATCCCGCAATGCCAAAATGGCTGCTGTTCTTCACTCCCACAAAGCCGACGCCGAAAGCGCCATGAGAAGGAAAGACGTAAGCGGGAAGCCCAATGTGTTAAAACCAGCGACCGCGAGCGTGGTTGCTCCCAGGAATAGCAACATTTGCTTGGTAGAACGGGGAGTCTGAACCACGTCTTCCAAATCCTCTGTGGTCGACTTTTTACCGTATTTAATGTTAATCAAGAACATTACGGATAAGATCATGAGAATTATGCCCAAACACAGAGGGAATAATCCCGGACCCGCCATGCGAAATGTACCGAGCGGCATCTTCAAAGATAGGATAGCGGTAATCCCTCCAAACAGGAAGATGATAACCCCTCCGATCATCTCATCTCGGTTCACATCCCGTTTCCTCCTTGAAGCCTAATCGTTGTGAAATATCGGAAGCCGCCTTCATGACTTCTTTCTTCAAAATATCCTGGATTGCCTTTTTTGTAACCCGGAAGGCGGGACCGGAAATACTGATTGCAGCCAATACAACGCCTTTTTCGTTAAAAACGGGGGCCGCAACGCAGCGAATTCCTCTTTCATTTTCTTCATCATCAATAGCATACCCCTGACTTTTAACCACTTGCAGATGTTCTTTCAAACGGACAGGATCGGTGATCGTATTCGGTGTTCTTTGTGGCAAGTTTCTTTCTGTCAGAAATTCATCCATTTCCTCTTTTGAAAAATTGGAAAGCATGACCTTTCCAACGGCACAACTGTGCATCGGATTTCTCGAGCCCACTCTCGAAGCCATCTTTAGACCGCCTGTTTCAAATTGGCTTTCCACTTTATCGATATAAACAACCTCGTTCCTGTCAAGGATGACCATGTGCGCCGTTTCCCTTGTTCTCTCTACAAGATTCCTGAGAGCCGGTCTTGAAACCTTACGGAGGTCAAGTTGATTGGCAAGAAGAGCTCCCAGTTCCATTAACTTTAACCCCAGGAAGTAGTTTTTTGTCTCTAAATCCTGACGTACATAACCAAAATATAAAAGAGAAGAGAGAATACGATGAACGGTACCTTTGGGAAGACTAAGTCCCACAGATAAATCTTTGATGCTTACCCCATGGTGGTATTGCCCCACCATATCAAGAATCAAAGACACCCTTTCAACCGTTTGGACAAGATTGTTCGGTTTAGGATGTAAAGTTTTCGGATTCATGGGAACTTTATCCTCATATATCGTGATTGAAAGAAGCTCTTGTCCATGATTTGGACGACAGGGTGTTGCGTTCAGGATGCGAATATTGAATTTCGTATTGCGAAACGATGTTTCTTATAACAAAATCTGCCTCGGCTGTCAACAGTCTTTTATAAAATCCCCCTTGACTTGAAATCCCCTGTCATGCTAATGACGCCGCATATTTAAGACCGGTCAGGTCTCGAGATCCCTGCTTTTTTTTTAACATTTTCCGGGCCGAATGACGCTTTTTGTGATCTTTACCGGCCAATGATGATGGATACGTAAAAAAATGCTTGCAGCTGTGTGCATGGCTGAACACGCTGGGAATAATAAAATTGAAATGACAGCAAAGCCCAAAAGTCCCACAGAGAAAGACGCCACGAAACGAAAAAAATCATATACCCCCGTGATCATTCCTGCGTGGTGCAAATCCTGCGGCATTTGCAGCGCCTTCTGCCCCAAAAAAGTGATCGGTTTGAATGATATGGGCGCCCCTGTCATAGAACATCCCGATGAATGCGTCGGATGCCGCTTCTGTGAACTGCACTGCCCGGATTTTGCCATTGCGGTTAAAGAGCGCAATCAGGGAAAGAAGGAAAATTCGTCATGACCGGCATGAAACCAAAGAAAAGAGTCCTCCTCATGCAGGGCAACGAAGCGATAGTCGAAGGCGCGATCGCCGCCGGATGCCGTTTTTTTGCCGGTTACCCTATTACCCCAGCTTCGGAAATCAGTGAAAAAGCCTCCAGTCGCATGCCCCAGGTCGGCGGCGTCTTTATTCAGATGGAAGATGAAATTGCCAGCATGGGAGCGGTCATCGGCGCTTCCCTTGCCGGTGTCAAGAGCATGACGGCAACAAGCGGACCGGGGTTTTCCCTCATGTCTGAAAACATCGGGTTCGCCTGCATGGCCGAAGTCCCCTGCGTTGTTGTCAATGTCATGAGAGGAGGCCCGAGCACCGGCCTTCCCACGCACCCTTCCCAGGGGGATGTATTGCAGGCCCGCTGGGGAACGCATGGCGACCATCCCATTATCGTCCTCGCCGTCTCGACGGTTCGGGACTGTTTTGAAATAACCGTCCTGGCGTTCAAGCTCTCTGAAAAATACCGGGTACCTGTCATCATCCTGTCCGACGAGGTGGTTGCCCATACCCGGGAAACGGTCACGCTGCCGACAGCCGGAGAAGTCGACATGGTAAACCGGATTAAACCCGCAATGCCGCCCGAATGGTATATCCCTTACGAGGACAACATCATGGGGGTGCCGCCCATGGCGGCCTTCGGAGAGGGCTATCCTTACCACGTAACGGGTCTTGCTCATGATGTCCGTGGTTTCCCGACCCAGAGACCCGACGAGGTAACGGCATTGATGAATCGCCTGTTTCGCAAGATAACCCAGGGTTTTCATGAAATTCAGAAGGTTAAACCCTTTATGATGGACGATGCGGAAGTGGCCGTGATCGCCTATGGTTCTGTGGCCCGTTCTGCCCGCCAGGCCGTGATCGAGGCCCGTCAATTGGGTATCAATGCGGGACTTTTACAATTGATCACCATTTTCCCCTTCCCCCGGCGTTTCGTAGAAGATGTGCTCAGGCAGTGCCGGGCGGTACTGATACCGGAAATGAACATGGGACAGATCAGCCGGGAGGTGAAGCGGGTCAACCAGACGGATTCACGTGTGGATAAACTCAACCGCATGGATGGTCAGTTGATTACGCCCGAAGAAATTTATGGGCGTCTTATAAAAATGTGAACGCGAGAAAAGAAGAAATGGCTGAAGAAATCACCAGATTGATCCATAAATATCTGCGTCATGACAAGAAATTTCCCCACATATGGTGCCCCGGTTGTGGCAATGGAATCGTACTGGGCGCTCTGATTCGAGCCATTGACCGGTCCGGGTTGAAAAAGGATGATGTGGTATTGGTTTCCGGCATAGGATGTTCAGGGCGTATGACCGTATATGCAGACTTCAACACCCTGCATACGACCCACGGACGGGCCCTGACGTTTGCGACAGGAATTAAACTGGCAAAACCGTCGCTTCACGTCATTGTGATCATGGGCGATGGGGATGCCACAGCCATCGGCGGCAACCATTTTATTCATTCCGCCCGGCGAAATATGGACCTGACGGCTATCATCATCAATAATTTGGTTTACGGCATGACAGGGGGACAGCATTCGCCGACAACACCGCCCGGATGTATCACAGCGACCACGCCATACGGGCAGATTGAAAATGCGTTCAATATTGCAGAACTGGGTGCGGTTGCCGGGGCGTCGTTTGTCGGACGCGGCACGGTCTATCATACGCAGCTTCTCGACCAGATGATCGGTAAGGCCATATTAAAAAAGGGATTCAGCGTCATTGAAGTTCTCTCAAACTGCCACGTTCAATTCGGACGACGAAACATGATGGGAAGCCCGGTAAAGATGATGAAATGGTTAAAAGAGTCCGCCGTCCCTTCTGAAAAGTTTACAAAATTGCCGCCCGAAGACCTGAAAGGGAGGTTCAGCATCGGTGTACTGACGGATCTCGATAAACCGTCTTACCTGGAAAAATATCAACAAATGTGCAAAGGCATAAAACCACAACCGCGATTATGATATTTATGTCATGGTCGAAATGAAATCTTCAATTTACCAAACCGTCAAAAGGCAGGGGAAAAAGGATAGAGGATGGAAAAGGAATATCGTCAGGAAATTCGGTTCTGTGGATCAGGCGGCCAGGGGATTATCATGGCCGCTATCGTTCTGGCTGAAGCGGCCGGAGTTTATGACGGAAAACATGTATGTCAGACCCAGAGTTACGGACCGGAAGCCAGGGGAGGAACATGCAAGGCGGATGTTGTCATCAGCAGCATGGAAATTGATTATCCAAAAGCTTCAAGGCCATCTCTTCTTCTGGCCATGAACCAGGCATCATGCGACACTTATTTTCTGGACCTGAAACCCGCAGGCTTGCTGGTTGTCGACAATACCCTGGTGAGGGAGGTGCCGACAGGCAGAGTGGCCGCTATTCCTTTCACCCAGATCGCACGACAGATAATCGGCAGAGAGATGGCATCCAACATGGTGGCCCTGGGAGCTTTCGGTTATCTATGCAAGGCGGTATCTATGGAAGGTCTGGAATCGGCACTGATGGGTCGGGTTCCCGAAGGCACACAGGAGCTCAACCTGAAGGCGCTACGGGCCGGCATTGAAGCGGCAAAAGAACTGGATTTATACGCGCTGCCACAGTTCGTCGGGGACGATGACGATATTGTATAAATTAAAAGGGGCTCCCGATATCTCGGAGCCCCTTTTACATAATTTCTTTTACGCGGACAAAGAGTAAGCCACTTATTTCTTTTCGGGAGCCTTCGCTGGTTCCTCAGCCTTCTTCTCTGCCTTCTCTTTCTTTGCCTTCTTTGCCTTCTTTGCTTTCTTCTTCTTCTCTGGCGCCTTCTTCTCTTCTGCCTTCTTCTCGGGTTCAGCAGCCTTGGGGGCCGGAGCCTGAGCGAAGCAGAGGCCTGTCAGCGAAAGTGCAAAAAGGATAGAAACGATAATTGACATCAGCTTTTTCATTGTATCACCTCCTTCCGATCAGTTTTCCTATAATTTAGCAAGGACTATACCAGGACAATGAAAATTAAAATCTCATGTAATAATAATAAGTTATCGCGGAGACAGGGCAAAAATATCCGCCTTTTCTGAGGAAGTATTCCCCTCCCTTTGGGGAATTATTCCCTATGATGATTCCCTGGTGACGTTTTCCAACCGCAGGGGCGGGGGCTTTCCTATACTAATGACCTTTGCCCTTACAATCAGACTTTCCCTTGCCGTAGCCCTCCGTCTCTTCTTTCTTTAATACACCACCCTCGAAAGTAAGAACGTAGATGAAGTCATTATCGCCGCAGTTGTAATACCATTTTTCAATCCGTTTTTTTGACACCTTGTCATATTCTCCCCGAACAGCGGGACGACTGTCCTTGCTGTACTTCTTATCTTTTTTCTGTCGCTTTGCTTTTTTATCGCCTTTTTTCCCCTTTGTGGTTGCTTCACTTGTTTCCTTTTTGACACCGACCTTTTCTTTCGAAGTGGGTTGACCGCATTCCAGAATCACCTTGGTTTTTGAGGCGCCTTCGCTGACAAATCCATCACCGCATCTGAACGCGGCACAATCACTATGACCGAACAATATGAGCATGCCGATACAGGATAAAAAAACAGAAATTTTCCCCATCATTACCTCTTCCCCCATACAAACGAACTGTTAGAATGCAGGATCTGAACACACGAAGCACTGCCCGCAGGAAGCAAGCCCCGTCAGAACAGTTTGCCACATCCTCTGACCGCTTTGATTCCTTAACTTTTTCTGCTGGTCTTCGCCGTAAAGATCGAGATTTGTTGCTTAACCTTTCTGCTTTTACATTTCGGGCAAGTCACCTTGGTCTTCTCATGTTCACGGAGACTCTGTATTACTGAAAACTTATGCTTGCATCCATCACAACGATATTCATATGTCGGCATATCTCTCCCTCCATTTTAATTGATGTATTGTCTTTTGTTTATAATTCTAATAGAATGGAATATATTGTCAAGTAGTACGAATAAAATATTTACAAAGACGTTATGTCCAGAATCCTTATCATCTATCATTCCCAGACCGGAAACACGGAAAAGATGGCCTTGGCTGTCGCCGATGGCGCAGGGAACATCGAAAAGACGGACGTCGTTCTGAAAAGAGCACGGGATGCCACTGTCGAAGATCTTTTAGGATCCGACGGACTGGCGATCGGTACGCCGGAAAACTTCGGCTATATGTCCGGCATGATCAAGGATTTCTTTGACAGGACGTTTTATCCCGCCCAAGATAAAGTTTTCAGAAAACCTTGCGTTATCTTTATCAGCGCCGGCAATGACGGCACCGGCGCCCTGAGAGCGATCGAACGGATTGCCCAGGGCTACAAGTTTAAAATCGTATGTCACCCCGTCATCTCCCGGGGAAATCCGACAGAAGCGGACCTTGAAAAATGCCGTGAACTGGGAAGCACCCTGGCAGCCGGCTGTCAGCTCGGCATCTACTGACAGGGAAGAATTCAAACACCTTCATGAGGTTTGATGATTACCTTCATGGATTCCCCGCCTTCTGCAACAAGCTGAAACCCGAAACCTGTCTCACTCAGAGGCAAGCGGTGTGTAACCATTTTTTCCACGGGTACACGGCGGGATCGAATCAGTTCTATGGCCGTTACGGCATCCAGCGGACTGTTTCCGTATGACGGCATCAGCTTGATTTCATTACGCCAGAATTCATTGATCGGAACGGCCAGATCAACGCCCGGCTCCGTCGTGGCAAAACACAGAACCGTGCCGCCGCGATCCACGGATTTCATAGCCTGGCCAAACGCCGCCGGCGCCCCGGCACAGACAATGACAAGATCGGCAAGTTTTCCATCATTGACCTGCCGCATACGATCGGGAATGTCTTCGCTGGCATGGATTACCGCATCCGCGCCCAATTGCCTCGCCATTTGCATCCGGTATTCACTGACATCCGTGGCAATGATCCGTCCTGCCCCGAGGCTTCGAGCCAGAAGCAGATGGAGCAATCCGGAAATACCGCTGCCGAGAATGAGAACGGATTGACCGGGTTGAAGATTCACCACCCGTTGTCCGCGAACGACGCAGGCGAGGGGTTCGATAAAGACGCCGTCTTCAAAGGAAAGCTCTTCCGGCAACAGGAAGACCCCCCTGTCCACGTTGAGCCGCGGTATCCGGACATATTCGGCAAAACCGCCGGGATCGTAATTCGTCGTATGCAATGTCTCGCAGGCCGTATGATAACCCCTCAGACAGTAGTGGCACGTGTTACAGGGAATGTGATGGGAAACGAAGACCCTGTCGCCGACGCGGTATCGCGTCACACCCTCTCCCACATCGGCAATTTCTCCCGCAATCTCATGTCCGAGAACCAGAGGGGCCTTTCTGATGCGATACCATTCCATGACATCGCTTCCGCAGATGCCGCTTGCCATCACCCTGACGAGAATTTCGCCCGGACCGATCCTTGGTTTCGGCATCTCCTCCAGTCGGACATCCCTGTTATTGTAGTACATGGCTACGCGCATGGTTTTCTACCCTGCTGTTTTATTTTTCAGACTGTTGAAGAGGTCATAGGCGTCCTTTGCCGTATAATTTTCATGAATGACCGCACGCAACGCCCTGATCATGGCAACGGGATGCGGATTCTGCCAGATATTTCTGCCAAGATTGACACCGATGGCGCCCCTTTGTATCCCGTCATAGACAAATTCCATGACCTCAAGTTCCGTCTCGCACTTCGGTCCGCCCGCCATGACCACCGGTACGGGGCAGCCGCAAACAACCCTGTCGAAGTCCTGACACCAGTATGTCTTGACGACCCGTGCTCCCAGTTCGGCGGCAATGCGGCAGGAGAGCCCCAGGTATCTGGCATCACGTTTTTCCAGTTCCTTGCCAACCGCCGTGACCGCCATGACCGGAATTCCATAATCCTCGCATTGATTGACCAGGTCCGAGAGATTTGTCAGAGACTCCTGTTCGTAGTCACTGCCCACAAAAATGGATATCCCTACAGCACTGGCATTAAGACGGATTATCTCCTCAATAGATGTGGTGATACGCTCATTGGCGAGGTCCTTGCCGATCACGCTGGCGCCGCCTGACACCCTGAGAATGATGGGCTTGGTGTTTTGCGGATCCACGGCGGAACGCAACACCCCTCTGGTCACAAAAATGGCGTCACAATAGGGAAGAAGGGGTTTGATGGTTTCCCCCGGTTTCTCCAGACAGGACGTCGGCCCCTGAAAATAGCCATGGTCGATGGGCAGGAAAAAACAGCGGCCGTCCGGCTGAATCAACTGTGACATACGGTTTTTCATTCCCCAATCCATTTCAATACCTCCTCAAAATCGTTTTCGCTCCCCATTTCATGCTTGACTTTTCACACACCTGACCCTATTTTCTGTAATACTTACAGTGATCACGCAACAAAGTCAACTCCGGGGATTTCATTATCTGCCGGAACATTACGTTCCCCCGTTTAAAGAGTTGGGCGTGCCGGAAGCGTTTCAGGTTACTTATAAACGGACATCAGAAACAAGATCCTGACAACAAAGGAATCATGACTATGAAAAGCATGCTGATGGCGGCAATGATGTTTCTGATACTCATTATTCCGGTTTCGGGTTTTTCCGAAACGACGGAAATCGTATCAGAGGGAATCTACAACATGGGCGACGGGGAAACACCCGTCATTGCGGAAAGCAAGGCTGTTGAACAGGCGAAGAGATTCGCCGTCGAACAGGCGGGGACTTACGTCAAAAGCTATTCCAGAATGAAAAACTTCCAGATTGAGGAAGACGAGGTTCAGGTCCTTGCATCCGGCATTATGGAAGTGACCGTTCTGGACAAGAAACGGTCTATGACGGGAGATGCCATAAAATTTTGGGTAAAGATAAAGGCGGTCGTTCATCCCGACAGGGTGGAAGTCATGGCGGAGAAGATCAGGGAGCAGGGCCTTGCCGACGATTATGCCAGAATGAAGGATGCCTATGAAAAGAGCCAGCAGGAAATCGAAAACCTGAAAACAAAGCTCGCTTCCTCAAAGGACGAAACAGACAGGAAGCAGATTGTCGCAAAGATCACGAAGCAGGAAAAAACCTTTGAGGTCAATCAATGGTTTGAAAAAGGAATGCAGTACGCCCTTGATAACAGGACAGACGATGCCATCGAGGCCTTTTCGCAGTCCATAGCGGAAGACCCGCAGATGTTGAAGGCATACGGACAGAGAGCCCTGTTGTTTACCAAAAAGCAACAATATAATCTTGCCGTCGCAGACTTCAACAAAATCATTGCAATGAAACCTGATGATCCGAGAGCCTATACCGGGCGCGGCATTACCTATAGCCGGAACGGCGAGCACGAAAAAGCGATAGCAGACCTTCAGCGGGCCATCGAACTAAAGCCAAACGCACCAAGATTCGCCCTTGCCAGGATATATGCATCGCTGGGATACGCTTTCAAGGAAACCGGCAACAAGGAAAACGCCAGGACAAGCTTTCAGAAAGCCTGTAAACTGGGCAATCAAATGGCATGTAAACAATTGAAGTCTCTGACCGGCGACCGGCGACCCGGAACCAGGCCCCCTCAAAGAGACATGAAACGTCGGACGCCATAAGAGAGGAGACGCTTTCTGCAGTCGGCAATGGCCCTTTTTCTCATCACATTTATACTCATTTACGGCGGCATGCATCTTTATCTCCTTGCGAAGATACGGAGCGCCGTCCCCCTGGGTACGGGAAGTACTGTCGGCCTGATTATTCTGTTTGCGATCATGATTTTTGCTCCGATCGCCGTGCGGATTCTGGAGCGGCATGGCCTGGACGCCCCGGCCCGTTTCACCGCCTACACGGGATATATCTGGATGGGCGTGCTTTTCATTTTTTTTGTTGTGTCACTCGCGCTCGATCTCTATCGATTCACGGTTCATGCGGCGGCTATTGCCGTCCCCGGCCGATTCGCCCACCTGAATCCATCCCCGCTGTTGACCCTTATAATGGCTATCCTGGTATCAGCGGGCGTCAACATGTACGGTTACGTCGAAGCGAAGAACCCGCGGATAGACGTTATCTCCATTGAATCCGCTAAAATCCCGGAGACTATCGGCAAGATCAGAATCGTCCAGATTTCCGACGTCCATATCGGAATCATCGTCGGAGAGAAGCGCCTGAAAAGGATCGTCGACGAGATAAATAAAGCGGCGCCGGACATTCTTGTGTCAACGGGCGATCTCCTGGATAGTCAGATCAATAACCTCGCTGAACCCGTGAAGCTGTTAAAAAGCATAGAACCCCGATACGGGAAATTCGCCATTACGGGAAACCATGAATTCTATGCAGGCATTGACGAATCCGTCGATTTCATGAAGGACTGTGGCTTCACGGTTCTGAGAGGCGAGGGCAAGACGGCCGCAGGGCTGATCAACATTGCGGGGGTCGATGATCCCGCGGGAAGAAGTTACGGCCTGGCGAGGGAAATTTCGGAAAGAGAACTGCTGTCTAAGTTCGACAGGGATCGCTTTACATTGCTCCTCAAACATCAACCGGCCGTGAACGCCGATGCTTTAGGCCTGTTCGACCTGCAGCTTTCGGGACATACCCACAAGGGACAAATATTTCCTTTCAGTCTGATTACCCGGATCTTTTTCCCAAACCATGCGGGTTATTTCGAACTGCCCGGGCAATCCCGTCTCTATGTGAACCGGGGAACGGGGACATGGGGACCGCCGATCCGTTTTCTGGCCGCTCCCGAAATTACGATCATTGACCTCATTCACAAGAAGAAGAAACCAATACGGGAATCCGCAGGGAAGACATCATGAAAAAATTTTTATGGTTTCTGGTCGGCATGGCCGTCATTATATCCATCCCCATCATGCTGTTCAGCCCCGGAACGGAGACTAGGGAAGCGCCGCCAAAAGCAGTGCCGCAAAAAGAAATTGAAGTTCGGGACAATAAGGGTCAGAAATCGGGGCCCGTCAGCAATACCCGTGAAAATCCGATGAAGGGCGCACAAAAAATCGAAGTGAGAAAGTAGCGCCTTGTAATGGATGGACGGCGTTTCCGGATATTGACAGGATGCGCGCTTTCGATGTACTAACGGAAACAGCCAATCGTTATCGGCGATATGATAGACGAGTCCTGCTGAAAATTCCAGGGAGGAAGGGTTGATCATGCTGCAGCGAAAAATCTGAAGGATTAGATACGGAAAGGAGAAAAGTATATGAGCGGCATATACCATTTTCAGGGAGACAAAAAAGGGTTTGTAATGCTGTACGCCTTAAGTACGTGCGTCTGGTGCAAAAAAACAAAAAGCCTGCTCGAGCAGATGAACGTCGATTATTTTTTTGTAGATGTGGATCTGCTCGATGACAAGGAAAAAACGGAAACAAAAACCGAACTCAAACAATGGAATCCCGACTGCACCTTCCCGTCGCTCGTCATCGACAAGGCGCGCTGCATCGTCGGGTTCGATGAAGAAAAGATAAGGGATGCCTTCAAATGATTGCCGCCGAAAAAATCAAACAGGTTCTTAAAGAACTGACGGAAGGCGCCAAGGCGGGGGGATATCTGCTGAATCCGGATGATGATTTTACGATGGAACTGATCAGGGGTTTGCTCACCAATCAGGAACGGTTCGGATACCGGGCATGCCCCTGCCGTCTTGCATCAGGCGTCAGGGCAGAGGATACGGACATCATCTGCCCCTGCGATTACCGCGATGCGGATCTGAACGACCACGGCGCCTGTTACTGCGCCCTCTATATCTCCAGGGAAATTCTCGAAAAGAAAAAGAAGCTCGCTTCCATTCCCGACAGAAGACCTCCCGAAGAGAAGAGAACCCAACTTTCTTCTCCCGAGCCGGGCAAAGCGGAAGGGTCGTTGCCATACCCTGTCTGGCGCTGCAAAGTTTGCGGTTATCTGTGCGCGCGGGAGGAAGCGCCCCTGACCTGTCCCATCTGCAAGGCCGGAAAAGAGCGTTTCGAGAGATTCATGTAGGAACGTTTGAAAACGCGAACCGGCAAGAAACCGGACATCAAGAAATAAGGAGTTGCCTGGCCGGGGAGCGTGTTTCCCCTGCGCTGGTGACAGTGATGGCGGGCTGCCCGATGACGGGACATTTCGCCTCACAGATGCCGCAGCCGATGCACAGTTCAAGATCCACCCGGGGTTGCTTCAACACCAGTTCCTTCCCATCCCTGTTTTTGACAATGGCTTTCTCGAACCAGATGGCTTTTTTTGCCGTGGGACAGACCTCCTCACAGACAATACAGGAAGTTGCAAAGGCATAGGGAAGGCATCTCCCTTTATCGATCATGGCAAGACCTATCCTGATTTTCGCCTTCTCTTCCATGTCCAGCTTTCTGATGGCGCCGGTGGGGCAGACCTGCCCGCACAGGGTGCATCGGAATTCGCAATAGCCTATCCGGGGAACGAGTACGGGGGACCAGATTCCCTCAAGACCCGCTTCCAGCAAGGTCGGCTGGAGGCCGTTGGTGATGCAGACCTTCATGCACTCACCGCATTTGACACAACGCGATAGAAACGCCTTTTCACCGAGCGCGCCCGGCGGCCTGATCAGGGACGGATCTCCGTAGGAAGGTTTCGCAACCGGCGACACCCTCAACAACGGAACGGCAAAGACTCCGGCAAGAATGGAACCGACGATCCTTCTCTTGCCCAGATCCATGGACGCCCTCGCGGATTCCCCCGCGAAACCGAAACGGACGGCATTCTTCGGACACACGTCGTCACAGTTCATGCAGAGCACGCATTCCGTATTTTTCCAGCCTTTCTTTTCATCAGGAACCGCATTCCCCTGACATAATGCTCCGCATGCCCCGCAGGAGTCACAGCCTTCACTGACGGTTCTTTTGAGAACGGCATATCTGGATAGAAGGCCCAGGAGGGCGCCCAAGGGGCACAGATACTTGCACCAGAACCTTCTTTCCACAAGATTCAAACCCAAGATAAGAAAAAACAAGAGGGCCACAAAAACGCTCTGAAGAAAAAAGGGCTGCTGGAAGGGAAGAATAACTTTTTTCAGGAAACCGTATATGGCCTCGGTGACGCTGACGAGAACCGGAACATTCAAACCATAGAACGTATCGAACATGGCGCCGGTTGCATAGCTGATGAGGGGATAAACGCTCAGGGAAAAAGATCGTATCAGCAAAGACAGCGGGTCGAGAACACCGACAAGCTGCAGGGAAAAAAGAGAAGATGTCAAAAGGAAGATGAGAATATAATACTTCAGTCTGTGCCAGTTTCTCGGGGCGGTATTGAAACGCCATCTTCTCAGGGAACCCGCCAGATTATTCAGGGTGCCGAGCGGACAGAGCCAGCCGCAGAAAAACCTTCCCAACAATACAGTGGCAATGATGATCACAACAGCAAGGTAAGGAATGTGGTCTAAAGAGCGGGACGACAGGACTGTCGTGATGAAAATGAGGGGATCCATGTCGAGAAAAATCTTGACGGGATAACCGAGTTCATTTGCCCCTTTCGATTCTGTCTGCAGAAAAAGCCAAAGAAAAACCAGCAGAAAAAGGCCCTGAAATGTTCTCCGGATGTTTTTCAGCATGGGCATACAAGCTTCAGTTTATTACGCCAGTCCCTCGCTACAGACGATCTTCGGTATGATCTGATCTTCAGATCTCCGGTTGCGTCGCTCCGACCAATCCCTCATGCTGTGCTGATGATAGAGCTCCGTCAATGCCCGCATAAGATGTTCACCTGTCATCCCATTGCGACGGATGTGGTTTAGTTCACGGTTGATCGCCGTGGTCATCGGACCGCGAAAGGCTTTTTCAAGAATGTTAATTTGGATCTTTATTTCATCGTCATTACTAAGACCAAACAATACTCTCAGTTCACGGAGGACATAACGCTGTCCCTGTGACAACGATAGCGTGTGTTCCAGTTCCGCCTGTCGTTGCTTGACCGTCTCTGCAAATTGTCGTTTGACACGCATCACGTCGGCGTTATAACCGGGCGGAATATCGAGCGCTTTCAGTTCAGGATCGCATTTGATCACGCCGAGGATGCGGGGTATATCTCTGGAGGTAATCTCCCGCCTTGCGTTTAAAAGGAATAGCTGCTGGTACCTGCCCGCCTGGCAGAAGACATAGAGTCCCTTGGTTGCTGAAGGTTTTACCGTACGGATGCCGTTCCGAAGGCCGGCAATTCGATCATATTCCGTAGGATTGTCGCGGCGCAACTGCCTCATGATTTCTTCCGCCTCGTTGAGATCCAGAAATTCCTCCTCTTCTTCGAACAGCGAAAGCTGGCTGCCTTTCTTTTCATAAATGGCGTACATCGCCTCTTCGTTCAGTTGCTCAGATCGGTCGAGGATAGCCGAGTCTTCCCCGATCGTATCATGAATCTCCTGAATGCGGTGATGAAGTTTCTCGCGGAGACCGAGATTGCGCTCAATTCCGGTTTCAGGCATGAAATTGAAACCATAGACCACATCGTGTTCCGAGCCGATCCGGTCAATGCGACCAAATCGCTGGATCAATCTGACCGGATTCCAATGAAGATCATAATTGATGATCTTGTCGCAGTCCTGAAGATTGAGACCTTCGGCGAGGACGTCGGTGGCAACGACCATCATCAATTCTTTCTCTCCAGCAGTGAAGCGGTATTCAGGGTTTGCCTTGGGAGCGAAGCGCCCGACAACCCTGACTTTGCTCTTGTCTCCGCTGAAGATCACGTCAATATCCTGCCGCGCGCTCCCGGGATTAAGGTTTTCAAAGATGTATCGTGCTGTATCGGCGTATTGGGTAAAGATCAGCCGCTTACCGTCCAACAGCGGCTTTTCCTTAAGTTTTTTTATCAGCGTCTGGAGTTTGGCATCCTGATCAGGCGTGATGGGATCGATTAGTTTCAGCATCTTTTCCAGCAATCGGATATCGTGAGCAATGTGTTCCTTCAGTCTTGGCAGGTCAAAATCGGCGACATTGTATTTGCCGGAGACCTGACGGAGGGCATCCATCAGGTCCTGCTCTTCGTCCTGATTCGGTTCATAAAGGATGGCCTGGGCATCCTCCCCGGCGGGTACGAATCCTTGCGAAAGGGCTTCCACGAATCGCTTATGTACAGTCAAGAGACGGCGTACCGTTTCCTGGAAGGCATAAACGCTCGATTCAAAGCGCTTGAAAAGTAAAACCCGAATCAGGCCGCGCAGGTTGGAACCGGCCCGGTGGAGGCTGGCATAGGGCTCCTTTTTCTGTTTCTCTTTGACGACATAATGCCACAGGCCATATCGGGCATAGGTGAGCTCGTTGGGCGGCGGCTTGACCGGCTGTCCCTTCCGGGAGGCTTTGCCGAGATATCCGCGCAATTCGTGATAGAGACCCTGGTAGGTTTCTTCAATGCTGTATTCAATCGTTTCCAGCTCCCGTTTGGGGAAGAACTGGTGCTTCCCCGCCACCATGACGTAAGCCCGGCGTCGGCCGTCTTGATAATCTCTGAAATGGGAAGGATCGATCTGTCGATGGGTTTCAGAGTCAAATCCATACCATTTAAGGATGTGATTCCGTGTTCGGCGGATAAGAAGATTGGACAACAGGTCGGGAAGGTCTTTTTCTCTCTTTTCAATCAGGCGAAAATATTCTTTCAGATTGGGCGGATCTATGGGCAGCTCCGTCTTGTCATCCTGATGGAAGAGCTTCATCTGGTAGTAAACATCCCAGGCGCTCTTGTTCCGGGGGGTGGCGGTAATGAAGCAGCATTTCTTTCCTGTCTCCAGGAATGCCTCCACCATCTTGTAACGCTGGGTGTCGGCATAGCGGAAATTATGACTTTCATCGACAAGCAGGAAGTTTCGATCCCGGTAGATTACCTCTTCCTTGAGAAATTGTACCGGCTGGTCGTCCCTTTCCCGGAGATACCCCATGGACAGAACCCGGGCATTGAGCTGATAGACCTCGTTATAGCGTTCCCACATCTCGACCAGCGTTGCCGGACAGATAATTAAAGGTCGGGCGTGTTCCACGCGTTCGAAGTGCTTGACAATGGCGGCGCCGATATAGGATTTTCCAAGACCCACCACGTCGGATACAAAAGCCCCGCCATAGTCCCGGATGATCTGCACAGCCTGCTTGACGGCAACCTTCTGGAAATCCGCCAGTCTTCGCGTGATCTCATCATCCCAGAGAACATCCTGATCGTCTCCTCCTTCAATGCGGTCCTTGACCAGGGCATAGAGGGTTTTCATGTAGATGTCATAGGGCCGTACCGGCGCTATCGCCCAGGATGCCTTCATCTCCTGCATCAGGGTCTCGTCGAACTCCTGCGCCTCTTTCCAGAGGTCTTCAAACCATCGGACAAGCTCTGCATGGTTGTCGTTTCCCTGGACGATCACATTGAGTTCCGTGTTGTGGGTGACGCCGGAGAGGGTCAGGTTGGAAGAGCCGACCACGGCGATTCCTTCTTCGTGACGATTTACAGGTTTGCCGCTGCGGTCGTAAACGGCGCCGTAATCGAAGATATACGCCTTCGCATGGAGACGACCCCGCATGTAAACCCGAACCTTGAGGCGTTTTTCTTCGATCATGCGCACCAGGGATTTGACCAGCGATTCCCCTTCGTCCGTCTGATCCATCAGTTCCATGCCCGTCCGGATGCTGTACGTTGTCTCCACCGACATCTGTCTGATGTCGCTCCGTTTCGGATACCGCTCCGCCTCGGCAGCGTCGGCAACCATCTCCAGACGGTGATACCCTTCGGCCAACTGTTCCAGGGTTTCCCGGTTGGTCGTATTGCCGATGAGCAGCCGTAATTCCTTGATGCGGGAGAGTTTTTCCGAAATGGCCGTCAGTCCTGAAAGGAAGAAATAACCCACGGCAAATCGCGCCGCGTCGCTGGAGTCAAGAATCCGGTTGATATGATCCACCAGTTTTTCCTGACGGTTGTCAATAATGTCATGGGCAGGCATAGATTATCCCTCCCTCACTCCGTCAGCCGAAGGCGGAGAAGTTTCCTGGCGAGGGCGTAGATGCCTCTTTTTGCTCCTTCTTTACGAAGGCCGACAGCCACGACAATGACGATCACCCTCGTTTTCTCGACCTTGTAGACAATGCGATACCGCTGCCCAACGGCCCGAATACTCCGGTATCCCGCAAGCTCACCCAACAGAGCTTTCCCCTGTTTTTCCGGGTCCTGCCGAAGACGGTCAATGACATCCCCGATCTTTCCCCTGATCCGCCCGTCCGGAATTGCCTGAAGCATCCGTTGCGCCGCCGGCGTGATGAAAACAGGCCACATCACCGCCCCGCCCCGGCGCCGGTTTCTTCCCACGGGATAAGCTGTCCTGCTTTCAGCTCCTCTATGCTTTCTCTAAGTTGCATCATCAGTGCCTCATCCCCCAAAATCTCCAGGGTTTCCTCAAGGGCTTCGTAAAGCTCCCAGGGCATAATGGCCATGACCGGCTTTCCCCGCCTGGTTATGGCGACGACGTCCAGATCCGCCTCCTGCTCAAAAAGTTCCGGAATATTCGTCAGTTTTTTTCTTGCTTCAATGATGGACAGGCTTTTCGGCATACGTCCTCCTTCATCTGTACTTTTGGAAGTATCTCTTTTCGTACAGCTCCTGTCAATGTTTATTTCCTTTTTCGCCGCAAGACAGTCGATATGATCCACCAGTTTTTTCCGGCGGTTGTCGATGATGTCGTGGGCAGGCATGATTATGTGTCTTCCGATATGGCGATCGGCTGGCCCTCGCGCCGGGCGATTTCAATGATGGCGCTGGAATCGTCCTCAATCCATTGCCGTTCGCCGCAGGGGATCGGTTCGATGCGGTTATCGGTGCGAGCTGCAACACGCCAAAGAAGATCAATATCTCCACGTTCCCGCAGATCATCGAAGCGGGGAGAAATAACCAGTAAATCGATATCGCTCCACATATCAGACATGCCTTGAACCTGCGATCCGAAAACCACCCCGAAGTTGACGATCAGTCCCTGATCCTGCAAGGCCCGCAGGTAATTTCTAACGCCTTTTACGACAGACTCGTTAACCATCGAAGCACCTCCTCTGCCCGCTTCATATACCGGACGGCTTCCTCTATCGTTGGCGGCTTCGTCAACGTTTCGGGGTAGCGTCCTTCAATATGGAATGCATTCATTTCCGCCAGAATGTCCAACTGCTCTGAATTTGCCACAACACCAGCCAACCCGCTCAGGCGGTTCAGGTTGTGGATTCGAGGTGCCAGATCACCGGTATTTTTGCAAACAAGCGCCTTGAGCATCTTTTCCAGTGCCAGGTGAGCGAAAAACAAACCGTGGCGGATTCGACCGCTTTCAAGGAGTTGCTGAGCAACTTCCCAATCTTCGTCGGCGTTTTCCTTCCAATAGGAAATCTGTTTATCGATATCAACCATGATGATTGTCCTTGAGCAGAATTATTGAATAATTTGCCAATAAATACAAGATATTTCTATAGAGTATGGCATACGCGCATCAATCCCATCATCCGTCAACCGATGCAGTTGCAAAACAGTCCTTTTCCTTCCAAACCAACGGCTTTCCAAACCTGCGACACCTCTTTGCAAAGCGCAATCTGAACCTTCTTGTCGCAACGGCGAATCCCGTCCGCAATCGAGCGGAACATTATCAAGTATGCTTTCATGATCTGAAAAATAATGTCCTTGACAAACGGCAAGGGTTGGTTTACATGTAAACCAACTCATCCACCAATGGAGGTGGCAGGAGCTCGGGGGCCGCTTGGAAAGGCGGTCGCTGTTTTTTAGGCCCTTTGCTCATACCTCCGCATCAGATCCCTTCGCCCCCGATTCGAATCAATATAATAAGCAGTCACCCAAAACATGGCCCTTTTCTTCTTCTGGAGAATAAGTACATAATCATAATCGGCCAACCAGACATAACGTCTCACGCCGACATCCTTAGTGCCATGATCGTAATCGAAGACCTTGATTTCATTTCTTGCCGAGCTTTCCATCATGGGTCTTGCCCAAGGCAGGCGCTCAGCCCGGCGATAATCGATCAACCTTTCTTTGCATTCCGTATCCTTCCCTGAAACGACATGCCAGAAACCCTCTTCCTTTCCCTGACCGTCCGGCATGATCCTGCCGTCGAAAATAACCCTCATACCATTGTGTCTAACAGAGCTTTCTTTAAAATCATGGCGGAAAACCGAATACAGTCGATATAGGATTTCCTCCCATGTTCCCCCTAAATCAATAATTGGAGGCAAAAAATCCGGTAAATCTGCCATCAGCATGTCTCCCTCGGCGTGAAAATAAAGAGATTGAATTTCTCTTCCCACGGCGGAGTGCTGGTTTGCAGGCTCCTCCCGGATAACCGGCAGATCCTATCGATAACCACCATTTTTGTTTTGTTTTCAATAAGATTTCTGTTTTTATATGCAATTGCCCCCATCAAAAAATCGGCCAGTTGAAGCAGTTCCACCTCCTTAGATCGAACATGCTGGATTCTGCGGATTACCCTGTGGTCAAAATCATTCAAGCTGTTGCACAACACCTCGTGGAGGAAATCAATTTTCAACTGACTTCTGGTATCCTTGATATCCAGATAGATGTCATACCGATTCATATCGGAAATAATGTTGCGGAGCAGGTAATAGTACATTTTGTAGTAAAAGGAATCGTGGCTTCCGCGATTGTAATAGGCATGATCCAACTTCGCCTTGTCGTTGACGATAAGACATCGGAAATTGAGACCAGGACTTGAAAAGAAAAGATCGATCATGGCCAGGAAGAACGATTCCCGCGAGGCGGAAACCTTCGACCATTTCAACTCGCCCCTTGCATGATGTTTCTCCTTTAGCTTCCGAATAGCTTCGGTGAATCGAGCAACTTCTTCCTGAAGGCACCACACGGCACCGAAAAGCATCACCGGCTGGTGATCATGCTCCAGGTGGCAGCTCTCGTCACAGTAAATGTTGAAAATACTGGTTGTGTCTTGAATTGGTATCATCAAAATGGGATTCTCCTTCTCCTGATAAAAGACTTTCTCCACTCACTTGACGGGGGCCAGTTCAATAACGGACGTGCTGGACGCCCTTTAGTTGTGAACTAAAAGCCTCTATAAATTCTCAGACAGCATCCAATACATGCTCAGCCTCAACTAATGGCTTTAGCCAAAGGAATAGTTCATCAAAATTAGCATCCGATGGCAAGGGGTTATTCTCAACCCATTGGCCATAAAATGTTTGAGCTAATAACGCTTCACAAGTTCTTCTCGGATAGTCTGCTAAACGTGATTGATAAAAGTTCTCAGGGCAATCAAGGTAAGTTCTTATTATAAAAGGTTCCCACTGCGTCCACAGGACTTCTTTGTCTTTTATATCAATGACCTCCGTTCTTTCGATTAATCGATTGTCCTTGTCCCATGCACTATTCATAATATCAACTGCTTCTTTATCCGTAGTCGGTGCTCCATAGCCAAAAATTGTTATGGTCCTTGCCTGACGCAGACCTTTCTTTAAAACTTCCCATTCTGTTTTGATAAAAGGGTCGTTGACATAGTTCTTCATTGCGACAGGGTAGAGTAGCCGAGAGGGGATAAGCTCTCTATCACATTCTGGACAATACATGCCGTGTTCACCATAGACAGGGTGCTCTGGGCAATACGCTAAGCGGACGTTGCCGTGAAGGTGAATAATCTCCGGAACTGGAACTTTATCCTTATTTCGATTCCACGCATCAAAGAGGAATGGATCCCAGTTAAAAGTTGCAACAATATCCTTGGGCCTAAGGGACATCAATAAATGGTCATACACGGTTGGTAATTCTGGGAGTTTTAGACTGTCAAAATAAGTATATATGATCTCCTCAATTTCTTTGAGAAATGGTGATCCAGGATCATTCTCGTACAACTCACTGTAAAGATCTTCAAAGTTGCGACGGCTATTCTTAACCCCTCCCCGTTCTAATGCCGATTCGAGACCAAGCATCTCAATTAAGTTATCCATCGTCGGCAGTCTTTTTCCATTAGCGTCACCGTGAGGAAACGATGCGACACTTGCCCCAGCCCCAAGTATGACGATATGGCGACCCCAGTATTTTGGTTCCTTTATAAGCTGAGATTTCGTAATTTCCATTTTTTTACACCTGCATTTCCATGTGGGTTATATCAAACAGATAGCAGGAGCAAGACACCCGGGACAAGTATGCAAGAACCGGATGAGCCATTTGCAAAATTTTATTCTCTCCCTTCGATAATCGCAATCTCTTCTTCCGTCAGACCGTAAAGCTCATATACCATCCGGTCAATCTCCTTCTCTATCGCCGAGGTGTCCGCAGATAGGTCGGCCTTTTTGACATCGAGGATGCGGTCAACTAAAGATATGATAGGTTCCTGGGCGGAGGAATCAACGTCGGGGATGGGGAGTTTTTTCCAATCATCCGGGTAGAGGTCAGTGTTGCTGCGGCGGTTGGCACGGAGGAAATCGCGCGCCATGGTCGAGTTCATCACGCCGAGCAGATATTTCACGACAAAGCGGCGGCTGGTGGCTTCCAGTTCCTCCCGCTTGGGTAAATCCGGGCGTGGCGTGCGTTCATCCTTGTAACGCGCCGACTTCTTGATTGATGCATTGCGAACTCCTTTCAGTCCGTGCCATGGTAGACAGACCATGATCGTGTGGTTGCACAGCGTCTGATCCTCATCATAGCAACTGCGTAGTCCCTCACCTGCTGTCCGGTGGGTGAATATCTTCTCTGTCACAGAATAGAGTTCGGGAAACGTTGGTCGCCTGAATAAGCTTGGTGCACGGTCTGTGCCCCATTCAAGCCACTTGTTCGTCGATGGCAGCCACTTTTCGAGGTGCTTACCTTCCACAAAGCGGCACGGATGCGTGGCATCCCTTCGGTCGGAAACTAAATCCTCAAGCTCGAATGCGCCTTGCGCTACTTTTTCGTCTGCGTGAACGACCATCCCAACGCTAATGTAGCAAATCTCTCCAAGTGATTTTGCAGGGACGCTAACCATTCTTGCTTCTCGGTCCTCCGGGAAGAACGCTCGGTAGGTAAGTTTTGATTGCTCATCAGAAGGCAGGAGGCTGACGTTACCAAATTCCTCAAGGTGAACTCGGCGTTTAGGAACGTTGCGTGCACCGTCTGCCTTCTGAAAAAAGTAAATGAGGTTGTGGACAGCGGCATCGAAAATTTGCAGGCCACTGCAAAAGTCGAGGCGCAGAATGCGGGCGTGCTGGAGAAACCAGTTCTGCGGCTTCTGCGCGTATTTGGCGTGGCAGAAGGCATCGGAAACGATGAGCGTGGTAACGCCGCCGGGACTGAGCAGTTTATAGCCCTTTTCGATGAAAGGTACGAAGAGATCCCACTTTTCCC
Organism: uncultured Syntrophaceae bacterium; assembly: GCA_964541605.1. GTDB lineage: Bacteria > Desulfobacterota > Syntrophia > Syntrophales > UBA2185 > CAZIQY01. Next base: position 14,929 of record CAZIQY010000005.1, on the reverse strand, counting down.
AAAGCGTCTCGTAGTTTCCACCGGCAAGGATTTGTTCACGCTGGCGGCGATTCCAGTTGGATTGTTCGTCTGCACGAACGTAGGGCGGATTTCCAATAGTTATGTCGAACCCCTTCATCACGCCAAACATCCACTCGGGATCGAAGAAAGAGGCGGAGGCGTTCTGGTCGTAGGGATCCCAGTCAGCAAGCTTTTTCGCGACTTCACCGCCCCAGCCATCTTTCTTGAGCAATGCTGCTATTTCAGAACGGAGTTTCTTGTCTCGTTCGCGGTACATGGCTTTGCTGGCAGGAGTCCTCGCATTAAAGTGTTTTTCCCGCACTTTGCGTAATTCCGTCTCTTTGGCGGCAATGTCGTCATACCGCAATATTTGTTGACCGGGGCGATCAATACCGATCAGCGTGTTCGCGGCGACAAATTTGGTTTCCAGGTTGGGCAGCGGGCGCACACCGAGGTTTGCTGCGTCCGGGTCCGCCCGCTGGTCAACGATCAGCGAGATGAAGAACCGCATCTTGGCGATCTGGACGGCGATGGACTGAATATCCACGCCGTAGAGGCAGTTCTCGATCAGGTAGAGCTTGCGCCCGTAATCCAGCTCGTTGCGCTCAAACGCCTCTTCGATGCCGACGATTTGCTGTTCCAGTTCCCTGACCGTCCGCTCGCGGATGGCGGCGTCTTCTATCTTCTCCGCCGTGGCCACGGCGTCGCGCACACGCCGGATCTGCCGTTGTTCCCACTGCTCGTTGCGCGGATCGAGTTTTCCCAGGATGAACACGAGCTTGTGCAGAATGCCCATCGGAAACGCGCCGGAGCCTACTGCCGGGTCCAGCGCCTTCAGTCCGTCAATCGCGGTGATCAGCGTTTCGGTTTCCCGGTTGTCGAAATCGTGGCCGTTCTCCTCCCACGACACCAGCCGCCGGAGTCTCTTCTCCGCGGCCTCTGCGTTCTCGGTGGAAAAACTTCCTTTCAGAAATGCGATCAACGCCTCATCCACCATGTAATCCACGATCTCGCGCGGGGTGTAAAAGGAGCCGGTCTGTTTGCGGGCGGTGGCACCGGTTTCGGGGTTGTAGGCGGCAAGCAGGTTCTCGAACACCTTGCCGGACAACTCCGGATCGAGGGCGACTTCCTGCTCGATGGGCGTGTTTTCCTCAATCGTGAAGCGGTATCGTTGAAGGGTGTCGATCAGCCCGCGCACCCGGACTTTCCTGAACTTTTTGTCGCCGTAGTCCGCGCTGAGGTCTTCTTCGCGCTCAGATCCGAAGAACAGGAAATCCGGGACAACCGGTTGGCTGTCCGGCCGTCTGGAAAAGCCGTCAATGCGCACGTAACGCGGCCTGGCGCTTTCGCCCAGATCCTTGTCCAGACACTCGAACAAGCCGCCGTTGAGGAAGGGAATGTTCTTAAACCGTGCCAGCGCCTCATCGGGCTTCTTGAACAGATCGCGATAACGGTAAAGACTGTGCGCCATGAAGTTCTGCTCATCCCGCGCCCAGCCGCGCTTGTCCATCTCGGTGTTCAGAGTGGCAAAGAAAAGATTCTGCAGGATTGCCTTATAGAAGACGGAGCCGCTCCCAGCGTTATTGTCCGGTGCGAATCCATCTAACAGTTCATTCAGGCGGCGCTGATTGAACAGCGTTTCGGGAATCAGTCCTTTTTCCTTTACGAACCAGCAGAAGATCAACCGTGTGATCATGCGAATCACACCGATGTGGTCGTGCCCGTCAGCCTCCTTTGGCGCGTCCTTGGGGAAATGAACGTGCTTCAGCGCCCAGAAGTACCAGTTGGCGAGTTCCTTGTAAAACGCCTTGGTAACCGATTCGACGTCGAAGGCGTCATCGTGGCGTTTTTGAATCTCCAGGGCGGGAATGCCGAACAGCTCTTTCCCGAACGATGCAAGATCCAGCATCTGCAGCCGCTCGGCGGCTGTGCGCAAACCGCCGTCGGCGCGCACGGTAATCCGTCGGAAAAGGCGCCGCTTCTCCGCCTTTTCGTCATACTTGATGTTCAGGAAATGCCAGGCGGATTGCGCTGTGTCGGAAAATACAAACAGGCCGTAAGGGTGCTCACGGATCAACTGACTGACGATTGGCCGCTCAAGATTTCTCTGCAGGCTATCGGATGCCAGGCGGCAATACACCACATGAAACGCATGATCTTCGCCGCCGCTCGCAAACAGGATGGGATCGTCGAGCAGCGCGTTTCTGGCAGAGTCCGGCCAGCTGCGCATGCTGAGCGGCTTGTTTTCGCGCTCGTAATTCAGCTCCGTCCAGCACAGTTCCTTCAGGGTATCGAGCCCCCGCAGTTGCTCCAAGAGTTTTAGTACGGTCTGCTTACGTTTGAGAACAGGCATTGCAATCCTCTTATGGCCAAATCCGTACCGCCAGCGTATGGATACCGGTTTGATCGCCCGAATGTCAATCCCTGTCGGATCACCCCGGCGACCAGACGGTGATGCCTTCAACGACGGTAAAATCCCGGTCGCCGGTCGCCAGATGCCTGATTTTCCTGCGGGACATGATCGCGATATGGACTGCTTCAGCCGGCATCAGACCATAAAGGGAGATCATCCCAACGGCGTCCCGCATATCCTTCTCCGAGAAATCGAGAACCTGCAGGCAGATGGACTGTAGCGTCCGTATGTATTCCAGATATTTTCCCACAGGCTCCATGATTTTCTGTCTGTTCCCCTCGTCCTGGAGAAACTGTTTGATATGATCCGTCGTGACGCGATCCAAAAAATTCGATGACGCCTGCATCATCAGTTTGCAAATCATTTCTTCCAAAACCAGCGTGGAGGTGTAAAGTCTCAGGGAGCGCGTTTCCGCCCTTTTCAGAAAAGCGATGGAATTTTGATTGGCGGCAAAAGCATGGTGCAGAAAAATATTTGTATCGACAAAGATTTCTTCGGTACTGTCGAAATCATTCAGGCTGTTCAGCATACAGCCGCTCCAGTTCATCCAGAGACAGTCTGCCCCTGACAACACCGGCATAGTCGTCTGTGATCCCTTTCTTCAGGGGAAGAATCAACAGTCCTTCATCCGTGACTTTTACCTCTACACGATCGCCTGTGACAAGTCCGATTTTATCGCGGGCTTCCTTGGGAATGACCACCTGCCCCTTGGATAAAACTTTTGCCGTGAGCATAGCCTCTCCATTATTCCAACTAAAAATTAAGTTAAACCTTGATTTAAGTATTACTTGCTATGGAGATGATTGTCAAGAAAATATTCCCCAAACCGTGCGGGCAATGGCCGTCTACAGACTTATTCTCTTGATTCTTGATCGGGAGAGATCCAGCGTGCCGAGGCCTGCCCTGTGTCCGAGAGCAATATGGCCGATATCGGCCCCTTTCAATCCGAACAGGGTCGCGCCGAAGGCATCGACGGCCACCTGGTCCGTCCCGGCGATGACGGTATTGAGCCGTTTCACGTCGGAAAGGTCCCCGCCCTGCGGTCCGTTTGCCGTCAGGATGCGCACCGCATCGAGGACGATGAGAGCGGGCTTGATCAGCATGGCCACATCCACGAGGCTTCCGTCGATCCTCTGGTGAATCCTGCCCCGCCATCCTCCCATGACGCCCATCCAGTTTTTCATCCCCAGGGTCAGGGTGGAAAGGCCGTGCGTTTTTGCGATGGGCATATTGATGATCTTGTCCGCCTGTATGACCTCCGTATAAATGGGCCATGATTTCAGTGCGTGGCCGTTCAGTTTCACTTCCCGGAACTTCCGGTCATCGATATAGCTTACCTCAGCTCCCGCAGCTCTTGCGGCATCGGAAATTCCGCTCTGTTTATAACACCGCCGCGGATCGCTGACTGTGTGGTCGAAAACCTTTACTCTTTTCGCGCCCGCCTCATAGCACAGCCGCACGACCGTGGAAACCACTTCCGGATTGGTAGTGGCCGCATACTCAGGCGTGCGGTCCCAGCCGATATTCGGTTTTACGACAACGACGTCCCCTCTGGAAATGAATCTTCTGATCCCACCCAGACCGTCCACGGCGGCTTTTGTGATTCTTTCCGGTGACGGCCCGCGAGCGACGACGAGATCCGCCTTTTCAGCGGCTTGGAGATTGCCTCCAAACGGATGCAGAACATCCGGCAGGGTCAGGCTTACCCCGGTAATCATAGCCGTCTTCAGAAAATGCCGGCGATTCATCCGGTTTCCTTCACAATCACGATGACTCGACACCTTATCCATACATCCAAGTTGTGTCATTCCGAGGAGCGACAGTGACGAGGAATCTTAATAGTTTAAAAAAATTGGCTCTTTCTCACATCAAGTGGGTAACGTTCCCCTCCCTTGACGGGAGGGGATTGAGGGGAGGGGAATATTATTTACCCGCTCAGTTTGAGAAAGAACCTGAAAATTTACATCAGGTCTTTTTCGCTCATGTCAACGGCACGGTCGATCTCCGCCTTTAACTGCGGAGGAAGACCGGGAATATCGACACTGAGGAATCCCCGGACGATGGTGGCGGTGGCTTCATCTTCCGTGAGCCCCCGCGCCATGAGATAGAGGATCTCCTCCTGGGCGATCTTGCCGACGGCCGCTTCGTGAGACATCTCCACCCCCTCCACCTTGCCCTGCAGTTCCGGAATGGCATGAATGAGACCCCCTCTGAGAAGAAGGCCCCGGCATTCCAGATGGGCCTTCACTCCGGGCTTTTCACCGATCAGATCGCCCCGGGAAATAATTCGTCCACCGTTGCTGATGGCCCGGGCGATGATCTCCGCTCTTGTATTCTCCTCCTTCAGGAAAATCCGGCCTCCTACGTCCAGTTCGGAACCTGCGCTTCCCACAAGAAGGCTGTAGAATCGGGATACCGCTCCTTTTCCTATCAGGTGTGTGGTGGGATACATTTGAAGGGACTTGACCGGCTTCATGCAGATGTAATTGTTCAAAAACAGCCCCCCCTCTTCCACGATGCCCACGGAGCGGGGCCTCACCATCATGTCCTCCGCCCAGTTGTGGATCATGGTAAAGCTGAGTTTGGCGTTCTTCTTGACGAAAAATTCCGATATGTCGACATGGAGGCCCCTTTTCATATGGGGGGCTGTTGCACAACCCGTGATGATGTGAAGCTCCGAATCTTCTTCGGCAATGATCAGGTTGTGGACGTACTGGCTCAGATTCTCCTTGTCAATATACAGACAGGCCTGTACCGGATAAATGACCTTGCTCCCCGGAAGGGCCCGGATGACATAACCGTTATGCAGATTGAGATGGGTCCGGGCCGTGTATTTGTCCGCATCGACGGAGACCAGCTTCCAGTAATAGTCTTTGATCCAGTCGCATTCTTTCAAGGCCCGCTTGATGGGAATAACCTCGAGGCCTTCATGCTTTGAATGGGCATGAAGAACCGCCGTATCCATCTGCAGATACGTGCCCGATCTTCCGATCCCGCTGGCATCGACGCCCGCCTGGAGGATCTTCTGTTTGTCTTCTTCTTCAAGCTTGCTCAGATCTTCCATATAGGGGTGGGGTACGGGTTCGTCCGTAAATGTCCCCAGATCGATATCCGGCCCCAGCACGGCCTTTTTTTCCTTTGCCCGGTCAGCTTTGTCGTTTAAATCGTGCATCGCACACACTCCTGGTATCCCATTCCTTTTATACACCTGAAGATTTCCTGCGGGTTGCTTCGGCAGCTCAAAACGCCTTCATAAAGTACCTGCCCCTTATCGGCCGTTACATAATCCAGAATGAACCCTGTGTGGGTGATGATGAGTCCCATCTGGGTCCGCGCCTGGCGCATCTGCTTTTGCGTTCTGTCCGGTTCCACATGGAAATCCCTTTGAAGAAGACTGCTGATGGACTGTCCGATGAGAGAAATGTTTTCCAGATCGACGCCCGATTCCGGCTCATCAAAAAGAAGAAGATCCGCCTTCTGGGCCATCAATTGCAGCAACTCCGAACGCTTGATTTCTCCCCCGGAAAAACCGGCATTAATGTCGCGCTCCAGGAATTCCTCAAAATTGACCTTCGCCGCCAGTTTATTCACATCAATGTCGCCTTTGGCGCATATCTGCACCATCTGCTTCGTCTTCAAGCCATGAATGGTTGGGGGACGCTGGAAAGACATGCCGATACCCAGCCTGGCCCGTTCATAAATAGGCATATAAGTGATGTCTTCTCCCTTGAAGAAAATCTTGCCTGCCGTGATGGCATACTGCGGGTAACCCATAATGGTCATCAATAACGTCGTTTTCCCGGAGCCGTTCGGACCAAAGAGAATGTGGGTTTCACCCTCCCTGATCTCAAGATCGATGTGTTTCAGGACTTCCCGATCCCCGATCCTCACCTGCAAATCTTCAATTCTTAACATGATGTATCTCCGTCATTCTTTAGAACATCAATCCTTCAGATTTTCCACGTTGTCGCCGAACGGTTTTGATGCGAGTTCTTCCTTATCCGAAAGGATCATATCGGCCGCAATCCCTGCCACATCCGTAATGATTTCACGGCAGAAAAGGGCATGATCGCGGCACAACCAGGTTGCATGCCACTGGGAGGTCAGGTCCCTGCAGATGGTTTTTCCGTATTTGGCTTTCATTCTATTCGGGATCTGATTGAACAGCCGGTAAAGTCCCGGGTTTCCATACAATTGCTCCTTGCCTTTCATGGCGGCTTCCTTCGCTTCTCCTTCCGGAAGGGATGTCCTCCCATGGACGGCGCTCACGGCCATGACCGCACCGATGAGGGCGCCGCAGGTATCGCCGTAGAGGCCGACGCCGCCGCCGAATCCCGTCGCCAGCTTCTTCACATCCGGCGACATCCCCGTATCGACCAGGCTGAAAACCGCTTCCGTGACGCACTCCGCACAGTTGTATCCCAGTGAAAAATTCTTTCTCGCCCGCTGCCTGATCTCCTCAATCTTCTCTTCCTTGGTCATGTTCAGAATCCTCCTTTTTTTATTTTTCCGATCCTACATCTTCTCAAGCGCTTCTCTGCCCGTCATACCGACACAAATACCCAGTTTCACCGCCCCGGCATTTGCCTCCTTCACAATACCCAAAAGCAAATCTTCAATGGTCGCAACAGGAACTCCCTTTTCCGATCTGACCTTGACTGCCGGATAATTGAAATTTTCCAGCGCCGAAACATCAAAAGCCCCGCAGCCGGCGAGGCCGACATCCGTCACCACACCCACCAGATTGAGAGAACCAAGAGGGATAACGAAGCCTTCCGCCTGTTTATTCTTCAGTTGAATCTTCTCAATCATCATGATCTTATCTCTACGTTCCCTTCAGCAAGCAATTTGCCTTCGAAAATGTTTAATGGAGGCACATTTGCTCCAGTTCTTTTAAATCCGCTTTCAAATACTTCTTGATGTCATTCCAGTCGGGATAGCTATACCGATCCTTTGTCAGATGCGCCAGACCGATGATATGGCTGTGTCCATAGCGGCTCCTGGCGTAGATCTTTCTGCCGCCGACGCCTATCTTCACTTCCGGATCATCACAACCCATCAGGACGGAACGTATCAGGATATCAAAAACCTTCAGTCCTTCCGTAACGATGTACCTCGGCTTCAGGGTATCGATAATGTCGTTCATCTTCATAAAGCAGAACGTTTCCAGATCATCCCGCACACGTTTCTCCATGCCTTCCCACTGCGCTTCATCCTCGCTTCGGAAGAAAATGAGATTCAGTTTGACGCTCTTCTCCAGCCACTCATCTCTGTCGACGCCTTCGAACAGGTATTTCATCTTCCTTTCAATTTTTGAATCATGATAAAGTTTTTCCTGCACTTCCGGAAGCGGAGAATCATATTCCCCTGCGGATAGCTTGTTTTCAACAGCGGGGAAGTGCCCGATTACCATCAGGTCGGGACACGGATAGACGGGGGAATCAAAAACACGGAATCCCTGTTCACTGAAATCATATTTCTTTTCCGAATGCTCCCACTTCTCGGAAACTTCCTCTATCAGATTCTCAGCCCACCTGTTTATATCCATACGATCCTCATCAATGCCATGGTATTCGGTAATTGACGCCTTCGAAAAAAGTCGTATTTGACCTCATATGGTTATTCACGCCCCCGACAAGCACTTTCGAGGGCAGGCTCCACCGGGAATCCAGAGAAAAATACTGGACTCCCGCTTTCGCGGGAGTAGCAACGAGTATATGGATTCCGGATAAAGTCCGGAATGGCAAAACATGGGTTTCTCAGTCTTTTTGCCGGCTCATCGTCATTGGAATCTCCCGGAAAAAATAAACGAGATAACATGGCATGTCAAGTCAAAAGGAAAGAAGGGCTTTACAACCAATGTGAATGCTGCTAATGACGGGAAAATCTCGACAGCCCTGTCACGGAAAGAACATTCTTCTGGGGAGCTTAAAACACGCATGCCGCAAACCGATCCGAATAACCATAAAAATACCTCCTATTCAGACGGGGATTTGGAAGACATGGTAAACGAAAACGTACACCGATTGACATGGAACGGCAGAGACATCATCCTCATCGGAACGGCCCACGTCTCCAAGGAAAGCGCCGATCTTGTGGAACGGCTGATCGACGAAGAAAAACCGGATGTGGTCTGTGTTGAACTCTGCACATCCCGCTATGAGGCCATCAGACAAAAAGACAAGTGGCAGGAAACGGACATTGTCAGAGTCATCAGGGAGAAACGAACATCCCTCCTTCTTTCTCAGTTGCTGATGGTGTCTTTTCAGAGAAAGATCGCCCGGAAATTCAATATTCGACCCGGAGAGGAAATGCTCCGGGCCATTAACAGGGCGGAAGAAGCAGGCGCAGACCTTGTCCTTGCCGACAGGGAGATCCGCGTCACCCTTTTGCGGGCATGGCGGAAGATGGGTTTCCTGACCAGAATGAAGGTCGTTCCGGAGATGATTCTGTCGCTCTTCATCGCAGGCCAAATCACGGAGGAAGATATAGAGAGACTCAAAAAATATGACATGCTGGAGTTGGCTCTGCAAGCCATGGAAGAAAAGCTGCCGGATTTGAAAACCATCCTGATAGACGAAAGAGATCAATATCTTTCCCATTCCATCGCCCATGCCCCAGGACACAAGATTGTCGCCGTCGTGGGCGCCGGACATGTACCGGGCATTATCGAGAACATGGGTCACGCCGTTGATATGGAAGAGATCAACCGGATCCCGCCGCCGAGCCTCTGGTCGAAGCTTGTGGGCTGGGTGCTCTCGGGGGCGATCCTCGGTCTTTTCATCGCCGGGTTCTTTTATTCGGGATCTGAGGCAAGCATGAATATGATCAAATGGTGGACCATCATTACGGCGACATGTTCCGCCCTCGGCGCCATGATCCTTCTGGCTCATCCCGTCACCATCGCGGCGTCAGCCATCGCTGCACCGATTACCACGCTGCATCCCCTGATTGCCGCCGGCTGGATCGCCGGTCTCACCGAGGCAACCGTCCGGAAACCCCAGGTGAAGGACTTTCTTGAACTGACTGATGACGTCACCACCATCGGTGGTTTCTTTCGCAACAAAATTACGCGCATCTTGCTCCTCGTTGCTTTTGTCAACCTGACCACATCCATCGGGACGTTTATCGCCATTCCCGTCATGATGCGTTTTTTTTAAAGAGGTTTATGGTTATGGAGAAGAACTCCATGCTTTGCCCCAACTGCCGCAAGCTCATCAGTGCGGATGAACCAACCTGTCCTTATTGCGGGTTATCGAAACCCGGTTCCCTGTTAAAGAACCGTCTTTGGGGTCTGTTTTCAAAAGGATTCGTCGATATCGTCAAAATCATCGTCTATATCAATGTCGGTTTTTACATATTCTCGATTTTTCTGAGTCCTTCTTCATTGGGATTGTCGGCAAACCCCCTGACCTTTCTATCGCCTTCCGACAGGAGTCTCTTCCTTTTGGGCGCGACGGGCGCCATCCCGATCGCGGGGTTCGGCCGCTGGTGGACGCTTGTGTCGGCCTCTTTTCTCCATGGCGGCATCCTCCATCTATTCTTCAACATGGCGGCCCTCCGGCAACTGGGACCATTCGTATTGCATGAATTCGGTTTCAACCGTTTTATCGTTATTTACACATTGACGGGAGTGGCGGGATTTTTTCTATCCTTTCTGGCGGGGATTCCCTTTACCATCGGGGCTTCCGCAAGCATCTGCGGCCTCATCGGCGCCATTCTTTACTACGGGAAAAGCCGCGGGGGTTTCTATGGAGAAGCCATTTACAAGCAGGCCATGGGATGGATCATCGGAATCGTCATTTTTGGCCTGCTCATACCGGGCATCAACAACTGGGCGCATGGCGGCGGCGTCATTTCAGGCATTGGGCTGGCTTTCCTGATGGGCTACCATGAAAATAAAAATGAAACATCCATGCATCGTATCTTCGCAACGGGCTGCATCCTTCTGACAATTTTATCCTGTTTCTGGGCCGTCCTCCAGGCCACATATCATCAATTCACATGAGTTAGCCGTTTGTTTTAAATCACATTGACAGGTACTTGATATTCATCTATATTTAGTAAAATATTGGGTTTTCGACTTTATGAGTTCCCCGCCCGCGAGGGGAGCTTGGCAGGACAGAAGGAAGGGAATCCGCGCAGAGACCGAGTTCCCCGCCCGCGAGGGGAGCTTGCGGGATGTGATCCTGGCCTGACAGTTTAAGGGGGTATATGTCAAGTTACCTTAAGGAGGTAGGTAAAACAATGAAAACAAAGAAAATGAAGTCAGACATATTTCGGGGAATTCTCATATTGTGCATTGGTATTCTGTTGATTTCAGGCTGCGACACAGCCTTTACCGTAGGTGGCAGAACCATGGGGATCCGATCGGGTAATTTCATCTTTACGGACGGGTACTTAACCTCAAATTACAACTTTTCCATCGATAAAGTCTGGAAGGTCTGTGAAAAAACCATGACGGATATGAAAGCGACCGGCATCGAGAAGAAAAAGAAAATTTCGGCGGGTACGATAACCGCCATCGTACAGGATGAGAAAGTCCAGATAAACGTTGAATATGCCTCGCAGACACAAACCCTGGTGTCCATCCGGATCGGAATGTCCGGCAACAATATGGCATCGCAACTCATTCACGAGAAAATCACCGACAACCTCCTGAAAGCTGCAGAACCGGAAAAACCGTAAATATTATCTGATCAGTTCACTTGTCGCAGTCAAAAAAAGGGGGCAACAGCTCATCGGAAGGTTGAACAATGGCATGGACAGATACGAAAACACACACCGAGCAGATTCATATTCTCATCGTAGATGACGAAAAATCCATCCGCGACAGTCTGTATGAAGCCATGAAATTAACAGGATACCAGTGTTCCGTCGCCGGCAACGGCAGGGAAGCTTTGACCATTCTGGAAAAGGAGTTTGTGGATGTGGCCATCACGGACATCAACATGCCCCTCATGGACGGCATAGAACTGACAAAAATCATCAAAGAAAAATATGACACCGATGTGATCATAATGACGGGGTTTGTTAATGACTTCAGCTATGAAGATATCATAGTGGACTTCGGTGCGAGCGACTTTGTACACAAACCGGTCGGTCTCAAGGAAATAATCATTCGCCTCAAACGGGTGCTCAGAGAAAGAAGGATCCTGAAAGAGAACCGTCAGGCTGAAGAGCAACTGAGACTCACCATGGAAAATCTTCAAAAGGCCATGGGCGCTACGATTCAGACCCTTGCCCTGACCGTGGAAACAAGAGATCCTTACACGGCGGGTCATCAAAAACGGGTGGCAACGCTGGCATGTGCCATTGCGAAGGAAATGGTTCTTCCGAAGGATCTGACAGACGGCATCCGAATGGCCGGGGCTATACACGATATCGGCAAAATATCCGTTCCCGCGGAGATCCTCAGCAAACCCGGCAAATTATCGGATATGGAAATGGGATTGATCAGGACGCATTCCCAGGCGGGTTATGACATCCTGAAAGATATTGATTTCCCCTGGCCCATAGCGAGGATCGTTTTAGAGCATCACGAAAGGATGGACGGGTCCGGCTATCCCGACGGTTTAACCGGCAGAGACACACTGATTGAGTCAAAGATCCTGGCGGTATCGGACGTGGTGGAGGCCATTGCCTCGCACCGTCCATACCGCCCGGCTCTCGGCATAGACAAGGCCCTGGAGGTAATTTCAAGCAGTAGCGGCACACTCTATGACACAAACGTCGTCGAGAATTGCCTCAAGCTATTCCATCAGAAGGGTTTCAATTTCATTTAAAGTATTCAGGAGACAGGTGCCATGAATCCCGGGAATTGGCTCAAGAATCTCTCTCTGGAAAATAAGGGACTCTACTATAAACTCTCCGTCATCTTCGGCCTTTTCTTTCTGGCGCCCATTGGGGGATTCATGTACTTCGCCATGAAGTACGATATCCTGAGCGACGAATACATCCCCATTTATTTCATGGCATTCCTTCTTTTTTCCTTCTTCGGCTTCATCATGCTGCGCAAGATGTTCGACGAGATTGCCCGGATATCCAGAGACATCTCTCAAACCATGGAGACGGAGTTTTCTTCATCTCAGACGCCCCCGGCGGAAGATGAATTGAAGGGCATTGTACATTCCTTTAAGAGCCTCGAACATGAGTTGGGGAGCAGTTTCAGAAATCTGGAGAAAAAGACAGCAGAAATCTCCACCCTGAAAGAACTGTCCGATCTTTGCTATATGACATTCAACACCGAGGACCTGCTTTATATCACGCTGGAGCGAGCCCTGAAGCTGGCCGGCGCCGATATCGGATCCGTCATGATCCTGGAGAAACCAAAGAGGGATGTCTTTGTCATCGAGGCCGGCATCGGCCTGGGCGATTTCGCAAAAAAAGGGGATCGCAGAAGCTTTGCCGACAGCGTTGCCAAGTATGCCGTGATCAATAAAGCCCCTCTTCTGGTTGAAGACATTGAAACGGACATACGCTTCGGGCGTCAATCCCGTCCCCAGTATTCCACGAAATCGTTTATATGCATGCCTTTAAAAACGATTAACGACGTCATCGGCGTGCTGACCATCTCCAGAAGGAAGTCGGAAAAACCCCTTAAACAGGAGGATGTGGATATTCTGATCCCTCTGTTGAGCAATGCCGCTTTTACCTACGACAATCTCCGGCTCTTGAGAGAAAACGAGGACCGGGCCATGCAGCTCAAAGTCATGGAAAACCTTTCTTCGATTATCAACTCAAGCTTTCGGGGCAGCGAGCTTCTTCACGTCATGTTATCCGAAATAAAGAATGTGGTTCCCTATGACATCGCCATCGTCATGGCCCGAGATGAAGACATCAAACAGTCGTTATACATTGTGGATCTCCTGGCCTTTGTTCCTGCCACACTGAACAAAGGCCATTCGTACCTGTACGAGGGGACGGTTCTCGACAGGCTCATCAAACAGCAGAGGCCCCTGATTCTTCAAGAAACCAGCAGTTTAACCCACCCGGTTGAGAAAGAGATTTTTTCGGATCATACATCACACAACGTCCTATTGACGCCATTGAAGGTGGAAGGACTTGTGACGGGTATTCTGATTTTATGCAATGTTCAGCATGAATCCTTGACAGGCAAGGAGACATTGATAGAAGCCATGGCAGATGGCCTTTCCCGCGCCATTGAAAAAGAAAAGCTGCTCATCGCATTCGCCAGGAGGAACCAGGAACTGGATACCTTGAGACAAATAGGCGGCGCCCTGGCTGCCTCCACTTTCGACATGGACAAGGTCCTGCAGCATACCATGGACATGATTCAGGTCATTATGGATGTCGAGGCCGGTTCTTTGATGCTCCTGGACGGAAACGAACTGGAATTCAAAGTAGCCTTCAATATCATTGCCGATGTTGACATCCTGAAAGGAAGCCGGTTCAAGCTCGGGAAAGGGATTGCGGGTTATTCCGCAGCCAGGGGCGAGTCCGTTATCGTCAGAAATGCAAAAGAATCCAAACATTTCTATCCGGATTTCGACCGTATGACGGGCTTTGAAACCAGATCCGTCCTTTGCGTCCCCCTGATTTCCCAGGGGAAAGTACTCGGCGTCATCGAAGTGCTGAATAAACGCCAGGGAGAATTTGTGCAGGGTGATCTCCAACTCTTGCAGTCCATTGCCACAACGGTCAGCATCGCCATGGAAAACGCGCGTCTCTATGGAGAAACCCTGACCATGGCTGAAAAGGAAAGGGCCATCCGCAACATGTTTCAAAAATTCGTGCCCAAGGAAGTCATCGATAAGATCACACACGGCACGGAAGAAAGACCCGTCATAGACGAATTCAAGATCATCACCCTCCTGAACATCGATATCCGGGGCTATTCCATTCTTTCCCATAAAGTCGGTCCCCAGAAAACCGTGGCCATCCTGAACTACTTTTTCGCCGCCATGGGGGAAATCGTCTTCAGGCATCACGGGATCGTGGACAAGTATCTGGGAGACGGTTTTCTGGCGCTTTTCGGCGCCCCTGTCTCAAGTCCCTCGGATGCCGACAATGCCGTCTCGGCGGCGCTGGAAATGCAAAAGGCCATGGAAGGCGTCACCGACTATCTTCGGAAACGATTCGGCGCTTCCCTGGCCATGGGCGTCAGCATCCACACGGGCGAAGCAGTTGTGGGCAATATCGGTTTCGAGAAGAAGATGGACTATACGGTGATCGGAGATTCCGTGAATTTCGTCTTCAGGCTTCAAGCGCTTTGCAAACCCTGGCCGAACGGCATTCTTGTCAGTGAAAAAACCTTCCACGCCTGCCAATCACCCCTCAACGTCGAGGAAATCGGTGATTATGCGCCGGATAACAACTCGGAAAAACTGAAAATTTACAGGGTGATCGGCCAGGGAAAGACAAATGTATGATTCGCTATATCTAAAATTCCGTCATTCCGTAAAAGCCGGAAGCCAGATTATACATAATGGCTTGAAAGAACCGGATTCCGTGTCAAGAGACTGTGTCACAATTAGGTTAATGTACCAACCAGCT